>NZ_FMHW01000002.1:3000000-3300000 GCF_900090325.1 Micromonospora pallida | reverse complement strand
GCGCCGGTGACCCGGCGGGTGGTCGCGGAGCTGGGCGTGCCGGTGAGCGAGGCGCAGCAGTTCGAGCGCAGCGTCTTCGGGACGGTCTTCACCCCGGAGTTCGGTGGGCCGGGTACCGGGCGGCCGCGGGCGGTGATCACGCCGGCCGCCGCGACCCCGGTACCGGCTCCGACACCGGCGGACGAGGTGGCCGTCCGGTTGTCGCCGCGCGTGCTCCGGGCGCCGCAGGCGCGGCAGGCGTACGTGCCTCCCGCCGGCCCGGCGGCGCGCGAGCCGCTGGCGCTGGCGATGCGGCGTGGCCAGGGTCTGGGGATCGCGGCGAACATGCCCGGGGCGGAACAGGTCGCCGACCTGGTGGAGTCGGTGCTGCGACAGAAGTCGGGGCGCGCCGACATCGGCGCGGTGGCGCGCCGCACCGTCCTGGCGAAGGTGGGTCGGGCCGCGATGGAGGCCGATCCGACGCGGACGCAGGCCGGAAAGAAGTTCACCGTGCGGGTCGGCGGTGAGCGGTACCAGATCCTGGTGACCGAGCACCGGAGGGAACTGCTGGACAGTCCGGAATACCCGATGACGGTGAACGCCCGTGCGCTGACCGGAGCCACCACGTCGGCCTCCCGGTCGACCGAGGGCAGCCTCAGCGGCCGGTTGGGCGGTCGGGTGTCCAACCCGGTGGGCACCGTCGAGCAGTCCGACCGGAACGGGCAGACGCCGGAGAGCGGGACGGAACACCAGGGGAGGGTGTTCTTCCCCCGGCTCGGCGTGACAGCGGAGCACACCCGGTCGAAGGAGCACGAGCTCAGCCAGGTGGTGCAGGAGTACCGCCGGACCGAGACCGTCGGCGACGTCGTCGACCACCGCTACCGTACGGTGTTCGAGGTCGTGATCCGTGAGCAGACGGAGAGCGGCTGGGGACCCCGCGAGACCTGGCTGGTCGACACCGGACACGGCGCCGAGGTGGCGACCCACATCGCGGTGCCGGTCGAGCACGTGCCGCGTGATCCGCGCACCGGCGAGGAGCGGGCCGTCACGACGGCGCAGCTCGACGCCGCGGGCGTGACCCGTACGAGCCCGCGACCCGACTCCGCGTGGGCACCGGCCGGCCGGCCGCCGCACCTGCCGTTGGACGTCCAGGGCAGCGCCGGCATGTACGCGGCCTTCCGGTACGTGCCCGAGCTGCCCGCCACTGCGGCGCGGCTGTACCAGCAGGTGAACGGCCTGCCCGACGAGTGGTTCGACGAGCCGATGAACTGGCCCGACACGATCTTCGATCTCGGTGCCGGCTCCGAACTGGCCGGCGGGTTCCCGGAGGCGGTCGAGGAGCACGGGTGGGAGCTGCAACTGCCCGCCCACGACGGGTACCAGCAGGCCGTCCGGATCCGGGAGCGGTTCTTCGCGGCGGGCCTGACGTACCAGTACAGCAGCGACGGCATCGACAGCGCGGACGGTGTCGAACTCGAACAGTACCGGCAGTCGGCGATCAGCCATGCCTCCGGGACGAGCAACGAACTCAGCCTCGGCGGCAAGGCCGGCGTCGGGGGCCAGTACCTCAACCACGCGGCCACCGCGAAGAAGAGCGGCCCGGACAGCGTCGACTCGGACAGCGTCGACTCGGACAAGGCGCGCGAGCGCGGCCGTGTCGGCGGCGGCCTGTACGTCGAGGGTGGGGTGTCGTTCGGTGGCTCGGACGGCAGGGACTACGGCGCCATCGACATCACCCGGGCCACCTACAACGACGTCGTCCACGCCTATCACGGCCGGGTGGTCTTCGAGGTCACCGCCCTGCGTACCAGGGGCGGCGAGACCACGGCCACCGCTCCCGTCTACCTGGACGCCGACGACGCGGTGGATCTCCTGGCGACCGATCGCGCGGCCGAGGATCTGGGGCTGTACCGTCCCCGGACGCAGGCAGCCGACCCGGCGTCGTCGCGCGAGATCATCGACCCTGAGCTGTTGCCCGCCGTGGGGCACCCCGAGCGGTTGCGGGCCAACGCGGTGCTGGACACGATCCTGCGACGGCTGCGGCAGCGTGGCCTGTTCGCCTCCGGCGAGAGTATCCCCGACCACCTGCGGCGCGCGCTGGTAAAGCGATTCTCCTCCCGCAACCTGGAGCCGCAGTACCTTCCGCTGTCCGGCCAGGGTGTGTACGGCTGGTTCCCGGTGCCCACGCCCTATCACACCACCCAGTACCTGTGGGTGCGGGTCAGCGCCAACCCGTCCGACGCGCAGTCGAGCGACCGCCCGCGAGAGCAGGTCAGCCTCACCCTGCGGGGGGAGACGCACGACGCCCAGTCCAACACGGAAACCTCCGGATCGTCGTGGGGTGGGCTCGTCAACTTCTCCGGTCGGGGCGCGTGGAACGACGAGGGCAGCGTCCTCGGCGGGCACGGTGACTACGGGCGGGAGAGCGCGGAGTCCAGTGAACGCGGCACGCAGTCCGAGTCCAAGGACATCTTCCGGACCGGACCCAAGAAGTCGCACGAGGTCGAGTACCCGTTGGACTTCACCATCGACATGACGCTGACCACGGAGATGCCCCAGGCGGTCACGTACGTGCTCGACTCGGTGCGCAACGTGCTGTTCGGGAGCGCCTGGCTCGCCGGCCTCTGGCAGCCGAACCTGGAACGGTCGGTCCGCGACCTCTGGGACAACCTGCCCGGGATCGGCTGGCAGGAGCAGGTCCAGGTCGCCGGGGACGTCCGGCTCATCGTGCCGCGATACCTGACCCGGCCGACGGCCGAACAGCCGGGGAGTTGGCAGGGGCCAGCCCCGGCCCCGGCCCCGACCGGCGACGGCCGGCCGACACCCCGGTGGGCGGAACCCCGCGCCACCCGGCCCCGGTTGAACGACGACCTGGTCGGTGACCGCGACCTCCATCCGTGGCGGCTGAACCGGGTGGCCCGGGAGTTCGAACGCTGGGCGGCGCTGACCACCCGACCGCCGCGGCTGCGGCAGGGCCTGGACCTGGGCGCCGACGGCGCCTGGCGGGTGCCGGGCGTGCACGGGGGCAGCGACTTCGACCGCCTGATGGCGCACCATGCGTCCGAGATGATGCTGCGATCGCGTCTCGTGCCGCTGCTCGAACACCGCTACCAGGTTCCGGGCGCCGGCGTCACCCTCGGGCTGGACATCCGGCGGGCGGAGTTCTACGTCGACAAGGACGGCCGGCCGCTGGCCTTCGAGCAGAAGGCCCGGCGATACCAGCAGAACGAGGCGGGCCCGATCAACAAGGGTGATTCCTCCTCGGGCTGGGGGTTCTCGTTCGGCCCGCAGACCGGCGATCCCACCGGCGACATCAAGAAGCTCGGCTGGAACGGCGACGGCTTCGGCGTCGGTCGCGAGGACGGTGAGGCCCACGCGGCCGAGATGAGCGAGGTGAACGAGCGCAACGTGGAGGCGAAGCGGACGTTCCATCAGTACCGCTACGACGTCACAGCGGTCATCTACGGTCCGTACGGCACCCTGCTCGTCGACGTGCAGAAGGGCCTCTACGTGATGCGCGAGCAGGCACCGGCGGTCCGGTGACCCACCCCCGACCGGTCCGCCGTCATGCCCTCGACGACCTTGCCGGTGATCGTGGAGATCGTCTGCCGCGACACGTCCGCGCCATACACCTCGCTGCCATCACGGTCGCGGGGCACCTCGATCCGCACCGGGTCGCCCTTGTCGTGCCCCAGGTGATCGGTGATCTCACCTACCTGTTGTATTGCGGCGTGACGGACGGGTCTGACCAAAGCGTCCTCATCGAGATCGGGAACGCGGAAGAATTGGCGCGAAGCCTCGCCTGCTTGAAGGAGGAGGGGTGCTGAGCCGTTGGCGCCTGTTTGCACTGCTTGGGGTCGCCGCCGTCGTCCCGCTGGCCGAGTCCCTCGTACTGGTGTTGATCGGCTTCCGGCAGGCGGAGGGATTGATCGGGCAGAGCACGGCGGTCTGGCCGTATGACTCCTACCACGACATGCGCTGGCTGTTGGTCTACCACAACTCCTGGTGGGTCTTCGGGCTCGGGCTGGTGGGGGCGATCATGGTGCGCGGGGCGCTGTCCGCAGTGTTGGTCGGTCTGTCCTGGCCGGCCAGGAGGCCCCGGCCATCACGGCGGACCCTGCTGCTGCGCAATCTCGGCGTAGCGGCGTTGACGGCTGCCATCGTCGCGCCGTTCGCTGCGCTCGCGGTGGCCGCGTCGGTGGTGTCGCTGTCCTGGGTTCTGTTCGCCTCGCTGATCCCCATGGTGATGTTGGCCCCGTTCCTGCAGCGGATGGCGGTGGGTGCGGGCTGGTGGCGTGGCCTGCCAACGGCGGAGCTGTTCGGCTGGTCGTTGCTCAACTTCGTGGTCATCACCGTCGCCGGGGGACTGGTGTGGAGCGCGGATGAGGCGTGGACACCGGCCGTCGCGGTGGCCGTCGGGATGGTCAACGGCCTGATGTGGAACCGGACCGTGCGGGCGGCCGTGCTCCCCTCCCACGTGCGGTTGCGGCGGGTGCCGGTGGTACCGATCGTCGTGGTGCTGACCCTGGCCATCCCGCTGGTGGCGCAGGCGCTCACCCAGCGCGACGGCGAGACGAACACGTTCTCGCCACCGATCTTCACCCAGCCGCTACCCCAGCGGGTGCCCTATGCGGTGATCCTGCTGGCCGGACACAATTCCGCGTACGATGGCCGACCCTCGGCGGATCCGAACGTGGAGCGATTCTCGTACAACGGCCTGGACTCGGGTGGCCGTCCGCTGCCGTACCGGTCGAACGCCACCCACCAGTCCTTGGAGTCCAGCGCGCAGATGCTCGCCGCGCAGGTCGAGGCCGTACACCGGCGGACCGGCCGGCCGATCGCCCTGGTCGGGGAGAGCGAGGGGGCGATGGTGGCCCGCACCTACCTGCGAAGCCCGAAGCCAGCGGTAGCAGCGCTGCTGATGCTCAGCCCGCTGGTCCGCACCGGCCGGGCGTACTATCCGCCATCGGCCGCCGACTCCGGCTATGGAGTAGCCACCGGCTGGCTGCTACGCGGCATGTACACACTCGCGAACCTGGGTTCCGGAACCGACGACCAGCCAGACGAGCCATTCGTCCGCTCACTGTTAGAAGACGCGCCGTTCTATCGCTTCCAGACCATGTGTCCGATTCCAGGCGTGCGAGTGGTCGCCTTCCTGCCGACCGTCACCGCGGCGGAGTCCACACCAGGTCGGTTCACCGAGATCCCCGTGGTCGAGGTGCCGTCCCTCCACGTCGAGTTACTTGGCCGGCGGATGGTCCACGACAAGGTGATCGACTTTCTCGCCGGAGCGAATTTCAGGCATATCAGTAGCGAGTACGGCCTGATACAGCGGCTCGGGGCAGCCTGGCAAGCACCCCTTCTGACGGTCAATGTGAACCCGGTGTGGCGTTCCAAAGCACCACCCGGACCAGCGTTCTCAGCGGCCCGGATCTGTCGCGCGGTCCGGTGAGCAAGGGTCTGCTGCGATCGACCGCCTACGAGCTCGACGCGACGAGATCGTACGACTGGCCATGACCACGGGTCTGGCCACTGTGGAGGAGCTGGCCGGCACGTTCGACGTGACGGCCTCGACGATTCGCCGCGACCTCGCCCTGCTGACCTCCCAGGGACGGCTGACCCGCACCCTGGGTGGAGCCATCGCCCCCAACGCGCATCCCGAGGCGTCACTGCGGCAACGTACGGGCGAGGCGTTCGAGGCGAAGCGGGGCATTGCCCGTTGGGCCGCGGCGCAGATTCGCCCCGGCGAGACCGTCCTGCTCGACGCCGGGTCGACCGTGGGTGCGCTCGCCCACGAGTTGCGTTCGGCAACCGCGCTGACCGTGGCGACCACCGGCCTCACGGCCCTTCAGGAGCTCGCCGACGTGGACGCCGTGCACGTCGAATGCCTGGGTGGGACGCTACGGCATCTCAGCCAGGGATTCGTCGGCCCGCTGGCCGAGGCGGCACTGGAGAAGTCGACCTTCGACCGCGCCTTCCTCGGTGCCGACGGGGTCACTCCCGACGGCGGGATCTGCGAAGCGGATCTGCAGCAGACCCGGCTCAAGGAGCTGATGACGCGCCGCGCCGAACAGGTCTACGTCCTCGTGCACGCGGGAAAGCTTCTCCGCCAACCATTCCACGCCTGGGCTCCGCTGTCGCGCAAGTGGACCCTCGTCACCGACCACCAGGCGGATTCCGCTGTGATCGCGGCCTTCACCGCCAACGGCATCGAGGTGGTCATCGTCGATCCCGACGGACACCGCATCAACTGACGTTCCATGTCTCTCCATCTGATATCGGTGGATGGTGTGCGGCGTGATCCTTCCTCGGGGGTGATCTCTTCGACCCACAGTTGACGTGGGCTTCTCGGTCAGTTCGGGTAGCCCTTCCTCTGCGGCGGGGTCTGCCAGCGCGTCGCGTCCGACTGCCAGGGCTCGCCCGTGGAATCGCTGCGCAGCGAATCGATCCAGCGTGGGCCGTGGGCCATCGCTGGCTCCGGTTCGTCGGCTATACCCGGCTTCGTCGGATTCTCAGCCTGTTTGGGCGAGCCGAGCCGGTCGGCGTCGAGCGGGCGGAATCCATCCGCGTCGAGCGGGCGGTCCCGTTCTGACACCGGCGGAATGGTATTGGCTGGGACATCGGCTGTCGGCTCATCGGCGTCCGACTGCGGCCAGCGCCGCCACCGCTGGACACTGGCTACCCCGACCAGGAGCAGCGAGCCCAGCAACAGCGTCGTCCCGGTCCGTACGGGGGTGAGTACGTCGATCTGGTAACCCGCCACGCTCAGCTTGTGACTGAGTAGGTCCAGCACCCGTGCCGGGCTGAAGAGCAGACCTGCGTAGCTGGCCGAGTACCCCAGGCCGATCAGCACTGAGCCGAGCGGGGAGATCCGGACGGTCGCGAGAAGCCCGAGGAGAAGGCCAGCGGCTGCCAGCACCAGCAACGGCTTCAGCAGAGCGTGGGGATCGAGCACGCCACCGTTTTCCTGTGCATCCTCGAACACCCGCAGGGACCGGCCCTGCCCGGCGGCGAGCAGGACCCAGGCCAGCGGACCCAAGATGAGCGCGGCGATCGCGGTCTTGATGTGTCGCATTCGGGCAAGGTACTGAGCTTTCCTCGTTGATCCACAGCCCGATAAGCGAAACTTAACTCGCCGTCACGCTACGTTGTCTGGCGTAGCTGATGGTGTCGAAGGTGGCCGTGAGGGCTCCGTAGCGCTGAGCTTCGCCCGGGCAGCGGCGCGGGGCCTGAGCCGCTACGGGAGGAAGGTCGCAAGCCAGGGTATCGCCGCGACGAGGGTGATGATCACCGGGACCAGCACTGCGCCGAATGCCATGCCGATCGCTGCGTAGGTGCCGGTTTCGGCGTCCATGTCGAACGCGCGGCTGGTCCCGATCGCGTGTGACGAAATCCCCAGCGCAAGACCGCGCACACGGGGGTCGGTGATCCGGAAGGCACGGAACAGGGCCGGTCCGGCGACCGCGCCCAGGATTCCGCTGATGATCGCGAGGACCGCCGCCAGGCTCGCCGGCCCGCCCAGGCTGCCTGCCACGGCGGTTGCCACCGGTGACGTCGCCTGGGTCGTCAGGAGCGCGACGAGCATGTTCGGGTCGGCACGTAGCGTCACCGCGATCACGAACGACGCGGCGACGGCGGCACAGATCCCGGTGATGGATGCGGCCAGGAGCCCCGGCAGGCTGGCCGCCACCTCCCTCCGGTGACGGTGGATGGGTAGCGCGAGCGCGACGACCGCTGGACCGAGAAGGAACGAGATCGGCTCGGACGCTTTCGCGTACTGCGCGTAGGGGAGGTGCGTGCACGTCAGGAACAGCGCGACGAGGGCCACCGCCACGAGGATCGGGGGCACGAATCGCCGGGTCACGGGAAACGCCCGAGCGAAGGTCTCGGCGAGCGTCCACGCGACGAGAGTCGTCATGACGCCCAGCAGCGAAGCGTCGGCGGGTATGTCCGTCATCGCCGTCCACGCCCAAGCGACCACCGCGCGACCAGCGTGGTGACGAGGATGGCGACGAACCAGCCAGCCATGACCGTGACAGCGCTGCCGACCCACTCTGCGGCCAGGGCGTCGGCCTCGGTGACGATGCCTGCGGCGACCGGGACGAGCAGGAACGGAAGCAGGCCGACGAGGATCGTGCCGACTCCGCCGACCCATTGCTCGATGTGGGCGCCCCAGGGTGTCTGGAGCATCGCGAGCAGCATGACCAGGCCGATCACTGCTCCGGGCACGGACCAGCCGATGAGCGACGTGGCCAGCGTTCCCAGCGCGTAGAGGCCATAGAGAATCGTGAACCCCAGCAGCCCGCGCGTGACCGGCGCCGGCCCGGCCGGGGGGTCCTGACTCATCGCCGTACCTCGGTCGACGCTTCGGGTCCGTCGGCGTCGACGGCGTTCGGCGCGGTACCTGGGCGGGCCCCGGAGATCCGGGCGAGGCTCCCCGGCTCGGCGTCGCACGGCGGGCGTGACCGTTCGCCAGGATCCCGCCCTGGGCGAGCGGGGTGAATGCCCGGGGGCGACATCTCGATCAGTTCGGTCATCGCATCAGCCTTCTTGTCGGTGGTCTCCGTGTCATCGACGCCACCCGGATGCGTGCCCGGCGCGTCCCACGTACGCGAAGTCGTCGCGACCCACCCGGACGACCTTCTCTGCTGGGAGGGCCGCGAGGTGTCCGGTATAGGGTCGTTCGGCCGTTTCCGCATTGCGAAAGAAAGATTCCTTCTATCGGAAGCTTGCACTATGGTAGCGGCGCTCGTAGGTTGTCCACCAGTGGCATCTGCATGATTGCCAGACAAGTGATCCGAACTTACGACCACAACCCACCCCACCACCCCCAGTGAGGAAGATCTCGTTGTGTTCAGTACAGGATTCCCGCGCCGTGCCGCCATTGCCACGGCCGGACTCGCCGCAACCGCTCTCGTCCTGACAGGCTGCGGGAGATCGGACCCGGGAACAGCGCAAGAGAGCGTCGCCGTGATCGACGACTCGCCAGCCACCGGAAAGATCACGATCTGGGCCGCGGCGAACGAGGGGAAGGCCCTGTCGGCGCTCGCGGAGGAGTTCAAGAAGACCAACCCCGATGTCACGATCACCGTGACCCCGGTGTCCTTCGACGAGTTGCCCCGGAAGATCGACACCGCCATCGCGAGCGGCCAGGTCCCCGACATCATCCAGCCCAGCACGGGCCTGCAGTCGTTCGTCGCCGCCAAGGGCATCGCACCCGTGCCCAAGGGCGTCGTCGACAACAGTGAGTTCTTCGACGCGGCGGTCGAGGCCGTGACCTTCGACGGTGTCCAGTACGCGGTGCCCTGGTACGTCACCGTGCAGTCGTTCTACTACCGTGCCGACCTCGCGCAGCGGGCGGGCGTCAAGGCCCCCACCACCTGGGCCGAGGCGCTCACGTTCGGCAAGGCGCTGCAGTCCGCGGGCGCCGCGAACGGGACGTACATCGGACCGCGGGGCACCATCGCATGGCAGACGATCCTCCCGATGATCTACCAGTCGGGTGGAACGGTCGTCAAGGACGGCAAGTTCACCTTCGACACGCCGGAAGTGGTCCGGGCGCTCGACCACTACCAGGCGTTCTTCCGTGACCGCATCTCCAACCCGCAGACGGCCTACACTGCCCCGGGAGAGATGGAGGCGAGCTTCGCCAACGGCACCGTCGGGTCGTACCTGACCGGCTCGTACTCCTACGACCTCGCCCTGGACGCGCTTGGCGGCGACCCGTCCAAGCTGGCAGTCGCCACGCTCCCCGCCGGCCCCGCGACGGGCGCCGGATACCTGGGCGGTTCGGGTCTGGCCGTGATGGCCGACTCCGACAACCAGGAGACCGCGTGGAAGTTCCTTCGCCACGTGTCCTCCCCGGAGAGTCAGGACGCCGCGTACCAGGTTGCCGGCGTGCTTCCCGCTGCCCGGGCGCCGTGGACGTCGGGTGCGGTCGCAAAGAGTCCGACGGCGAAGACGTTCGCCGCGCAACTCGAGCAGAGCATCCCCCTGCCGCGGGTGCTCACCTGGACTGAGATCCGCGACCTGCTCGCGACGTACGCGGAGCGGCTCGCGCGCGGCGTGACCACTCCGCAGGACGCGGCAGCGGCCATTCAGGCCGAGGCGGAGAAGATCGGAACCGGACAGTAGTGGCCGCGAACGCCAAGACCGGGCGCCCCCTCGCGGGGCGCCCGGTCCGCGACCCGCCGATCGCAGGCGGTCGCGGGATGGCTCTTCTCCCTGCCGTTCGTCATCGTCTTCGTTCTGTTCAACGCCTGGCCGATCATCTGGTCGCTCTTCATGAGCATGACGGACATGACGAGCCGCGACCTGCGTACGCCCTTCAACGTCGAGTTCGTCGGACTCACCAACTTCGTCGACGTCCTCACCGACCCGGACTTCCTCCAGTCGCTGCTGACCACCGCCGTCGTGGTCGTCGTCAGCGTGCCCCTCATTCTCGTCATCGCCCTGCTACTGGCTGTCGCACTCAACCGTGGCATCCGATGGGGGAAAGCCTTCTTCCGTACCGTCTACTACGTTCCCGTGGTGACGGGCATCGTCGCGATCGCCGTCGTGTGGAAGTTCCTCTTCGCCGACGAGGGCACCGTCAACGCCGCGCTCGCGGCGTTCGGAATCGACGGGCCCGCCTGGCTGGCCGACCCGTTCTGGGCGCTGCCCACCATCATCCTCCTGGTGGTCTGGCGCTGCTTCGGACTGGTTATGGTGCTGTTCCTCGCCGGCCTGCAGTCGATTCCGGAAGAACTCCACGAGGCGGCACGGGTCGACGGCGCCAGCTCATGGCGGCGACTCGTCTCGATCACCGTGCCCATGCTGGTTCCGATCGTCCTGCTCGCCGCGGTGCTCATGACGGTCGCCGTCGTGCAGGTCTTCGAGGAGCCGTTCGTCATCACGCAGGGCGGACCGCTCGACTCCACACGAACCACCGCGATGTACATCTACGACGAGTTCGGGTTCGGCAAGTACTCGACTGCGGCGGCGGCCAGCTACATCCTCTTCGCGATCATCAGCCTCCTGTCGCTGATCCAGTTCCGACTGCTCAGGAGCCGCACATGACACCGACACGCGCGACGCTCACCCACAACGTCACCCGAGAGCGCCAGCGGAAAGCTTCTGCGGCCGACAGTCCCGGCCCGGCGGCCCGTTGGTTGCTCTATGGCCTGCTTTCCCTCGGCGCCCTGCTCACGATCAGCCCGCTGATCTGGAACCTCCTGAGCGCCTTCAAGCCCACCGGAGAGATCCTGCGGTCACAGAGCTGGTGGCCGGAGGCGTTCACCGGAGAGAACTTCGCCCAGCTCTTCTCGGACGCGGAGTTCCCCCGCTACTTCCTCAACAGCGTCATCGTGTCGGTCGCCATCGTCGTGGGCAACGTCGTCCTCTGCTCGGCCGTGGGATACGCGCTGGCGAAGCTGCAGTTTCCGGGCCGTAGCGTGGTGTTCGCGGCCGTCCTGGTGACCTTCATGGTTCCGTCGCTGGTCCTGTTCGTCCCGCTGTTCGTCACCGTCGCGGGAATGGGGCTCACCAACACGTACGCGGGTCTCATCCTGCCGTTCCTGATCACTCCGCTCGGCGTCTTCGTCATGCGGCAGTTCATCGCGCAGCTCCCTGACGAACTGCTGGAGGCCGCCCGCCTCGATGGTGCCGGCGAGGGGCGCATCTTCTTCCGCGTCGTGTTCCCGCTGTGCGGACCGGCCATCGCGACCGTCGGCATCCTCTCGTTCGTGAACTCGTGGAACAACCTGCTCTGGCCACTCGTGGTCGCGCAGACCACCGACATGTACACCCTGCCGGTGGCGTTGACGACCATCTCGCAGACGGAGGGTTCCACCGACTACGGGCCCCTCCTTGCCGGATCGCTCCTGACGATCCTGCCCATCATCGTCGTCTTCATGTTCTTCCAGCGGTACTTCATCGCGGGAATCGCCTCGACAGGAATCAAGTGACTGCGGCATCTCGATACGACGGCCCGCGTTGGTGGGATTCTCCCTTCCGGCTGCTCCAGACCAATCTCCGGGAGGAGGACGCACTTCTCGACGCACCCGCGGCCGTGGACCAGCTTGTCGACCTCGGCTACGACACCTGGCTGTGCAACGCCGGCGGAATCATGTACTTCTACCCCACGCACGAGGCGTACCAGCGGCCTGCGGCGCGCCTGCGCGAACGGCCGTCGGGCGACATGGTCGGCGACGTGCTGGCGGCCGCGCACGCGCGCGACGTGCGCGTACTGTCCCGGTTCGACTTCTCCCGGCTGCCCACCGAGGTCATCGCCGATCATCCCGAGTGGGCCTTCGTCGACAAGGACGGGGAATGGTTCACGGAGGACGGCCTGACGGCGATCTGTCCGCGCAGTGACTACCACGAGCTGCTCGTGCCGCGCATTCTCCGTGACTTCGTGGAGCGCTACCCCGTCGACGGGGTCTTCTTCAACTGGCTCCAGTACCCCGAGGTCGCCTACAGCGGCATCTACAAGGGCGTGTGCCAGTGCGAGCGGTGCCGTACGGCGTTCCAGGCCGCCCATCCCGGCCGACAGCATCCGCGCACACTCACCGACGACGGGTACGGTCAGTGGCTCGAGGTCGCCCTGCGGCTCCTCACCGAGCTGGCCGAACGCTACTCGAGCGTGGTCAACGACGTGCGTCCGGGCACGCCGCTCATGCTGGCTGATGTGCGGATGGACATCGCGTTCCTCGAGACCAACAGCGCGCTCGACCACAACGGCGACCGTTGGTGGGCGCACACGCCGAGCGAGTTGGCGAGCGTGAACCGACTGTCGGACCCGGGGGTGCCCGCTCTCGTCCACTCCTCGGTCAACCTGGGCCTGCCGTACCGGCAGATCGCCGAGGAACCCACCCAGTTCCAGCGGTACATCGCCCAGGCGCTGTCCCGTGGCGCGCTTCCCTCCACCGTCGTGGTCGGCGCAGTGGAAGCGGGCCGGTACCCGTGCCTGGACGCGGCCGCCGACCTGCTCGGCTTCCTTCGTGAGCACACGGAGTTGTACGCCGGGTTCACGCCCGCCAACCGGGTGGCGGTGCTGCGGCCACGGGGCGGCACGGCGCTGAGCGCGATGCAGAACCGCGTGGACTTCTCGGAGTACCGAGGCGTGTACACCGCGCTCCAGGAGGCGCACATTCCGTTCGACGTGCTGGGTCTCCAGTTCCAGGACCGCCTGGTGGGCGACGACGTGGTGTCGCGCTACGACGTCGTGGTCGTCCCGGGTGCGGAGGGACTGGAGGAGCCGCTCCGGCAGGCGTTGGACGACTTCGTCCGAGGCGGCGGGACCCTCGTGCTCACCGGCGAGGTCTTCGACGGTGAGACGCCGATCTTCGACAGTGATCCGGTCACCCGCCGGGTGCGCAGGCTGGCGGGGCTCGCGGAGTTGGGCGGGCGGTACGTGGGCCCGGCGGACGGCCGGACCGACGAGCCGTTGCACCCGGTCCTGGGCCACTTCAGTGTCGTCGAGCGAGGAGCGGACGCGACCGTCGGCCGACTCGCGCTCAGCACGCAGACCCCGTTCGGTCCACCCGAGATCACCGGTGGGAACTCGGCGCGTGGCGGTGCCCCGGCGTTGGTACGCGGAAGGTACGGCGAAGGCGCGGTCAGTCACTTTCCCTGGGCGATCGGCACCACAGCGCACACCTCGGGCCTCACCGCGCTCCACCGCGTGATCGCCGACGAGGTGCGCTCGCTGCTCGCCGCGCCCCACGAGATCGACGTCGACCTCCCGACCCAGGTCGAGATCACCCTCGGCCGCAGCGGGGGGCGCTGGGTGATGCACCTGGTGAACCACTCGGGCGGACGGGGAGACCGGGTGCGTGCCTCCCTGCCCGCACGCGGCACGGTCACGCTCGGCGGACCGCTTGCCGATGCCGCACGGCAGGGCGTGCACGCCCTGGTGGACGTGCGGGAGATCCAGCCGGAGTCCGTCGTCGACGGTCGGGTCCGGATCCCTGTCGAACTCGATGGTGTACTTGAGGTGATCCGACTTGGCTGAGGCTGCCCGTGAACTGCACCGCGCGTACTATCCGTCGCGCCTCCCGCAGTCACGCGACCCCCTGCTCCTGCTGAACTCGCTGGCGACGACGACGGAGATCTGGCGACCGCTCCTCGCCGAACTCACCGCCGTGACCAGCGTGCTGTGTCTCGACTATCCCGGCCACGGGCGCTCACCGGCGCGGGGCCTCCCGGCCGACCTGGACGAACTGAGTCGCCAGATCCTTCAGGTGATGGACACCCTCGGTGTGCACCGTGTCCACGTCGCCGGGGTGTCGATCGGTGGCATGTCCGCGCTGCGGCTCGCGGACATGGTTCCTGACCGCATCTCGTCGATCACCGTGATCGGGTCGACGCCCGTCATGGACGCCGCGCTCTGGCGGTCGCGTAAGGACATCGTGCAGCACTGGGGGACACGTGACCTCGTGCCCGATGTCATCCGGCGCTGGTTCACGCCGGAGTTCTGCCGTGCCCACCCGGATATCGTCGCCGAGTACTCCGGGATGCTGGAGAGCACCGCCGATTCCGCCTACGCCGCCTTCTCTGACGTCCTCGCGGCCTCCGACCTGCGCGAGCGTCTGTCGGGCATCTCGTGTCCCACGCTGATCGTCTCGGGCACCCATGACCCGGCGGCGACGGTGGCGGACGGGGAGTCGATGGCCGCACGGATACCCGGGGCGAGGTTCGCCGCCATCGACGGGGCCGCGCACATGCTCCAGGCGATGGCGCCGGCGAGGGTGGCCGAACTCATCGTCGAGAGTGTGCTCCGCGGCGAGCAGGGGTCCGCGCGGATTGGTGCGGTCGATCGGCGCGTCTGAACGCGCGCAGGCACGGAACCCCTGGTCATCAAGGTGGTGACCGGGGTTCCGTGCCTGCCGTCCCCGCCTGACTCGCCGAGCGTGCGGGGCCCTCTCACGCTGGCCGGACTACTCCGTTTCGAACGCGCTCCGCACGCGCCGGTGCGCCGAGTCGAGGTGGGCGACCAGACGCGCCCGGGCCGTGTCGGAGTCGCGGGCGCGGAGCGCGTCCAGAATCGCGGCGTGCTCCGCGGCCACCGCGGCGACGGGTGCGCTCTGATGACCTGCGCTCCCGATGGTGAGCAGGATTTCCCCGGTGATGAGCTCGTGCATGCGCGCGAGTCGTTTGCTGCCGCTGGCGCGCACCATACTCGAGTGGAAGGCGATGTCCGCGCGGACCAGTCCGAGCCGGTCGTCGAACTCGCCCGCCATGTCCAGCGCCCGCTGTGCCTCCAGCATCGTGCGGGGCACGTCGCCCGACTCCGCCAGACGGGTCGCCGCGGTCACCTCGATGGCCGTCCGCGCGAGGAAGAGGTCGTCGATGTCGTCGGCCGTCAACACGGTGACGGTCGCGGACTTGTGGTTCGCGCGCTGCAGCAGCCCCGTGCCGACGAGTCGCTCGATGCAGGCTTTCGCGGTGGGGCGGGCTACGTTGTACTCCTCGACCACACGTGCCTCGGTGACCCGCTCCCCGGGCAGGATCTCGCCGGTCGCGATTCGCTGACGCAACGAGTCGAACACCGCATCGGTGAGCGTCGTCGTCGAGATGGTGATCGCGGGCTGAGAGGCAGTCATACCCAACAGTATGCCATGGATTGTAAGATTGTCTGACGAGCGTCAGTGGGCGGCCTCGATGAACGGCAGCACGAGCGCACCGAGCGCCTGCGACTGCTCCACGGGTAGCCAATGTGCGCCGGCCAGCTCCTCGTACCGCGCGTCGGGGACACCGTCGGCGATCTCCCGTAGCATGGCCGGCGGAGTCGACGGATCCACATCACCCGCCACCACCAGGGTCGGACACCCCACCGAGCCGAGCGCTGGCCGCAGATCGAGCGCCCCCAGGGCCTCCGCCGTACGCGCGTACCCCTCCGGATCGGTTGCCAGAAACATCGCCCGCGCGTCGTCGATGACCGCGGGGTTCCGCTCCGCCCAGGCCGGCGTGAACCATCGCGACAGCGAGCCGTCCGCCAACTCCGCCATCCCGCCGGACCGCGCGAGCGCCGCCCGCTGACGCCACAGTTCCTTGTCGGGGAAGTACGCCGCGCTGCAGACGACCGAGAGCGAGACGACCCTCGACGGATGGACGGCGGCCAGCGACAGGCCGACCATTCCGCCGAGCGAGAGGCCCACCACGTGCGCCCGCTCGGCCCCGGCCGCGTCCAGGACGCCGACGGCGACCTCGGTCAGCGACCGGATGTCGATCCCGTCCGCGAGGGGCGAACCACCGTGACCCGGCGAGTCGTACCGGACGACCCGATGCTGCCGTCGCAGGCTCCCGACCATGGGGTCCCAGACTTCCAGGGCGGCTCCCAGTGGATTGCAGAGCAGGATGACGTCCCGACCAGCCGATCCTCCGGTCTCGGTCCAACGCGCCGCGGTCATGCGTCCTCCCCGGACGAGACGGTCTCGATGGTGGCGAGTTCGAAGTCCACCACCGTGTCGATCGTGAAGGTCACCCCGTCACCGCCGGGTACGACCTCGACGTCCGCGCCCTGCCGGCGCAGGCCCACGCGGGCGCGGTCGACTCCCGGCACCCGGACGCTCAGCGGCCCGGTCGGCCGGAACGACTCGACGGGCTCGTCGTTCGCGCCGGGGTTGTCGAGGTTCACGACGGCGATCGCGATTCCGGTCGGCGTGTACCAGCTACGCACGTCGACGCGTCCGTCACCGCGCACCACGACGGAGGGCCCGGAGGGATCGAGGGTCCATTCGGCGATCCCCGCGAGGACGTCGCGGTGGTCGCCGGCCCGGTGTACGAAGTACCGGGCGTCGAGGTCGGTGGCGAGGAAGACGCGACGTCCCTTCGGCTCGCTCAACGCGAGCGTCGGCTGCGTACTCGCGGGCGGAAGACCGGCCGCGTGGGTGGGGATCATGTGCTCCGATCGATTCCACACGAGACCGGTTCGCGCGGCCGTGGTGAAGGGCACCAGCCAGTTCCCGCCGACGACGAGTTCGTCCTCCTCGAGTTCGGGAAGCAGTCGCTTCACGAGAGGATCCGTGCCGACGTGCAGGTAGGAAACCAGGTCGTAGCCATCGGCGGCGGGTGGTCGACGATCGACGCCGACCAGCGCGGCGATCGGATCGCCGTCATGCGGTACGCCCCACTGGTCGGTCATGCCCGCGGTGCCGCAGACGATCAGTCCTCCGCCAGCGGCGGCGAACGCCGTGATCCGCTCCACGGCACCGGCGTCCAGGACGAGAGCGCTGGGCAACACGAGGGTGGCGACCTGCTCGAACGATTCCGTGCCGTCGGCGAGGATCAGCTGCGCGGGCAGGCGACGGCGCGACAGCGCGAGATGCCAACCGCTGACCGCGTGGGCGAAGGCGGGACCGGGCAGCGCGACGCCCCAGTCCTGCACCCAGGTGCTCGCCTGCGACCAGACCACTCCGACGTCGGCCAACGAGCGGCGACCGGTGACCGCGTCGGCCGCTCCGGCGAGCCAGGCGTCGAACTCGACCACCCCGTCGATCCACCGTCTGCTGTACTGCTTTCCCGAGACCGCGTGCCAGACCGGCAACTCCCCGTGGGCCAGCGCCTCCGCCATCTGGAGCCGCAGCTCGGCCGGCTCCTTCGACGAGTGCCGCCCGCCCCCGCGCAGTCGAGCGGTCGACTGCACGCGCAGGGCGGGCCTGCCGGCGGAGACGGATCGGAGCACCTCGGAGCTGAGGCCGACCTCCCACAGACTGTGCGACGGCGCCGACCGCCCGTAGTCGCTCGACCGGTCCTGGTTGTCGCACGCGAGCAGATCGAGCTCGGCCACCCATTCCGTCCAGGGCAGCCCGCCGCTGAGCGAAGGGATCGCGGACGTGGTGAACGACAGTCCCGGGGCGAGACTCCGGGTGTGGGCACGCAGCTCACGGAGGCGCTCGAGGGAGGCCGCCTGGAGGAACCGGACGTACTCACGGAACACCGGGCTCGCGGGATCGTCCGCCGTCGGGAACTCGTCGTGGCCACTGAACGAGGCCCACAGCTCCCGGCACCGGGCGCAGTGGCACACCATCCGGGTGGACGGCGTGGCGAGCGCGACGGTCGGGAAGCCGTTCGTGAAGAACCCGGCGATGTCGTAGCTCTCGGCGACCTCGCTCAGCAGCGCCGGCAGGTACTCCGTGAACAGGCCGGAGTTGATGCAGGTGTAGTACATCTCGTTCTCGAGGCGATGGCCTCCGGGTTGGCCCCAGTTGCCGCCCGTGACGTCGTTGAGCGTGCGGGATCGGCCTTCGGCGTCGACCATCATCCATTCGGGATGCAGGTCACGGAACCGCTGGTCCACCACGCCGACATCCAGTCGCCCCACGACCTCGATGCCGAGTCCACGTGCCGCACCGACCAGCTCACCGAAGAGGTCGCGCTCGTCGACACCGGTGGCGACGGGGTGCCCGGGCAGACGGGTGGGGTGATAGGCCATGATCCCCCCACAGTTCAGCAGCACCGCCTGTAGGTGGGCGCGCTGCCAGATGTCCGTCCAGAACCCCACGTCGACGAGTCGCACGTCGTCCTCGGTGAGGTTGACCTGACCGAACCGGGTCAGGCCGGCCAGTCGCAGGGTTGATGTCAACTCTTGTGCTCCGATCGTCATGGGGTCAGCCGATCCGCGTCGGCGCCTGGACGGCGTTCAGCGCCTTCCGGCGCCGACGGATGGCGTGCAGCAGCGGCTCGGTGTAGCCGTTCGGTTGTTCGGCGCCGTCGAGGATCAGGTGCCGGGCAGCCTGATAGGCAAGGCCCGGACCGGTGGGGGTGACCAGGGTTTCGTAGCGCGGGTCCGCGGAGTTCTGCCCGTCGACGACGGACGCCAGCCGGCCCAGGCTCTCGTCGACGTCCGCAGGCGTGATCACGCCGTGCGCGAGCCAGTTCGCGAGTAGCTGACTCGAGATGCGCAGGGTGGCGCGGTCCTCCATCAGGGCGGTGCCGTGGATGTCGGGAACCTTCGAGCACCCGATTCCCTGGTCGATCCACCGGACCACGTAGCCCAGGATCGACTGGACGTTGTTGTCGAGTTCGCCGGCGACGACGTCGCGCGACAGCGGCGCGACGGCCAGCGGGATGGTGAGCACGTCGTCGACCGGCTGGGGCTCACGTCGCGTGAGTTCGTCGCCGACGGCGAACGCGTCCACTGCGTGGTAGTGGAGCGCGTGCAGGGTGGCGGCGGTGGGCGAGGGCACCCATGCCGTCGTGGCTCCGGCACGCACATGGGCGATCTTCTGTTCGAGCATGTCGCGCATGAGGTCGGGCATGGCCCACATGCCCTTGCCGATCTGACCGTGGCGCAGCATCCCCGCGCTGAGCCCCGCGTCGACGTTCGCGCGCTCGTACGCCTGGAGGAAGGGTTGCTCGCGCATCGACCCCTTGGGCACCATCACACCCGCGTGCAGCGAGGTGTGGATCTCGTCGCCGGTCCGGTCGAGAAAGCCCGTGTTGATGAACACGAGGCGCTCGCGCGCAGCCTCGACGCAGGCCCGGAGGTTCACTGTCGTGCGCCGTTCCTCATCCATGAGGCCCAACTTGAGGGTGTTCGGCGGGAGGTCGAGGATCTGCTCCACGCGGCTGAACAGCTCGACCGCGAACGCCACCTCGGCCGGGCCGTGCATCTTGGGTTTCACGATGTAGATCGATCCGGCGCGGGAGTTGGCACCCGCCCGCGCGCCGCGCAGGTCGGCGAGTGCGCCCAGCGCGGTCATCACCGCGTCCAGCATTCCTTCGAAGACATCGGTCCCGTCGCGATCACGTACGGCGTCCGTCGTCATGAGGTGACCCACGTTGCGCACCAGGAGGAGCGACCGTCCCGGCAGGACGAGCGGGGAACCGTCGGGTGCGACGTAGCTGCGGTCGGCGTCCATCGTCCGCAGGAAGGTCTCGCCGTTCTTCGTGACCTCCTCGCTCAGGGTGCCCCGCATCAGTTCGAGCCAGTTGCGGTAACCGAGCACCTTGTCGGCGGCGTCGACGGCCGCCACCGAGTCCTCGAGGTCCATGATCGTCGTGACCGCGGATTCCAGGACGATGTCCGCGATGCCCGCTGCGTCCGTCCGGCCGACGACGTGGCCGCGGTCGATGACGATCTCGACGTGCAGACCGTGATGCACGAGCAGGATGCTGTCGGGAGCATCGGGGGAGCCGGTGTGACCGACGAACGCGGCCGGGTCGACGAGGGACGTCTCGCCGCCCGGGACGAGTCGCACCGACAGCGCGCCGTCGGCGACGTGATACGCCGTCGCGGCCTGGTGCGACCCGTCGGCGAGCGGGGCGATGTCGTCCAGTAGCCGGCGGCCGCGTCGCACCACCTCCGCACCCCGCGCCGGGTTGTACTCCGTGCCGCGACGGGTCTCGCCATCGTCCGGGATCACGTCCGTGCCGTAGAGCGCGTCGTAAAGCGACCCCCAGCGCGCGTTGGCCGCGTTGACGGCGAACCTGGCATTGAGGAGCGGAACGACCAGCTGGGGCCCGGCCGTCCTCGCGATCTCGTCATCCACCCGCTCGGTGGCGATCGAGACCGAGCCGGGCTCGGGGAGGAGATAGCCGATCTCCTCCAGGAAGCGCCGGTAGTGCGCGGGGTCGGGCTGACCGGGGTTGGCGCGGTGGTACGCGTCGATCTGCGTCTGGAGCTGGTCGCGTACCGCGAGCAGTTCACGGTTGGCGGGGGTGAGGTCGTGGACGAGGTCGGCCACGCCCTGCCAGAAGCGGTCGGCGTCGAGGCCGGTGTCCGCGAGTGCCTCGTCCTCGACGAAGGACGCGAGCGCGGCGGAGACGTCGAGGGCGGCGCGGTTCACCCGCTCGCCGCTCATCGCGCCGGCTCCGCGTCGGCGCCGATCTCCGCCAGCACGGTCGCCGCGATCCGGGCGTCCTCGTCGGGTCGCCCTCCGGCGACTCCGAGACCGCCTACGTGGACGCCGTCGAAGACCACCGGCACACCGCCCTTGATGCTGGTGAGCAGGCCCCCGCTGCCGTGTTCGAGCGCGACCGCCAGGTCCGGCGCCATCGCCGCCGTGGGTCTGCGGGTGGACGCTGCGGTCATCGCCTTGCGCCTACTGGTCTCGACGCTGTGCGGCGTGGCACCGTCGGCCCGCCCGAACGCCACCAGCGCCATCGACGGGTCGACGACGGTCACGACCGCGCGCACGCCCACCCGTTCCGCCGCGTCGATCGCGGCGGACACGGTCCGTGCCGCCGTTTCATACGTGATGGTGGCCACCAGGGTGTGCGTGCTCATGAGGTCTCCTTCGGGTGCCGAGACGGTGCCGGGGTTGCGAGTGCCGTCGGGCTGCGCTGGCCATGACGCGCGCGACCAGTCGCCCAGCCCGCCGGGCAGCTCGTCCGCTACACGGAAATACTCTTCCATAATTCGGAAGGAAGTGGAAGGGTGGCCATGGCTCATCTGCCAGGCAACGTATATTGTCTGGCAATCGCGCCGTGGTCGCGGTGGATCGCGCCGTCCGACCCCCTCGACGAAGAACGGATGTCCATGCTCAACAGACCGGAGGCCCGGCCGGCCGGCGGAAGCCGAACCCTCGCCGTCAACTGCTCGATCCTCATGAAGGAACTGCCGATCCCGGAGCGGCTGCGACTCGTCCGCGAGGCGGGATTCCCGGCGGTGGAGTTCTGGTGGCCGTTCCCCACCGCGGACCCGGCGGCGACGGAGGTGGACGCGTTCGCGAGCGAGATCGAACGCGCCGGTCTGGCGCTCGTCGGGTTGAACCTCTTCGCCGGCGACATGGCCGGGGGCGACCGCGGCATCCTGTCCTGGCCGGGACGCGAGGACGAGCTGCTCGCGAGTGCCCAGGTGGCGCGCGCGATCGCCGAACGCCTGGGCACCCGGCGGTTCAACGTGCTGTACGGCAACCGACAGGACGGCACGAGGCCGGACCGGCAGGACGCGATCGCCGAACGGACGCTGCGACGGATCGCGCCGATCTTCGACGCCGTCGGCGGAGTGCTCATGATCGAGCCGGTCAGCGGCGCACCCGCGTACCCGATCAAGACCGCGGAGGATGCGGCCCGCGTCGTCGCCCGGGTCGCGGCCGACGGCGGGCCACGCAATCTCGGCATCCTGCTCGACCTCTACCACCTGGCGACCAACGGCGACGACGTGGCTGCCGCGATCGCCACCTTCGGCGCGGACGCCGCCCACGTACAGATCGCCGACGCGCCGGGACGCGGGGCGCCGGGCACGGGCGACCTTCCGCTCGCCGAGTGGGTGCGGCTACTCCGGCAGCTCGGCTACGACGGCTGGGTCGCCCTGGAGTACGCGGACCCCTCGGCCGACCCCTTCGCCCACGTCGACGTCCACTCATGGAAGGAGCTGGCGTGACCAGCATCGGATTCATCGGGCTGGGGGTGATGGGGGCGCCGATGGCGGCGAACCTCGTCACCGCCGGCTTCGACGTCATCGGCTACAACCGCTCATCCGGGAAGGTGCGGCAGTTGGTGGAGCGGGGCGGGCGCGCAGCGGCGACCGTCGCCGAAGCGGTACGCGGTGTGGACATCGTGGTGACCATGCTGCCCGACAGTCCCGACGTCGAGGCGGTCGTGCTCGGCGACGGCGGTGTTCTGGCGAACGCCGCGCCGGGCACCCTGCTCATCGACGCGAGCACGATCCGCCCGGAGGTCAGTCGCACCATCGCCGACGCGGCTCGGGCACGCGGACTGCGTGCGCTGGACGCGCCGGTCAGCGGCGGGGAAGCCGGCGCCATCGAGGGCACCCTCTCGGTCATGGTCGGCGGGGACGCGGCGGACTTCGCGGCCGCGCAACCGGTGCTCAACGCCGTCGGCTCGACCGTCGTGCACGTGGGACCCGCCGGTGCCGGACAGACGGTCAAGGCGGCGAACCAGCTCATCGTGGCCGGGAACATCGAACTGCTGGCCGAGGCGCTCGTCTTCCTCTCCGCCCACGGCGTCGACCTGGAGTCCGCCGTCGAGGTGCTCGGCGGGGGACTTGCCGGAAGCACCGTCATCCAGCGCAAGGCGCCCGGCATGCTGAACCGGCGCTTCGCTCCGGGTTTCCGCGTCGACCTGCACCACAAGGACCTGGGCATCGTGCTGGACGCCGCCCGCGCCGCCGGCGTCGCCGTCCCACTCGCCTCGCACGTGGCCGACCTGGTCACGTCGTTGCGGGCGCAGGGCGGGGGTCCGCTCGACCACTCCGCGCTGCTGTTGCAGGTCGAACGGCTCTCCGGCCGTACGAACGAACTCGACGAGGAAGGCGAGGGCGCGTGACGGCCATCGACGACGGCGGACTGCGCGAGCTGGTGGGGCGACTGACTCTGGAAGAGAAGGTGGCGCTGCTCACCGGGCGGGACTTCTGGAGTACGGTGCCCGTCACCTCGATCGGCCTGCGGTCGATCGTCTTCTCGGACGGCCCCTCCGGAGTGCGGGGACCCGTGTGGGACGAGCGGTCCCCCTCCGTCAGCCTCCCCTCCGCGAGTGCCCTCTCCGCGTCGTGGGACCGCATGGTCGCCGCCGAGTACGGCCATGCGTCGGCGTCAGAAGCACGCCGCAAGGGCGTCGACGTCGTCCTGGGGCCGACGATCAACCTGCATCGCTCGCCACTGGCCGGGCGTCACTTCGAGGCGTTCAGCGAGGACCCGCTGTTGACCGCGGAACTGGCCGCCGCATACGTCGACGGGGTGCAGCGCTTCGGTGTGGCCGCCACACCGAAGCACTACATCGCGAACGACTTCGAGACCGAGCGGTTCACCGCCAGCGCCGAGGTCGACGAGCGGACGCTGCGCGAGGTCTATCTGCGTGCCTTCGAGACGGCGGTCGTGCAGGCACACGCGTGGGCCGTCATGAGCTCGTACAACTCCGTCAACGGCGTGACCGCGTCCGAGCACGAGCTGCTCGAGACCCCGCTGAACAGCGAGTGGGGCTTCGACGGAGTCGTCGTGAGCGACTGGACGGGGGTGCGTTCGATCGCGGCGGCCCGCGCGTCGCAGGATCTCGCGATGCCCGGACCCGAAGGCCCCTGGGGTGACCCGCTCGTGGAAGCGGTACGCGCCGGCGAGGTCGACGAGTCGGCGATCGACCGGAAGGTGGTACGGATCCTCCGCCTCGCCGCGCGGGTCGGGGCACTCGGCGACGCGCAGGCGCTGCCGGTGGCGCCGGTCGACAGCATCCGTTTCGCCCGGGATTCGGAGATCGCCGGAACGGTCCTCGTCGCCAACGACGGGATCCTCCCGCTCGACCCGGCGCCGGCACGAATCGCCGTCATCGGCTACAACGCCAGGGTGGCCCGGTTCCAGGGCGGCGGGAGCGCGACCGTCCTGCCGGAATGCGTCGTCAGTCCGCTGGCCGGAGTGCGCGCCGCCTTCCCCGGGTCCCGGGTGGACTACGCCCTCGGCGCGGTCGTGCAGGACGGCCTGACCGACATCCCGCTGGAGGAGACGCGCAATCCGCGTACCGGCGAGCAGGGTGTGCGCCTGCGACTCCTCGGAGCCGACGGCGAGGTCCTCGTCGACGAGGACCGCTTCGCGTCGTCGTGGGTGTGGTTCGGCGGGGACGCGCCGATCAGCCGTGGGCGAACGCTCGAGGTCGTCACGGAGTGGACGCCCGCCGACTCCGGCGAGGTCGAGATCGGCTTCACCGGCGTCGGACGCGGACGACTCGTACGAGACGGGCAGACCCTGCTGGACCAGGTGGCCCAGGCCGACGGTGAGGACCTCGGCGCTTCGCTGCTGTCGCCGTCCACCTGCACCGTCCGCACATCAGTGGAGGCAGGGCGAACCTACGCGCTCGAGTTCCGGCTCGACTACGAGCCGGCCGACGGCGCGCTCGGGGGCGTGCTCAGCGCCGGCTTCGGCCTCGGCCCCGATCTGTCCGATCCGGACGAACTCCTGGCCGAGGCGGAGATCCTGGCCGCCGAGTCCGACGTGGTCGTGCTCGTCGTCGGAACCAACAGCAGGGTCGAGTCGGAGGGGCGCGACCGCGCCGATCTCGACCTGCCGGGTCGCCAGGACGAACTGGCCCGGCGGGTGCTCGCGGCGAACCCGCGCACGGTGGTGGTCGTCAACTCGGGCTCGCCCGTGCTGTTGCCCTGGGCGGACGCCGCCGCCGCGGTGCTGCTCACCTGGTTCGGCGGGCAGGAGTACGGGCACGCGCTCGGCGACATCCTGAGCGGGGCCGCCGAGCCCGGTGGTCGCCTCCCCACCACCTGGCCACGCGAGTTCGAGGATCTGCCGGTCCGGAACGTCACCCCGCACGAGGGACGCCTGCGCTACGACGAGGGGATCCACGTCGGTTATCGCGCCTGGCTGCGCTCCGGTCGTACCCCGCGCTTCTGGTTCGGCGAGGGACGCGGATACACGACGTTCGAGACGACGACGCCGACGGTGCGGCCGGAGGCCGACGAGCACCTCCTTACGACGACGGTGACGAACACCGGCGCGCGGCGGGGCAAGCACGTCGTCCAGGTCTACGCCTCCCGTCCCGACTCCGCGATCGACCGTCCGGTCCGGTGGTTGGCCGGCTTCGCGCCGGTCTGGCTCGACCCCGGCGAGCGCGCCGAGGTCCACATCCGTATTCCGAAGCGCACATTCGCCCACTGGGACCGGGGATGGGTGTACGAGCCCGGTGAGTTCGCGCTGGCGATCGGCGCCTCCGCCGGAGACGTGGGCGAGTCGGTGCGGCTCGTGGTCGGGCAGGACCCGTCGTGACCGACCGGCTCATCGTCGTCGGGCAGATCACGTTGCCGGCACCGGCGGCGGACCGGATCCGTACGGCGGCACCCGGGTTCCGCCTCGTCGTCGCCCCGGAACCCGACGAGACGCTCATCGCCACGGCCGAGGTGTACGCGGGGCACCTCGAACCGGACGACATCGCCCGCGCGGGCAGGCTGCGCTGGAACCATCTCTGGACCGCGGGCGCCGACGCCGACCTGTCGGAGGAGATGCGCGCAGCCGATGCCGTGGTGCTGACGTCGTCGGCGGGCAACGGAGCGATTCCGCTGGCCGAGCACGCCCTTCTGCTGATGCTCATGCTGGACCGGGACGTACCGCGGTGGCTGGCCGCGCAGCGGGCGCGGACGTGGGATCGATACCCACATCGCGAACTCGCGGGACAGACCGTGGGCATTGTCGGGATGGGAGCAGCCGGCCGTGACCTCGCCGAGAAGTGCCACGCGTTCCACATGCGGGTGGTCGGGCTGCGTGGCAGGCCCACGATTCCCGCGGCCGGGGTGGAGAGGATGTACGGTCCGGAGCAGATCACGCAGTTCGCCGCCGAGTGCGATTACCTCGTCGTCGCCGCGCCGCTGACGCCCACGACGCGCGGGATGATCGACCAACGGGTGTTCGCGGCGATGCGTCCGACAGCGACGATCATCAACATCTCACGAGGCGAGATCGTCGACGACGAGGCCATGCTCGCGGCAGTCCGGGAACACCGCATCGCCGGCGCGGGTCTGGACGCGCACCGCGTCGAGCCCCTTCCCGCCGACTCGCCGTGGTGGACCGAGCCGGGCGTCATCGTCACCCCGCACAACGGTGCCACCACGCCGCAGACCGTGGCGCGCGCCGTCGACGTCTTCGTGGACAACGTCGAGCGCTACGCCCAGCGCCGTCCACTCGTGAACGTGGTCGACAAGCAGTCAGGGTACGCGTTCGGATGACAGCCTCGGACGTTCGAGAAACATCGAAACCCACGCGTGTGGTGTTCGCCCCCGACAGTTTCAAGGGGACCATCCGCGCGGCAGCGGCCGCGCAGGCCATGGCCGACGGGTGGGCGGCAGTCCGTCCACACGACGAGCTGGTCTGCCTGCCGATGGCCGACGGAGGCGAAGGCACCCTCGATGCTTTCGCCTCGGCCGTTCCCGGCGCGCGCCGCATGCCCGTCACCGTGACCGGCCCGACCGGCACGCCCGTCGACACCTGCTGGCTACTCCTGCCTGCCGACCACGGACCGGCGGCGACCGCGGTCGTGGAACTGGCCAACACGTCGGGGATCGAGCTCGTCGCGGACGCCACGGCACTACGCCCCCTCGACGCGAGCACGATCGGCTTCGGGCAGGCCATCCGCGACGCACTCGAGTACGGAGCGACCCGGCTCGTGCTCGCCGTGGGCAGCAGCGCCTCCAGCGACGGCGGCGCGGGCCTGCTGCACGCTCTCGGCGCCCGGGTGGTCGACGCCGACGGCTCTCCGGTCGGCCCTGGCGCCCGGGGCCTGGAGAACGTGGCGCACGTCGATCTCGGCGGCCTCGTCCCGCTTCCCCGAGACGGCGCGCTCGTACTCACCGACGTCGTCTCACCGCTGCTCGGCCCCGATGGGGCGGCCGCAGTGTTCGCGCCGCAGAAGGGGGCGAACGCCGACGAGGTCATGCGCATCGAGTGGGCGTTGGCGCGATGGTCGCGCGCCGTCGGCTTCGATCCCCGCACGCCCGGTGCGGGCGCTGCCGGGGGAGCAGGGTTCGGTCTGATGGCGTGGGGGGCACAGGCGGCTCCCGGCGCCGTCACGATCGCCGACCTTGTCGCCCTTCGTGCGTCGATCGAGGGCGCCGCCCTCGTGGTGACCGGCGAGGGCAGCTGGGACGGGCAGTCGCCGCACGGAAAGGCGCCGTCGGTCGTCATCGCGCAGGCACGCGAGGCGGGTGTACCGGTCGCGCTCGTCGCCGGCCGGATACTGGCCCGCCCGGTGGGCGTGGTCGCCGCGATCTCGCTCGCGAAGACCGCCGGTAGCCCCGACCGCGCGATGGCCGACGCCGCCCGGTGGCTGCGTGAGGCTGGCGCGCGGCTGGCCCGGGAGTCAGTCGAAGGCGTGACGTAACCGTCTCCCCTTCCGGGTACTATTTTCCGTATCATGGACAAATACCCGGAGGGTGTGGTGGACGTCACGCACAGTGGTGGCGTGCAGTCCGTTGCCCGCGCGTTCGGACTGCTCGAGGCCCTCGGCGAGCGAGGCGGTCAGGCGTCACTGACCGAGCTCGCCGACAGTCTTGGCCTCGCGCTCCCGACCATTCACCGCCTTCTGCGCACGCTCGTCTCGCTCGGATACGTCCGTCAGCTTCCGTCCCGCCGCTATGCGCTTGGTCCGGGACTCATCCCGCTCGGCGACCAGGCGACCCGGCTCCTGGCCGCATGGGCCCGTCCCGCGCTCGAGGAGCTGGAGCACGCCGCCCAGGAAACCGCGAACCTCGCGATCCTCGACGGAGACAAGGTCGTCTACGTCGCGCAAGTGCCGTCTCGTCACCAGATGCGGATGTTCACCGAGGTCGGGCGCCGCGTACACCCGCATTCGACCGGTGTGGGCAAGGCGCTCCTGGCGCAGATTCCGGACGCCGACGTCCTGGCCATGGTGCGGCGCGTGGGCATGCCTCATTTCACCAACAGCACGCACACCACGGAATCAGACCTCCTCGCCGACCTTGCAACGATCCGGGAACGCGGTTACTCGATCGACGAGGGGGAGCAGGAAGTGGGGGTCCGCTGCTTCGCGGTTGCCGTCCCCAGGGCACTGACGCCGATGGCGGTGTCGGTATCGGGCCCGAACACGCGTGTCACGCACGCGGCGGCGGAGTGGATGGTCCCCGCCCTGCTCCACGCAGCCGAGCAGCTCGCGAGCTCGCTCGTTACGCAGTCCGACTAGCCCGATGCATGCCGTGTCCGGCAGTGACTCTGAAACTCGATGGCCATGTCTGCCCGGCCGGTGCGATGATCGACATCTGGGTCGCTAGCTCAACTGGCAGAGCATTCGACTGAGTAGCGCGTTCGCTTTCCGCCTGTGCGGTCATGGAGGCGCTTCCTTCTCCTTGCCTAATCGGAAGGTTCGGGGTTCGAGTCCCCGGCGACCCACTGTGCTGCGGCTGCAGGCTGGCAACTGCCGGAGTCGACCGGAACGGGGGACCACGTGCTCGAGAAGCTGATTATCCAGAAGACGCTGCGCGTGCCGGCCAGCCATGGCGCGGCTGGCGATGGCACGGTGGTGGCCCGGCAACTGGATGCGGCGTTGCTCGATGTCGGGTTCTCGGCGTCGCGGGCTCTGCTGGAGCACATCGGCGCCCTGGCCCCCGCGCCGGCGATGGATCTCGCCGCTACAGTCGTGTCGGCGGTGCGTGAGCTGGTAGGCGATCATGTCCAGCACAACGCCTATTTCATCGGCTTCCCGGACGGCGTGCCGGACACCATCGAGTTCTGGACGGATCGGCTTCGGGCGGCCGTGCTCACCGGCGGGGGCACGGCCACCGACGCGCAGCTGCGGGACGCCGTCGCCTCGGGTGGGGTGAACCTGCTCGACCTGCCGGCTTACGGGGTCTACCAGCACACCTATGCCGAGCTGTTGGCCGTGCACGACGCGCTGATCGCCGCAGCCGGGGACCGGGTGACGTTGCTGCGTCTCGGCGACGCGGCCGACGTGGAGGCGGCGCGGCTGTATCTGGCTCTGGCCGGTAGCTCGACGCCGCATGGTGAGGCGGACCTTGCGCTCCTCAGTGAACTCGCGGTCGCCTGTGTGGACGCTGCGCAGCCGGCCGAGGTTCCGGTGCGGGAAAACCGTGCCGTGCTCAACGGGGTTCGGCTTGTCCTGGGCCGGCCGTTGGTCGGCGTGGACACGACGACCGACGTGCTGCGCCTTGCCTGCCATGTCTCCGGCGGGGACGCCTCGCTTGAGACACCCACGCGATTCCGTGCCTTCCGGCGCCCGGAGCGGCGGATGCTGCTGGCCGCGTTGAACGAGGTCGTCGGGGCAAGCCCGGACAAGCTCGGTGACGTCGTGCGCTACGCGGAGCGGTGGAAGCGACTCGGGGAGCGGCTGCACCCGCACGAGTACGGCCAGTGGCCGCACGCGCAGAAGGTGTTCACGGTCGCGCGCGGCGAGCGACGGGTACCCAACCTCGCCGGCCGCGCGGAGACGGCGATCCGCGCCGGAGCCATCGGCCCGGCCGCTTCGGTGTTGTCGGCCGCGCCGGGCCTGCTCCTGCGATCCGCGGACCGGCTGCTGCGGATGGCATCGCCGTCGGAACGGACCGCTGTGGTCGAAGCGGTGACCGATGCGCTCGGCTCGGCGTCGGGCCGGGTGCTCCTCTCGCTGCGGGAGCATGTCGACAACCGACTGACTCCGGCGTCCGCCCGGATGTACGTGAACCGCTCGCGGCGCGCGTGGGTCGGGCCGGACCAGCGGCCACCGCTGCCCGCCGGGTTGGTGGCCGAGCTGTCGTCGCTGCTCGACGCCGAGATCAGCGCCCGCCTGCCGGCGCCGGAACGGCCGCTGGTGGTGGACCCGGAGGTGCTCGACGTCGCACTGCCGTTGTCCGGCAAGGCGGCCGAGGGCGGATTCGCGGTGCTGCCGAGGGGGTCGCGGGCGGCGGTCTCCGGTGAGCTGCTGCGCTTCTTCACCTACTGGCGTCAGACCAGTCGTCGTACCGACTACGACCTGTCGGTGCTGCTGCTCGACGACGAGTTCCACAGTGCTGGCCAGGTGTCCTGGACGAACTATCACCACGACGGTGTGGTGCACTCCGGCGACGTCACCGACGCGACGAACGGTGCGACCGAGTTCATCGACGTGCCCCTGACAGTTGGTGGGCAGTATGTGGTTCCGCAGGTCTACATCTATGCGGGCGAGTCGTTCGACGAGGTCGCCGAGTCGATGTTTGGGTACCAGACCCGCACACGGGACCAGCGCGGTGCGCCGTTCGACGCGCGGACCGTGCGGGCGCGTTCGCACCTGCGTGGCCAGGGCCAGGTCGCGCTGCCGATGGTGTTCGCCAGGGGCGAGCGTGGCTGGCAGGCCGTGTGGCTGCACCTGTACCTGCGGGGCAGGCCGTCCTTCAACAAGGTCGAGGACAACACGTTCACCACGGCCGACCGGGTACGAGCGCTGATGGAGCGGCGGTACCTCACCGTCTCCTACCTCGTTGACCGGTGGCGCGCACGGGCCGAGGTGATGACGTGGAACGGCCGGTTGCCGGACGAGCCGGTCACGTTCATTGGCATCGAGGCGCCCGAGGACCTGCCGGAGGGATCGGAGACGTATACACTGGATCGGCTCAGCGAACTGATCCCTGAGTAAGCGGCGACAGCCGAGGCCATGCAGGCGCTTCCTACTATTCCGTTCGATTCGGGAACTCCGCGCAAGCGGAGACCTGGCATTCAGCGCCCGCGCTCTCCTCGGCACTCGCCCGCGAACCACAGGAATCTCTCGGCCACATCCCGATTTGCCCGTCGAAGCAGCGCCACGCTGCTTCGACGACACACGGCTCGTGCAGATGTCTGAGCCGGTCGGGGCGAGGTGCTACGCCCGGTCTCGGGTGAAGGTCACCAGCTCGCGCCTCAGGTCGACCGTGTCGACCTTCCATCCGGCGTTCAGCCAGGCGTGCTTGGAGCTGTCGAGAGCCGGTAACCGGAGAGTTCTACCTGCGGCAACCGTCGGTCAGGTCTGCGGCGACCCCCGTCGCGGAACCTGGCTGCCGTGACGCATACCTTGAACGCCCTGGTGACGGTGGGTGCCGTCCTCGCCCTCGACGAACACTTCGAACTCGCCCGAGTGCCCGACGGGCGGCCGGCTCCCCACCACAACGCCGTCTAATCGGCGCTCAAATTCACGATCACGCCCTGGTCCGCGCACGCCGACTGCAACCCCGACAGGTGCGTCTTCATCGGCTCCGCGAACGCGACAGCGGCCATCTCGTTGCCGTCCCCCAAGTTTTGGATCTGCCACGCCAGGTCGACGATGGCGGTGCCGTGCTCCTCCAGCTTCTCGTAGTGGGATTCCTCGAAGATTGCCCGCGCTTCCCGGTACTCAGCCTCGGTCATCTTGTCGTCGCCGTTGGTCTTTTCGCGGCCGTCCATCTGCTTGCCGTCGCGCATGGCTTTGCAGGCGGCGACGCCGGTGTCTTCGCGGATGAACCCTTCCCAGGCGGCGTAGCCGATGGTGCCGGTGAAAAGGACGGCCAAGGCGGTGATGCCGGCGATGATGAGGGGTTTCCGGATGGTCGCCTGCGGCGCGGTGACGGTGAACTCCGTGGGCTGCGGCGGGGTGCCCCAGGACTGGTGGTTCGGGTCGTGGTTGGGCTGGGGCGGCAGGTGGGTCAAAGGGGTCTCCCTGGCTGGGCTGGTGACCGGTCGATGATGGTGTGGTCTGGGCCGGTTGGGCGTGGCGTGTCGGGTTGGCGACTGCAGTTGTGTCCGGTCGGCTGGTAGCTGCCGGTACCGGTGATCCCGTAGATCGCCCCTCGGTCGTGGGCCGGTGGGTCAGTCGGCCTCCGGCAGGCGTTCGGATGTCGGAGACGTCGGGGGCTTGGACGGGTTTGATCGCCTATCGCTGACTCACGACGCGTCGCCGGCCGCCAGTCCCGCATCGAACGCGGCCAGGAAGTCCAGCAACTGACGCCGCGCGGGGTCGTCGTGCGTGTAGTGGTTCAGGAATGTCGACGTGACGCGGTGTGAGCGGTCCTCGACCACCTCGATCAGCTCGGCGAGTTGAAGCCGAGCCTCGGCCACCGCGACCGACCCCACCTGACGGCACCACGTTTCGATAAGGGCGGGATCGGTGGAGACGGCGTCGATCCCGCAGCACGGGCGGACACACTCGACCTCGCAAAAGATGATGCCCTTGCTCAGCGGCGGTGGTATCTCGACCGACACGTCCACCATTGCCGCTCCTTCCGCTGAGCCCGCCCCGACGGGGCCGGTAGCCGATGCTAGTGCTGTGTCCACTAACGTTCACCGGGTTTCCGGTGGGTTGTTGTGGATCCTCGCTGGTTGGGCGAGCGACTTCCCACCACCGCAGCCGTCGCGGACCGTGGCGATGCCAGTGCGTCGGACGTCCCTCGTATGGTGGTGGGGTGGCTGAGCGATCTCTGACGTTGATGGCGGTGCACGCGCACCCGGACGACGAGGCGACCAGTACTGGCGGGGTCCTCGCCCGGTACGCGGCGGAGGGGATCACGACGGTGCTCGTGACCTGCACGGACGGGCGGTGCGGCGACGGGCCCGGGGGAGTGAAGCCGGGCGACCCGGGGCACGACCCGCAGGCCGTGGTAGCGATGCGCCAGGCCGAGTTGGCGGCCAGTTGCGAGGCGTTGAAGGTCACGCACCTGGAGACGCTCGGCTATGCCGACTCCGGAATGATGGGTTGGGCGGCCAACGACGCGCCCGACGCGTTCTGGAACACGCCGGTGGCGGAGGCGGCCGACCGGCTGAGCGAGTTGATCCGGCGTTATCGACCCGATGTTGTCGTCACCTATGACGAGAACGGCTTCTACGGCCATCCGGACCATATTCAGGCGCACCGCATCACGATGGCTGCGGTCGAGCGGACGGACATACCCGCGAAGGTGTACTGGACCACCGTGCCGCGTAGTGCGTTTCAGGAGTTCGGTCGCGTGATGAAGGAGATTGGCGTCGAGTTTCCCGAGCCGGACGGGGCGTCGGATGAGATGCCGCAGCTCGGCCTGCCCGACGACGAGATCACTACCTGGGTGGATACGAGGGGCTACGGCGCGCAGAAGTTCGAATCGCTGGCCGCGCATGCCAGTCAGGCCGAGAACATCTTCTTCCTGCAGATTGGCCAGGAACGGTTCACCGAGCTGATGGGCGTGGAAACCTTCGTCCGGGTCCGCGACACCACCGATGCGCCGACGCCCGAGGACGACCTGTTCGCCGGACTGCGCTGACCGAGCATGCCCGGCCCGTCTTGCGGATCCCGGCCAGTCCAGCGCACTGCGACAGCAGTGCCAAGCATCGGAAGCATCGGCCCCGGGGCGACGTCGCCCCGGGGCCGATCGGGTGTGTGTCAGGTCAGAGCGCCGGGTCCATGTAGAGCAGGACGGGGGGCGGCCAGGGACACGGGCACGGCCAGGGGGGCAACGGGCAGGTGCACCAGCTCACCAGGTAGTTGCGCACCTGTATCGGAGTCCAGGCCGGGTTGGCCTGCAGGACGCGGGCGGCGGCGCCGGCCACGTGCGGAGAGGCCATCGAGGTGCCGCTGATGGTGTTGGTCGCGGTGTCGCTGGTGCTCCACGCTGAGGTGATGCTGGTGCCCGGAGCGTAGATGTCGACGCAGTTGCCCCAGTTGGAGTAGGGGGCTCGGATGTCGTTGCTGTCGGTGGCGCCGACGGTGATCGCGTTGGGGGTCGAGGCCGGCGAGAAGCCGCAGGCGTCGGCGTTGGAGTTGCCGGCTGCCACCGCGTAGGTCACGCCGTCGGCGATCGAGTTGGTCACCGCGGCGTTCAACGAGGTGTTCAGGCCACCGCCGAGGCTCATGTTGGCCACGGCCGGGCCGGAGACGTGGTTGTTGGTCACCCAGTTGACGCCGTTGATGATGCCGGCGAAGGTGCCGCTGCCGGCGCAGTTGAGGACCCGGACGGCGACCAGCCGGACGCTCTTGGCCACACCGTAGCGGGCGCCACCGACGGTGCCGGCGACGTGGGTGCCATGGCCGTTGCAGTCGTCGGCGGGCAGGGCGCCGTCGACCGCGTCGAAGCCGTGGACGGCCCGTCCGCCGAAGTCGGTGTGGGTGGTCCGGATGCCGGTGTCGATGATGTACGCGACGACGCCGGAGCCGGTGGTGGTGTAGCTGTAGGAGTTGTTCAGCGGGAGGGGGTGCTGGTCGATCCGGTCCAGGCCCCAGGACGGGGTCGGGGTCTGGGTGACCGAGGCCTGCACGGTGCCGTCCTGCTCGACGTAGGCAACCGCCGGGTCGGCCGCAAGCCGCTTGGCGGTCTTCTCGGTGGCGTGTACGGAGAAGCCGTTGAGGGCGTCGCCCCAGACGTCGCGGACGGTGGCGCGGTAGCGTTCGGCCAGGGTTTTGGCCTTGCTGGCGACGGCGGCCTTGGCCTGGCCTGCGGCACCGCCCACCGCGCTGTCCTTGAGGACGACGATGTAGCTGTTGGGGACGGCGGTGGTGCCGCCGGCGTTGAGGATCTTGCCGGTGGTCGGGGCGGCGGCGGCCGGCGTGCCGATCATGGTGGTGACCATCGCCGAGGCGGCGAGGACCCCCAGAGCGGCCAGTCGGCCCCGGCGTGTACGGGGGAGCGACATCTCCCGATTCCTCCTTACTGCGGCCGTCCTCAGCCGGAGAGGTGCCACGGTTGGGGGCGGTCCTGAATGGTTATCTGAAATGCTATCCAATAATTTCAGTATACGAATATAACAACGCATCCATAATATTGATGTTTATTAAGATGTGTGTGATCTTTCATGCCGTCGTGTGTCGTGATCAGCGGTGGGCTGGGCGTTTGATCTTGTGCGGTGAGTTGATGTCGGCGCGGCACGCTACACGATGCGGTAGGGCGCTTTTGTGGATCGAGTGGCCGTTCTTCTATGCAGCCACCAAGTCGCCATGGTCGATTCCACAGGAGACGGGTGGATGGTTGCCCAACTGTGCTGGCCTCCAGCATTGGTGTTGGGCACGGACGTGCTGTTGCTGCCCATCGGAAAGCGTTTCGATCCTGAAGCCGTAACGATCGCCGGTCCGAACTCCCGCGCATCTGGGCGGGATTGCGCGGAATGATGCTGTCTCGTACGGCACGAGGGGTTTTGGTAATCAATGGCAAGCCCCGAAGGGAATGCTCGACAAGAGGCTGTTGTGGGCTCAAAACCCTTTTATTCTGATGGCCTGTGAGGTCAGACGCCGGCGAGGGTGAGTATCCGATCCATTTCGGCCACGGGCAGGGCCGTCGCGACGGCTGCCGCGTGTGCCACCCATTCGCCCGGGTCCGCGAGCAAGGGCCATGGCCAACGCTGTTCCGGTCGCTGATTTCCTGGTGTTGCCCCCACGCCTCGATCGCACCGCCGAGATGCTTGCCGAGTCGGCCCGGCGGCGAGGCATGGCAGTGGAGCATCTGTCCAGCCCGGTCGTACCGGCCCGGCTGCAGCATTCCGCGGGTGGGCACCTCTACGGCGGACCGACTTTCGCTGCTGCCGTCGCCCCGGACCTCGACCTGGTGCCGCTCGAACCGGCTGACGACTGGCTGCCGCAACTGCCGTACGAGTACACCCACCGCGACATCGCCCTCACCACTCTCGGCGAGGCGCGCTGGTCCCGTACGCCGATGTTCGTCAAGCCGCCCAGGGACAAGACCCTGCCGGCCGGCGTCTACGTCGACGGCTCCCGCCTGCCCGGTGACGAGCGCTACCCCGCCGACACTCCGGTGCTGGTCAGTGAGATCGTGACGTTCCTGGTGGAGTACCGGTTGTTCGTCCTCGACGGCATGGTGCATGCCGCCAGCCGCTACGCCGTCAACGGCCGGCTCGACCCGGCTCCCCTCGATGCCTGCGCACATCGCGCCGCCGTGCTCGACTTCGCCGCCGGCCTTCTCGACGCCTGCGCCGACAGCCTGCCCAGCGCGGTCGTCGTCGACGTCGGCCTCGCCAGCAACGCCGACCGCGGCGACGAACACTGGGCCGTCGTGGAGGCGAACATGGCCTGGTTCAGCACAAGCTACGCCGCCAACCCAGACCAGGTCCTCGACGTGGTGCTCCGCGCAGCCGGACCACGCCACCGCCTGACCCTTCGCGACCAGGCGTTCACAAGACCTCCCACCCCTTTCCCCGGGACTGGAAGATCGGGATCGTCGCCGATGTCATGACCGCAGTGATGAACCCTGCCGCGCTGTCGGCCGACCCCGCTGCGTTGTCGCTAGCCATTCCGCCGCTGCTGGTCGCGCTCTTCCACATTGATGGTGCGACCATCGCAGTCCTCCGGATTGCCCCGGTCGTGGATCACTGGGAAGGCCCCCGCGGCCCACGTGATCCACTCGTCGATGTCCTCGGGTGAGTGACCGATTGCCTTGATCAGAGCCTCAACGGCTCGGAGCTTGTCCGCGTCCAGGTGCTCTCGTAGTTCGCCGATCGTCACCTCTTGGTACGACATCGATAACTGCCACCAGAACTTCATCAGGTGGCGGCACTCTTCCTGCAACCGGTCATCGGCGAGTCGATCGTGAATCACGCGCTGCACCCGCCTTCGTTGGGCATCGTCTCGGAAGCCAAGCCGGAGGTTGCGGAGATCCATACGGCGCACTGTAGCTACAAGCAGCAGGTTCCTCTTGGCAAGGCGCCGGTCGCCTCCTACGGCGACCCGCCGGCCGCAGTCGACTGGCGGTTCGACGTCGAGAGGCTGTTGTCGCTGGTGGTGGCGGCCCAGGAGGCGAGAAGCGTGAGCGCCTGCGCGGTCGGCGAGTCGGGTTCGGCGGCGTAGATGGTCATCGTGAGGTCCGGCTCGGCGCGCAGTTCCATGCTTTCGTACGCGAGGGCGAGGCCGCCCACGATGTGGTGGTGGAAGTGTTTGACGCCGGTGCCGTGGATGCGTACATTGTGCGCGGCCCAGCGGCGGCGGAACTCGTCGCTGCGGGTGGACAGCTCGCCGACCAGGTCGTGCAGACCTTTGTCGTGGGGGTCGATGCCTGCCGCGGTGCGCAGGTTGGCCACGGTCATGTCGGCGAACAGACCCCAGTCCGGGTAGAAGCGGCGGGCGGCGCTGTCGAGGAACGTGAACCGGGCGAAGTTCGGTACGCCGGTGGGGTCGGCGTAGACGTCGCTGTGCATGGCGCGGCCGAGCAGGTTGGCGGCGAGCAGGTCGGAGCGGTTGTTGACCACGATCGCGGGGGTGGCGATGGCGTCCAGCGACCACTGCAGGCTCGGTCGCACGGCACGCTGCTTCGCGCGCCGGCTGGGCCGCAGCAGCGCACTGCTGCCGTTGGCTTCCTGCGCGAGGCGCATCAGGTGGGCGCGTTCGGCGTCGTCGAGTCGCAGGGCGCGGGCGATCGCCTCGAGCACGCCGGCGGAGACTCCGGCCAGCGAGCCGCGCTCGAGCTTGGCGTAGTACTCGACGCTCATCCCGGCCAGCGCGGCGACCTCGCTGCGGCGCAGCCCGGGTACGCGCCGCTGACCGGTGGCCGGCAGCCCGGCCTGCTCCGGGGTTATCCTGGCGCGGCGCGAGGTGAGAAACTCGTGCACTTCGACTCGGTTGTTCACCTGCTCAACGCTACGACGCGTCGCGCTGAACTGGGATGTACCGCGGGTACACCCATCGCCGGTGACCTCCACGCGCCGCGTCAGAGCACCATGCCCGCTTCCGGGTGTACTGGCAGTACACGTCTCCACAGGGTCTGGCTGTGCCGCCGCGCCTGTGGTGACCTGGGATGGCAAGGTCACCATCAGGTCATCGGAGGACATCATTCTCACCGTCAACGCCATCGCCGCGACCTCGGCCACCGAACCGCTCGTGCGTAGCACGATCGAGCGGCGTGACGTCGGGCCGCGCGATGTTCTGATCGAGATCCGCTACGCCGGTATCTGCCACTCGGACATTCACACCGTTCGGGGGGAGTGGGGCGCCGTGCCGTACCCGCTGACGGTCGGGCACGAGATCGTCGGCCGGGTCGCGGAGGTGGGCGCAGCGGTCACCAGGCACGCCGTCGGCGACCGGGTCGGTGTGGGGTGCATGGTCAACTCGTGCCGCGAGTGCGAGAACTGCCGCGCCGGGCAGGAGCAGTACTGCCTGAACGGCAACACCCAGACGTACGCGGGCGTCGACCGCGACGGCACCGTCACCCAGGGTGGCTACTCGACGCACATCGTGGTCGACGAGGACTTCGTGCTGCGCGTGCCGGAAAGCATCCCGTACGAGGCGGCCGCGCCGCTGCTCTGCGCGGGCGTCACCACGTACTCGCCGCTGGCGCACTGGAACGCCGGTCCCGGCAGGAAGGTCGCGGTGGTCGGCATGGGCGGCCTGGGACACCTGGCCGTCAAGATCGCCGTGGCGATGGGCGCCGAGGTCACGGTCCTGTCGCAGACCCTCGGCAAGAAGGACGACGGGCTGCGCTTCGGCGCCGAGCACTACTACGCCACCAAGGATCTGGCGACGTTCGAGGTGCTCAGGAACCGTTTCGACCTGATCGTCAACACGGTCAGCGTGCCGATCGACATGGCCGCGTACCTGGGCCTGCTGCGCCTGGACGGCACGCTGGTGAGCGTGGGCGCGCCGCCGGAGCCGCTGCCGGTGCCCGTGTTCGCGCTGTTCGGCAACCGCAGGTCGTTCGCCGGTTCGGGGATCGGCAGCATCGCCGAGACGCAGGAGATGCTGGACTTCTGCGCCGAACGGGGCATTGCGCCCGAGGTCGAGGTCATCGGCGCGGACGGGGTCAACGAGGCGTACGAGCGGGTGCTCGGCTCCGACGTGCGGTACCGGTTCGTCATCGACGTCGACACCCTGCGCTGATTCGGCTCCGGAAGGAACCGGCAGGGCCGCGAAGGCCCTGTCAGCCCATGGGGCCGACCGTTGCGTAGGTCGGCTCCATGGGCTGACTATCCCTGTGGAAGATCACGTTCTCGCACGCAGGGAACGTGTCGACATCACCGGCTGGCGACCAGCGGGGCGGCCCCGTCAGCGAAGGAAGATGGTCCCTCCCCATCCTGGGCCATGCGCTGCCGTCGTCGGGAACATCAATCCGCTCACGAAACGACCGGAATTGATGTTCGTGAAGAGCCGACCCTCGCCGTTGATCGAGATCAGGTCGGCGCGGCCGTCCCCGCTCAGATCGGTCGGGTAGGGCAGCATGTTCGCGTGCCAACCCTGGCCCACGGAGGTTCGGGGGCCAAAGCCGACCAGCCCGTTCGTCACGCCCTGGTTACGGAAGGCGGCAAGGGTCCCGTCCGCCAGCACGCCGAGCACATCCGCTGGTCCGTCACCATCGAGATCGACGACGTGCATGGCCAGGTGACCGCTCCAGCCCGCACCGACCCGTTGACCGGCGGCGAACGTACCCTCGCTGAAACTGCCGGTGTTCAGGAAGTGCCACAGCGATCCATCGGACTTGACGGACATCAGGTCGGCTTTTCCGTCACCCGTGAGATCACCGAAGAAGGGAAGCTCGGCGGTGCTCCACCCCTGGCCGACCTGGACGGCCGGACCCCAGGTGACCGCACCGTTGCTCATGCCGGTGTTGCGGAATGCCCTGAGCGTGCCGCCCGGGAACACGCCCAGCAGGTCGGCGCGCCCGTCGTCGTCCAGGTCGGCCAGGTACGCCGCCAGCGTCCCCTGCCAGCCGCTACCGACCTGAACGCCGGTGGCGAACATCCCACCCGTGAAGGACCCGGTGTTCCTGAACTGCACCAGGGCCCCGGTGCTGGTCACGCTGAGCAGATCCGCGCGCCGGTCACCGTCGAGGTCACCGATGACGGGCAGCTGCGAGGTCGACCACCCCTGCCCGACCGTCTGGGTAGCGCCCAGTTCCGGCCAGTTCAGCGTGGTGCGCAGGTTCTCGTACGCGTTCAGCGTGCCGTTTCCCGTCACGGCCAGGACATCGGCGCGTCCGTCTCCGCTCAGATCCACCCGGTCGACGCCCAGTCGCAGCGCGAAGGTCACCAGAGGGTGGAGCACGCCGTGCGCCACCGACTCGGGGTGCGAGGCGATGGTGGGAAGCAGGTGACGAATCTCCTGGCGAAGGGTGTTCGCCACGGTGGTCTGTCCGGCGCGCTCGGCGGTCAGGAGGTCCACGGCGCGGGTCGCCGCGTCCACGAGGCGTACCGTCTGCTGCAACCATGGTTGCGCCTGGGTGGTCAGGCTGGTCTGCGTGGCCTGCAGGTCGGTGCTGGCCGTCCGGAGGGCAGAGAGCCTCTGTTTCAGTGCGGCGGCGGCGCTGTCCACCCCGGTTCCGGTGCGGAGGGCGTTGCGGAAGCTGCTGATGGCGTCCGCCAGCGCCACCGAGTCGGTGCGGTCGATGACGGACGAACGGTTGATCTCCGCGAAGGTTCGGAGCTGGCTGGCCTTCGACCCACCGAGGACGTCGATGGCGCGGGACCAGGAGTCCTCTGGCTGGTACTGTCCCGGATTCCAGGCGAAGTCGGCGGCGGTGAGCAGGGGCAACTGAGAGGGGCCCTGCTGGGTCATCTCGTTGAACAGGATCCCTGGCGCAGCCGAGAGCGCTGCCTCGCGCCCGACCAGCGGGCCCATCTGGAGTCGGTCCCAGACCTGGTCGTTGACCGGGAAGTTGTCCCAGATCGCGAGGCGGTGCCGGGGGAACGCCACCTGCGCGTCGTCGAGATTCTTCTTGGTGATACGCGGCGACAGCACCTCGGGTCCGGTCCAGTACACGCCAACCGCGGTGCTGAGCCGGGTGTCGAACTCGGTGCGGTAACTGCTGACGGCCGTCCCGGCGTACTCGCTGCTGACCGTGTACAGCTGGCCCATGCCGGCGTGGGCGTTGATGAACTGCGCCTGGACGAAGTTCGTGACGTCGGCCTGTGCCCGTGCCCACGCCGTGACCCCGGTTCCGTATGTCTGGCTGTCGTTGACGCAGGAGAACGGCCGCGTCGGGAAGACGTCGTCCCAGGCGATGACGAAGTGCCGGACTCCGATCTGGTACATCTGGTTGAGCCGGGAGAGCAGGGTGCCGCGCTCCGTGGCGGAGGAGTGGCAGATACCGCTGGCCTGGTCCAGCGGCATCTCGGGGGAGATCCGGTAGACGAACGCGACGTGCAGGCTGTTGGCCTTGGAGACGACTTCTCGCAGGTCGCCAAGCTCCGTGGCCGAGTAGGAGGTCCGCCAGTTGTCGCTGCCGCTGCCGCCCGTGCGCGGGTCAGCCGCAGGCCCGTAGAAGAAGCGGTTCATCTTGTTGCGGGCGAGAACCTCCACCTGTTCCAGCCGGTCGGCTTTCGTCCACCGGGCCACCCCTGGTGGCGGGGGGTTGGCCGAGTCCATCCCACCGCGGAACGAGAAGGCCGGCCAGTCCCTGATCGTGACCCGCGCGATCGCCGCACCGGAGGAATCCGAGGTCAGGAGCTGCCGCAGGGTCTGTGCGGCGTAGAAGGTGCCCACCTTCTGGCCGCCGGAGAGCACGACCCGCTGCCGGCCGCCGGAGTCCGTCCCGGTAGCCAGCAGATAGCCCTGATCCGGCAGGCCGCTCGGGGTGGCGACACCGATCGCGTTCAGGGCCGCCGCGCTCGCGGGAGTCTCCTGCGCTCCCCCGACGTAGACGGTTGTCCCGGCGCCCGGATCGGTGCTGGTGAGGGTGACGCGTGTGTCGCGCGAGGTGAAGGCGGCGACCACGGCGTCGACGGCCGGCTGGTCCGCGGCCGTGCCACGGACGATCGTCACCGCGGCCGGCAGGTCGAGCGGAGTCCCGGTGACGGACAACTCCTGTGGCCGCGGATTGAGGGGCGGGGTGGCGGGAGCGCCACTGGCCGTGGACGGTGAGCCCAACAGCCCGACCGTGCCGACAAGCGAGGCGAGCGCGCAGCCGGCCAGTGTGCGTGGGAAGCGCCAGCGTCGCCGAAGGTAGCCGTTTCGCATGGACGTACTCCTGAGGACTTGAGGGTCATGACGGGAGCCGTGGCACGCGGTGGGCTCGCGACGGCTTACGGGAATACTGGGCTAGACCGGCTATCCCCGTCAATGGCTCCTACTGAGCCGGCAGTCATGCGGTTGGGGATCGATGGACTTGCCAGCCGCTCGAGGTGCGGGTTGCGGCGGGGCTCCGCGGAGTCCACGGTCTGGAAGGCGCCCCCGCCTTCCGTAGGCGAACTTCAATATCGACTACCATCGTGGCGATGACCCTCTCCGCCGGCCATGCTCATGTCGGCGCCACCTCACCAGAAGGGATCACCATGGCGAGTAGAAGACGATGGCCGACCCGTAGCGCGGCCGTTCTGGTCAGTGCGATCACGCTGGTGACCGGCCTGCTGCCGGCACCCCCCGCCGTCGCGGCGAACGCGGTCTTCCAGGCGGCGACGCTGAACATCCTCAACTCACTCACCCGAGCCGATTTCGTCTCCGACCTGGAACTGATCACCTCGAAGGCGGACCTGGTCGGCCTCAACGAGGTGGGGGAGCGGAAGGCCTACCTGCAGGACTGGGCCGCGGCGAACGGCTGGTGGCTTTACGCACCCGAGCCGACGAGCGCCGCGCAGGAAGCCCTGCTGGCCAAGAAGAGCATGTTCGACGTGGTCGACAAGGGATCCGTCTTTGTGTGCGACACCAACGGGCCGGGGGAGGTGCCGCCCGCCCGCTACAACAATTGGGTCCAGTACCGACACAAGGCGAGCGGTCGGAACGTCATCCACATCAACGCGCACCTCAACGCCAGCATCGAGAGCAACGGCCGGCCGGAGGATCTGCCGCGTACCCGGTGCGCCGAGGAGCAGATTCAGCACATCAAGAACCTGGCCGTCGACAAGAACGACGAGGGCCAGGTCATCGTCAGCGGCGACCTCAACATCGACTTCAGCGCCGACCGGGCGTACGGGTACGAGAAGTTCCCGTGGAAGGTCTTCGAGGCCAACTCCCTGCCGAACCTGCGCTCCGTCTTCAACCTCTACGGGGAGAAGGGCACCGGGACGCACACGTCGGGACGGCACATCGACTACATCTACTTCTGGAAGCGCGTGCCGGAGCACCAGGTCATGTGGATGACCGACTACAGCATCGTCGGCGGCACGAAGTCCGACCACAACGGCGTCGTGGCGACGTTCGCCATCCAGATGTAGGTCCTAAGCCGGACTCGGAAGTTGGCGGCGTCGTCAGAGGAACACGCCGACCCTGGGCGTGGCGCCGTCCCAGCGCAGGATCGCGGCGTAGAGCGCCCGGCGGGCACCGGCTGGGAGCGAGCCGTCGGCCTGCTGCCGGCACGAGTTGGTGCCGCCAGCTCACGGCTGGCGTTGCCGATCCAACGGGTGCCGTCGTCGTTGACCCGGAGCATCCGGATCGTCGACGGGGTCTGCTGGGTCTTGTACAGGACGAACCGGCGGCCTTCGGCGTCCTGGAACGGCGCCGGATCGATGACGCCTGCGGCGGCGACCGGCCGGCCGGGCACCGCGTCGTCGGCACCGCGTGAGTCGGCGGGGCAGATCAGCGGCGCGTCGCCGAGCGGCTCGTACCGCCCGCGCACGTCGTCGGCGTCGGCGACGCCGATGCACCGCTGCCCGTTCTTGCCCTTCGCCGGCAGCGAGTAGTACAGCACCCAGCCCGCCGGGGTGCGGACCGCGTCGGGTGCCGCGGGAGGCGGCGAGAGGATCGGGCGGCAGCCGCGGACGTTGGTGGCGGGGCAACGACCGTGGTCAGTAGAGCAGGTAGGGCCGGCGCTGCCGGTCGAAAGCGGCCAGCTCGTCGGCCCAGGCGCCCACCACGTCGTCCACGTCGGCGCCCGCGTCGATCATGGTGCGCAGCCGGGGCGACCCGGTGAGCTTGTCGATCCAGTACGGCCGAACCGTGTCCCACGTGTCCTGCCGCCAGGCGAACGCCGGATATTTCCGCGCCTCCACCAGCATGGCCACGCCCGTGCGGATCGGATCGTAGGCGTGGCGGTCCACGATCTTCACCTCGACGCCGGCGCAGAGCTTGTTGAGCAGCGCCGGCTTCTGCCCGGCTGCGGTGGGCGAGAAGTACGCCTCCCGGAACCGCACTCCGGGCAGGTCACGGGCGTTGAGACGGTCACCCCAGTGGTAGTCGAAGTCGGTGGCGAGCCCGCCGATCAGCTCGAACGGACGGCAGGTGCCGCGACCTTCGGTGATCGACGCGACGCCCTCGAAGAGGCAGGTGCCCGGGTAGACGAGCGCCGTGTCCGTGGTGGGCATGTTGGGGCTCGGCATCACCCACGGCAGATCGGTGTCGGCCGCCAGCACGTCCCGCTTCCAGTGCCGGCACTGCACCACGTGCAGGTCGACCTGCTGTCCGATCTCGCCGGGCAGGAACTCGGCGTTGAAGAGGCGGGCCAGTTCGCCGACGGTCATGCCATGCTGCTGCACGATCTCCTTCAGCCCGACCCCGGAGGTGTAGCCGGCGGTCATCATCGGGCCGTACGCCCGGCCGCCGATCGGGTTGGGCCGGTCGAGCACGACGTACCGCTTGCCGACCCGGGCTGCGGCGAGCATCGAGGTGTACATCGTCCAGATGTAGGTGTAGAAGCGGGCGCCGACGTCCTGGATGTCGAACACCACCGTGTCCGTCCCGGACTGGGTGAACATGGTCTCCCACTTGGCCTGCGAGGCGCCGTACGCGTCGTAGACGGTGATGCCGGTCCGGGCGTCGATGCCGGTGCCCTCGCTGCCGCCGGCCTGCGCCGAGCCCCGGAATCCGTGCTCGGGGCCGAACGCCGCGACCACGTCGACCTGACCGGAGCCGTGCATAAGGTCGACCAGATGGCGGTAGGAGGAGTCGACGCCGGTCGGGTTGGAGATGACCCCCACCCGCTGCCCGCGCAGTTCCCGGAAGCCGGAGCGGACCAGTACGTCCAGGCCGGTCTCGACCCGGCGGATCCCGGGGTCGGCGCTGCCGGGTGCGCCAGCCAGGGCTCCGGCAAGGGCGCCCCCGGTGACCGTGCCGGCTCCGGTGAGGAAGGTTCTGCGCTGCATCGGGTGCCTCCCAGCCACTCAATTCATCGAAACCTAACTACATCCGGCAGGCCGGTCAAGGAAGGCCGTGTTGCGGAGGAGGGCGGGACGGTGCGGTGAGGGCTCACCTGGTCCTCCGACTCCCCCGGAGACGGACAGGTGTGCCGGGTGCCCGGTTGGGTACCCGTCCGGCCGACCCGGAGGAGGCCGCGGTGACGGACGAAGCGCCCGACTACTTCCAGCCCGAGGGCGGGCTGGTGCTCACCCATCTGTTGATCGTGCGGGACGTGGACCGTTCGCGGGAGTTCTACCGCAACGTGCTGGGAGCGACGGTGGTGCGCGAGCGGCAACCGGCCATTCTCCGACTGCACAACAGCTATATCGTGATCAACGACGAGGGCGGCCCGACCGACGACAAACCGACCGTCCAGGCGCAGGCGCCGGCGGACCCGAACGTGCTCAGCGGCGCGCTCAACATCCGGGTCGCCGACGTACGTGCCGTCTACGAGCTGTGGCGTTCCCGTGGCGGACAGTTCCTGACCGAACCGAAGGACCACGGGGTGGAGATCCGCTGCTACCTCCGTGATCCGGACGGCTACCTCATCGAGCTCGGTCAGGGCACCGGAATCCTCGCCGAGATGGGACGACCGGCCCTCACCCAGCGGTGACCCCGCACCCGTCGACTGTCACTAGACCGCGCGGGCCACGCAGATCCTCGCGTCGAGACGGTGCCCGGCCTCGTAGAGCATGTACGAGACGCCGCCGTCGGTGCCGAACGTCGGCGCCGCTACCCGGCCGTTGTCCGACGCGATCGGCCGGTGGAACACCCCGAGGTGGACCTCGCGGTCGAAGTTGTTGCCGACCTCGGTCAGGTACATGTTGCCGCTGTTGCCGTGATACGCGAGATACGCGGTGCCGTTGCGCTTCAGCAGGTGCGGCGCGGAGATGTCGGTGAGCCCGTCGCCCGATGGTGACACCAGCGGGTTCGGGTCGAACTGCCAGCCGCTCCAGCCGTTCGGCGACCAGCCCCAGAAGATCTTCCGGCTGCCCCAGCTGCTGCTGCCTGTGGTGTTGCCCATGAACACCATGACGTAGCGGTTTCCCTTGCCCGCCACTGCGTGTTCGAAGACCCGCGCGTACGAGGTCTCGGTGGTGTTGGGTACCAGGTTCGTCGACAGGATCGGCGTCTCGTTGGTGAAGTGGATGCCGTCGGTCGAGCGGGCGACCCGGGTCGTGTAGTTCTCGCCGTGGAAATACAGGTAGAACTGCCGGGTCGGCGCGTCCCACACCACGTGTGGCGACGACACGTGGCTCACGGTCGTGGTCGGCAGGTGGCGGTCGATGATGGGGTTGTTGGCGTACTCGGTGTAGGGGCCTTCGAGTCGGTTGGCGTAGGCGAGGCAGATTCCGCCGGGCGCGTCGTGCGGCGCGTAGTAGAGGTAGTAGCGGCCGAGATAGCCGCTGATCTTGTCGTAGACCCCGCGCACGCACGGGAAGATGAATTCGCCGGTCGGGTTGTACCGCAACGGTGTGGCGAACGCGTCCCGTACGTATCGATAGGTGGGAAAGCCGGCCGGTGCGGCGAGCGCCGGCGTGGGCGTCGCGGCAAGGCCGGCGGCGGTGGTCGCGACACCGGCGGCCGCCGCACCACGCAGCAGCGTGCGTCGGGACACAGAGCCTTCAGGGGTACGCGTCATGGCGTTCGCTCCGTTCGTGGGGGCGGGCCGACGGGGCAGGGGAGTGGACCGTCCGTGCCGAGCCGGCGGCGCTACCCAATCTCTCTGATCGACCGTATGGCGTGGGCGCTCGTCGATGAGTCTGCGCGCGGCGTCTCGGCGGCGTCAAGACGCTAATACGAATTAGCAACGCGCTGGACGCGGCGTCGATGACGCCGGTCAGCACCTCGACCGACTGCCGGGTCGTCTCTTCGGGGCCTGTTCTCGACGTCGATGGCGTGTTCTCATACCGGAACGACGATGGCGGTGATCTTCTCGGCGGCGGCCCTCGGTCGTCCCGCTCGGTGAACCCTCCGTCTCTCCCTCACGAAAGGGCGACTATGCGTAGAAAATCCACGTTCCAACTGGCGGTCCTGGCCGCCACCGCTTCGACGTTCCTGGCCGCCGGCGGCGCCTCCGGAGCGGTGAACACGGCAGCGCCCGTGACCGCGTCCCCGGGTGTCGAGGCCTGTGAGCCGGGTACCGAGGAGCACAGCGCGGCGCGGGTGCGCGAGGGCGCCACCGCGCACGAGCCGGAGCTGTACTCGAAGAACGAGGCGAACGCCTACGGCGTGATCAAGGACTCGCCACGCCTGGCCAACGGCAGCGTCACCGTGCCCACGGTCTTCCACATGGTCTCCGACCACCCCCTGACCGCCGCCGAGACGGCGCGGTGGAACACCCTGATCGCGGCGCAGATGACGGTGCTCAACGATTCGTTCGCCGGCCGCACGGCGGCGGACGCCGCCGACACGCCGTTCCGGTTCTCGCTCGTCGACACGACGTGGACGGTGAACAGCGACTGGTACACGGTCGTGCCGGGCAAGAACGAGCGGGACATGAAGAAGGCGCTGTACACCGGCGACTCCCGCACCCTGAACGTGTACGCGGCCAACATCGGCGGCGGGCTCCTCGGCTGGGCGTACTTCCCGAAGGGCTACAACAACGGCCGGGACTACATCGACGGCGTGGTGATGCTCGACGAGTCGATGCCGGGCGGAACGGCGGGCAAGTACGCCCTGGGCGACACGCTGACCCACGAAGTCGGGCACTGGCTGATGCTGGAGCACACCTTCGCGCACGGGTGCGCCGCTTCCGGTGACTTTGTCGCCGACACCCCGCGGGAGGCGGTGCCGCAGTTCAACTGCCCGGAGGGCGCGGACACCTGCTCCGCACCCGGTCTGGACCCGATCCACAACTTCATGGACTACACGCAGGACTCCTGCATGAACATGTTCACCCCGGGCCAGGCGGACCGGATGAGCGACGCCTGGGTGGCCTTCCGGGCCGGTGGCGGCAAGTAACGAAGCGCTGGTAGCACGTGTCCGGGTTGGCGGGCCGCAGTCAGTGGCCTGCCAACCCGTTCGTGTCGAGAGACCGGCGCGCCGTACTGCCCGGGGCCGAGCTCGACGAACCGAGAATCCCACCACCCTCCCGGCCGCATCTCGGTGGGCGGGCTTTTTGTGCTGTTTAGTGGCTTATGGTGAGAGGAGCATTCCCGTCGCCCGGCCGAGAGGTGACCGATGACCGAGAGGACGTTGCCGGTACGCGACGTCGACAACTGCTGAGATGGACTGGGCCGGATGGGCGTTGTTCGGGTTGGTCGCCACCATGGTGCTCACCGCAGTGATGATCGCCGCCCAACTGGCCGGCTTCACCCGCCTCGACCTTCCCCTGGTGCTCGGGACCCTCGTCACCGAGGATCCCGACCGGGCCCGGGTCCTCGGATTCGTCATCCACCTCGGCGCCGGTCAGGGCTTCGCCCTCGGGTACGCGATCGCGTTCGCGCTGTTGCACCGCGCGACCTGGTGGATCGGCGCGCTGTTCGGGATGCTGCACGTCGGGATCGCGCTGACGGTGCTCCTGCCGCTGCTTCCGGGTGTCCACCCGCGGATGGCCTCGGAGCGGGCGGGCCCCGCCAGCACGGCCGTGCTGGAGCCGCCCGGCCTGTTCGGCCTGAACTACGGCCTCCAGACTCCCGCGGTCACGGTCGTCGTCCACATCATGTACGGGGTCGTCCTCGGATCGCTCCTCAACCATGACTGACGGGCCGGATGTGACATGCCGTCGGCGTCCGGCGCCGATCAGCGAGTACGGGCTGTTGGGTGACACTCGCACCGCCGCCCTCGTCGCCGCTGACGGCGGAATCGACTGGCTCTGTGTGCCCCGCTTCGACGGCGAGCCCCTGTTCGGTCGGCTGGTCGGCGGTCCGGAGGCGGGAACGTACCGGGTGGGCCCGGCCCGGCCGGCGATGGTGGTCGAACGACGTTACCGGCAGCACACCGCCACCCTGACGACGACGTGGGCGGTGGGCAGCGGTCGGCTCACCCTCACCGAGGCGATGGTGGCCGAGATCAGCGGCCGCCTGCTACCCACGACCCTGATCGTGCGGCGCCTGTCGGCCGAGGCGGCGGCGGTCGACGCCGTCGTCGAGTTCGACCCCCGCCTCGGCGCACGGCACCGCCGTCCCCGGGTCGACCATCGGGGCCACGCCCTGCTGTGCGAGTGGGGGGCGCTCGCGGTCTCGCTGGGCGGCGCACCCGGCCTTCCCATCGAACCGGGTCGGGCCATCCCGATCACGGTCAGGCCGGGGGATCCGGTCATCCTCGTGCTGGCGGTGGCTCACCGCGAACCGGTGATCCACGTCGAGCCGGCAGCAGCCTGGGAACTCCTGATCGAGGACGAGCATCGATGGCGTACCTGGACCGCCGAGATCGACAGCTCGCTGCCCTTCCGGGAGGATGTCGTACGAAGCCTGCTGACCATGCGCCTGTTGACCTACTCGCCCTCACAGGCACCGGTCGCCGCGCCCACGACGTCACTGCCCGAGGACCCCGGCGGGATACGGAACTGGGACTACCGCTACGTCTGGCCCCGGGACGCCAGCATCGGCGTCAGCGCCTTCCTCAGCGTCGGCAAACCCGACGAGGCCCACGGGTTCCTCGCCTGGCTGTTGCACGCCAGCCGGCTACAGCGGCCACGCCTGCCGGCACTGCTCACCCTGCACGGCCGTCCCGTACCGGCGGAACGGGTAGTGCCTGGCTGGCCCGGCTATCTCGGCAGCGTCCCGGTGCGGGTCGGCAACGGTGCCGCCGGCCAACACCAGCTCGACGGCTACGGCTGGGTGATCGACGCCGCCTGGGCATTCGCGCAGGCAGGACAGCGCCTCTCCACGGAGACGTGGCGGGCGGTGCGCGGCTTCGCCGACCTGGTCGCCCGTCGTTGGCCGGAGCCCGACGCCGGCATCTGGGAGATTCGCGCCCCCGCCCCACACGTACATTCCAAGCTCATGGGCTGGCTCGCCCTGGACCGAGCCCTATGCATCGCCGAGACCCACCCGCTGTCGGACCGCCAACGTCGACGCTGGCAGCACGCACGAGACGCCGTCGCCGCCGAGGTCCGATCGCGCGGCTTCGACCCGGCGGCGGGCAACTACGTCCGCAGCTACGACTCGACCGAACTGGACGCGGCCCTGCTCGTCCTGCCGCTGCTGGGCATGGACGACGTCGGATCGCCCCGAGTGCAGGGCACCATCGACGCCATTCGGGCCAGGCTCTCCGCCGGTGGTTCGCTGCTCTACCGCTACCCGCCGGGCCGGGACGGCTTTCCTGGTACGGAGGGCGCGTTCCTGCCCTGCTCGTTCTGGCTCGTCCAGGCCCTCGCCCGCGTCGGACGCCGCCGCGAAGCGGTCGAGCTGTTCCAGGCGGTGGTCGACCACGCCAGCCCGCTCGGCCTCTACGCCGAAGAACTGGACCCCACGACCGGTGCCCACCTCGGCAACTACCCCCAGACGCTGACTCACGCCGCGCTCGTTCAGGCCGCGCTCGCCATCCGGGACGCCCCCGCGACCGGCCCTGAATCCGCCTGAGCGGCCGTACTGCTCTGGGAAAGCACAAGCGGAGTCACGAGCCTTGCTGTTGACCGCAGGTCAGGCCGGGCAGACGTCTCGGCATCACGGCGGAGGCCCATGCCGGACCGGCCGGCGCCGGCTGGAAAGACCAAGCCAGCGTCGACCCGACCGTTGGTAACGGCTCCTACCTGCCCGACACGTCAGGGGCCTGGTTGCGAGCCGGGTAGCCAAGGACCCGCACGAGATTGCCGGTCGCCGCGGCGAAAGCCTCGTAGATCTCGTCGTCGAAGTGATTACGCCAGTCGCCGGCCTTGCCCTTCCGGTAGTGGGAGACCTGTCCCGGGCTCTCTTGACCCTTCCGCATCCTCGAGAAGCTGTAGCGGGAGAGGAGAGCCTCCAACTCGGCGGGCGGTAGGGTGATCCCGCAGTGTCGCATCAGCTGGTCCACTTCATCCAGCTGCCGTTCGCCGGTGAGGTCTTCATACCGGAACAGGCGGAAGGTCTCGGATTTCGGCGCAACCGCCCACGACCGAAGCTGCTTGAAGAGGTATCGCTCGGACAGGCGATTGATGACGAACAGCAGTCCTTCCTTCATCGGCATTTCCTGAAGAGCCTTCCGCGCCTGCGGGATGTCGCCCATCGGTGCGTGTGAGTTTCGGAGCGAGAAGTAGCTCGAAATGACGATGTCGCGCGGGTCCCGAATCACGAAGAAGGCGCGGTAGGTGCCAGGTTTGGAGATGTTCTCGAAGCGCGGATAGGAATGGAAAAGGGCCAGGGCCGCACGGCCGCGCGGGACGATTGGCAGGGCGGAGGGCTGCCGCTTGTAGAAGCGCGGGTCGTAGGGCAGCAGTCCGGAATGCTGGTAGACGACGGGATCGCTGAACAGGGCCTTGATCCACTGGCTGCCTGTCTTGTGTACCGTGCAGTGGAAAATATTGTCGAACTCGCACCGGGCGACCACTGGAACGGTGAGCCGCACCCTGGCGTTGTGGGCTTCGAGTTGCGCTCGTCGCGCCCAGACGCGCATGGAATTGGGTGTGTGGTGCTTGGCGAGCTTGACGGTGCGATTGATCATCGTCCAAACCTTGTTCGTGCGTGTGGAGCAGGGGAGAACTCTGGTTCTTGTCGACGTGGGACGCGTCGGCTAGAATCTCGAGGTTTCGCCTTCTCTGTCTCGTGTGTCTGGATGTCGCTAGGAATATCCCCGACGATCCTATTAATGTCAATCCCTGCGGTGGGCAACTGGCTGTAGTGGCTGAATAGTCAGGGTTGGAAGCTGCCCTGGAGTTCCTGGACCGGGCGTGACAGCAGGCAGAACTCGTTGCCCTCGGGATCAGCAAGCACGACCCAGCTCACGTCGGAGGGCTGCCCCACGTCGACGCGTCGTGCGCCGAGGGTGAGTAACCGGTCAAGCTCCTCGGCGGTGGACACACCGTCGGCACGCAGGTCGACATGCAACCGGTTCTTGGTCACCTTGCCCTCCGGCACAGCCGCCACGTCGATCATCGGCCAGGAACGGTCGGCGGCTGCGATGGTGATCACCTCAGCGTCTTCATCGACAACCTGCCAGCCGAGAACGGAGCACCAGAAGTCGGCGATCAGTTGTGGTCGGACGGCGTCGATGGCGATGACGGCAAGACGGCTCGGCATGCCGTCATTCTCACCCGGGCGACGCGTCAGCCCCATCTCGGCGGACGCGAGCGCCCATGCCGGTCTCCGTCACCGCCCACCGGTGCGCGGTCACGCTCCGGCTGTCACAGGTCCGTGCCAGGATCGTCGCCGTGACTGGATGGAGCTACAACGATCGCCCCGAGGGTGTCAGGTTCCTGGCCGAGCGGATCGCGGAGCCAGGCCGTGGGGAGATCGAGGACGAGATCTGGAACTGGGTCGTGCAGGGCGAGGAGGACGCCGGCGAGTTCGTGGACTGCTTTGACGTGGACGAGCAGCGTCATGGCGCCAACGACGAGGAGCTCAGGGCGGCGTACGAGAAGGCGTTGGCCGCCCGGCGGGAGCAGCAGCGGGAGTGGGGTGCGGTGCGGAGCAACCTCACCCGTGCCTTCGTCGAACTCACCGGACTCGGCGTGGTGGCCAGGGAGAACTTCACCTGCTGTGGCACCTGCGCGGCCGCTGAGATCCACGAGGAGCGGGACGACTCCCGGCATTGGCACGGGTATCTCTGGTACCACCAGCAGGACACGGAGTCGCTGATCGCGAGCGAGGACGGCGAGGTCTACCTCGGCTACGGCGTCTATCCGCCGCCGGACTTCGACGAGGACGCCTATGCCGCCCTACCGGAGGCCGAACAGCAGGCCCGCTACCAGGCCGACCTGGAACGGCTACTGGACGAGATCGCTTTTCCGGTGCTCCGCAAGTACGGCATGCGGGTGGAGTGGAACCGCAAGCAGTCCCGCCGGATCCGGGTCACCGGCGCCCAGTGGTATGCGCCGTTGAGCTGACTGCCGCAGGACTTCCACACCGCCGGAGGAGGCACCCGTGAAGCCCGAGATCCCCGAGCCGGCGTGGCTCTCCCCGGAAGTCGCCTACGTCGGTGATCTGGCCGCCGCATTGCAACGGGTCGCCGTCGAGATCGGCGTGGACGTTGGAGACGTGACCACCAACGAGCACAGCCCCCTGTCGCACGCGAGGGTGGCCAGCGCGGTGCCGGAGCGCGAGGCGCTGGGTGTCTCCGTCGACCAGGTCAACCGGTGCTTCTCCCTAGGCGGGTGGGGGCAGGGCATCCAGTTGCTCACCGGCAGCACCGACGACCTGGCCGAGGTGGTGCGGCTGGCCCACGTGTGGCGTACAGGCGTGCCGCTGGTCGAGATCCGACGCCGGGCACCCTTCGTCACAGTCAGCGAACGGGCGCTGGCCCACGAGCGCGGCCCGGAGCACGTGGTGGCGTACCAGTGGCGTCAGCTTTTCGCCGACGTCGAGGAGCAAGCGGACTGGCCCGAGTTCGGCGAGCTGGTCCGGGCAGCGTACGGCGAGCCGCGGCTGCGCCAGTTGTACGTCTACACCAGCCACTGGTCGATCCAGTTCTCCACCTGCACCGGGTTCCCCTTCGCGCACGGCGGAGTGCCGCACTTGCAGGCGGCGCACGACCGGTCGCCCTACCGGGTCGTCTCACCGTGCGATGTCCTGGTCGGGGAGACGACCACGCCGCAGGAGGCGGTCGCGCTCGCAGTACGGCGCCTGTCCGACCACACCGGCCCGGCGGTCTCCGGTACTGCCGAGGCGGCACCGACCGACCCGTGGTGGGAGGAGGCCGCGCGTCGGTGTGGACGGGACGCCTGCGGCGACGTGCCCCGGTTTCTCCTCCGAGAGGTCACCGTCGCCCACTGGGAGGCCGTGTTCAACTGGGTCGGTGGCGGGCGGCGGCCGTGGCGGTACGCCGAAGGCGGCGCCGAGCCTCCCCTGCCCACTGCGGCGGCGGTGTTCGCTCGACCCGCCGACGCCCCGCCCGCGACCCTTCAGATGTCCTTGGGTGCTCCGGCGTCCATCCTGACCTTTTATCCGACCTTGGCCAACGAACTCTGCTTCGACCTCGACCTGAGCATGTTGGCCGACGGAGACGGCCGGCTGACGACGCTGCTCGAACTCGTCGACGAAATCTGGCGGAAGACGCAGCTCACCGGCCCCTTCCTGATGGCCCCGCAAACCGACCCGGCCCGCCCGATACTCGCGGTGCACGCGCTGAGCGGTGTCCGTCTACGCCTGCTGGACTGATCCGCCCGGCACCGGCCTGACCGGAGGCCGTCGCTCGCGGGTGAGTGTCTCGGGCTGCTCGGTCACGAGAACCGGTCAGGTGAAGGCCCTCGCCGCGACATCCTCCTCTGCCGCCGACAATGCGCGATGCTCGTGGATTCACGCGCGTTCGTACGTGAGGTCGAAATCCTTCCGCCAGGACGTGCCCCCGTCCTCGGACGCCTCCCAACGGCCGAGAATCCGGTCCTTCTCGACGTCGGCGACGAAGCGCTGGTGGAAGTCCGGGTCCGCACGGTGCATCGTCCAGTGTCCGCCGTCGAAGGTCATCGCGAACTCGCGGCAGACGCCACGGTTGTCCTGGGAAAGCGCGACGAACCGGTCGTTCGCATCGCTGCGGCCGAGGACGAAGCTCATCTCGGAACCCTCGTGCCCGCCGCCACCGAACTCCATGCGCACGACCAGGAGCGACTCTCCGAGCCACTCGATGGCGGCGGTGCCCGGCACCGTGGTGCCGGGCGGTTCGAGGAAGAAAGCGTCCGAAATCGTCGTCGTCCAGTTCCCGACGAGCCCGTCGAGCTTCGCCATCTCGGTGTTGCGCATCGTTTCCTCCGATCGGTCCGACGCCATTCGACGCGTGCGCGAGCATGGCCAGCGTACGGATCGGGGGAGCGACGAGTCATCGCGCCGGACCTCGGACACGCAGCGGTACGGGACCCACCTTGTCAGTCGACGACGGGTGGCGCCGTCCTCGCCGCAGCTGCCAGAGCTGCCGCTGCGCTGGCGTACGGGTTGTAGGTGTACGTCCGAGACAGGCTGCCCGGGATGGTGAAGTACTCGACGGCCAGCTTCGCCGGATCGCTGGCGATCTGGCCTCGGCCGGGCAGGTCGTCGCGGTCGTCCCAGCCCCACGGCGCGTTGGCCGAGTTGATCGAGCAGTCGAGCGTACCCACGCCACAGTCGCCGGAGTCGTCACCGGCGAAGGTACCGAGGTTTGCGAACAGGCTGGTGTTGGCCCGCTGCGCCCACAGGCCGCCACTCGCGAAGATGTCGACGAGCTTGTACCGCACGTCGCGGTCGTTGCCGCTGCTCGGCGTCTCCGCCACGGTCGACGGGTAGTAGACGATGCCGTCGCCGTTGATGTTGTACTGCGGGTACGCCTTCAGGCCGTGCCCCTTCGCCTCCTGCGCGGTCACCGGATGCAGGAACGTGTCGTGCGGCGATGCCTGGAGTTGCAGGGTGCCGTCGATGCTTTCCCGACCGCTCGTCCAGGTGCTTCCGGCCGGGGTGTACGAGAAGAAGTCTGAATGCGCCACGGTGACCGCGGAGCGCAGCACCCCGTACGTGGAGCCGTCCCGTTGGATCGCGAGCAGCACGCCCTCGCCGTCGTTCTCGTGTTCGGTCTCGAAGAACGCGCTGTCCGTCCAGTCCCGGGGGTGGAAGAACAGGTACGTGACGTACCAGTGCGTGCTCGTCTCCACCACGGAGTAGTAGGCGTGTGCGGCGAACGAGACGCCCGTCTGGCCGGCGCGGTCCCAGTTGTTGCGTCCGTTGAGATCGCCGTCGAAGTCGATCTTCGTGATGTAGTCGGACTTGCCGCCGAGCGCGTGGCTGCCGGTGACGTCGACGTCCTGGTAGTGGATCGGTGCCCAGCGCAGCGCCAGTTCGGCCCGGGTGACCGCCGCGTTCGCCGGTGCGGGTACCGCGAGCCCCACTGTCACGAGCGCCGCAGCCGCCACGGTTGCCACCAGGGATCTGCCAGCGAGCCTGCACTTGTCGAACATGTGTGCTCCCACGTCAGAGGTGCCGATCAATAGACATTAATCTATCTCGCCTACGACCCTGGCGTGTGCTCGGTCGACGAAGAGGGGGTGCCGCCGTGTCGTCACGGTCATAGATATATGCCAGTATCGATATTGCGCTTGGTTGCGCACCCGTGACTTCTGGTGATCGGAGCGTCGTGACGCAGCTTTCCTTCTGGGGCCCGGAGGACGCCCCGACGCCGAAGCTCACCGCACCCGGGTCGGTCCCCCTGCGGCTGCTGATCACCGTCAAGGCGGCACCGGAACCGTCCGCTCGCTACGGCGAAACCGTCTGCGTTGGTGCGTTGAGCGTCGACCCTCGCCGGCGGGGCTGGATCCGGCTCTACCCCATCACCGTCGAGGATCACCTGAAGGCCGAGTCAGCCCGGCGCGGCTACCTGGATCCGTACGTCGAGGACTCCCTGTGTGAACTCATCGTCCGTGCGCGCGACAGCGCGGACGCGAGGTCCATCGCCCTGATCCGGGTCGCGGACATCGCGGCGCTGAAAATTCATCGCCATCCCGGCTGGTCACCCGAGCAGCACAAGAAGATCAGCGCCTACCTCAACCAACGGGACATCCTCGGCGACCACCAGCGTGGCCCGCTGCAAGCGCCCCGCTTCACCGGCTTCTACCATTACCGCTGCGCCGATCGCCGCTGCCGTGGCCACGTGCAACGCCTGCGGGACTCGGAGTTCGTCGCCCGGCAGCGCCACCTGGGCAGGCTCTCCGACGCCGAGGCCGTCGAGCAGCTCACGACCACGTTCCTCACCCGGCTGTGCTCGGCCGATCGGGACGTTGCCTTCTACGTCGGTAACCAGGCCCGCCGGCCGCAGACGTTCAGCGTCGGTGGCGTCTACGCGCCGAGACATCCCCGGACCCGGAACCGGCTGGACCCCCAGCGATGAGGTTCAACAGCACATCGGCATGGCAGTCGTCGTCCAGTCGGCACCAGCACGCCAGGGTGCGCCCGGTCAGCTCCCGGCGCGCCCGCTCGACCAGTTCCGGCTGCTGATCCAGCCACTGTCGGTAACGCCGCAGGGCCTCTTCCCGGCCGTACTGGCGGACGCCAAAGGGATTCGCCCATGGGGAACGCCGCAACCCGAAGCCCTGACGGCCCACATACACCGCCCCCGGGGGCACCACCGGATGGTAGAGATCACCCGACACCCGCACGCGCGACCCGCTCAGCGCCATTCCCGACCGACGGCCTTCGGTGTTCGGCTCCTCCTGCACAGTCCCTTACCGTACTGGCCTGGCTCTGAATGCTCCGCCAAACGCTCCGTCGGCAACGCCCGGCCGACTCGGCCGGGCGTTGCCTGTCGCGCTGTCGTACCGCCGTCCACAAGATCATCGTTGTTCACCTGCCGGCTTGGTTCACGGCCGTGGATGGCCGAGCGGGCGCGGTTCTATCCTGGCGCGGTGCCGTACGCCGACCTCACCTTCGCGCAGTGGAACGACATGCCCGACGGCGCTGCCCGCCGGACGGCTCACGAGATCGCCGATCGACACGGCCTGGCCGTAGTGGGCCTGGAAGAAACGGGGTACGCGGGGCGGTCGCACCGGATGGCACTGTTCGACCGCGACGGGATGCGGTTCGCTCTCGTACCCGGCGGACGGCCGACGCTCGGCTACGATGCGGCCCGATTCCAGCCGGCCCCGGACCAGGTCGCCAGCTACGCCGAGAGCGCCAGTGAGTACGGTCTTCCACCGCTGTCCGAGTACGTGGACGCGATGACATCGTCGGTACGCGTGGCCGAGATCCCCGCGATGCTGGTGGCGGTGGAGGCGTTCGATCCCTGCGAGATCGTTCTCGCCCCGGACGATCCTCGGGTACTCGAACTCGTCGCGTCGGCCGGGAGTCGGCTCGGTGGGGTGAGCATGTTCCGATCTGCTGGTGGGCTGGAGGTGGAGTTCGACCGGTCCGGGCGGGTGGTGCGGGCCCGAGTGACCCGGGAGGTCTCCTACGACGAGGCTATGGCCGGACTCGCGAGCATCGGCTTACGGACGACCACTCCGGATGAGTGGGAGTGGGCGTGTGGAGCCGGCGCGGCAACCCTGTTCCGCTGGGGCGAGGACAACGCCAACGATGGCTATCCGTTCGACTACAAGACCGGTCCGCACCGGCAGAAGAACCTGTGGGGCTTGGCGATCGGGCAGGATCCCTACCGGCACGAGGCGACGAGCGATCGAACCATCGTGTGCGGAGGTGACGGCGGCGGCGCCACATGTGGCGGCAGTGGCTTCTTCCTGGGCTGGCTTACCCTGGCGACCGCCTACCGCGACACCGATTTCGGCCAGTGGCTCGCCTCCGAAGACGGGTACGCCGACGAGATCCTGACCCGGCCCGTCATAGAGCTGAACTGAGGAGCATCAGGGTGAACGACCGGACGCGGGAACTCCTCGACGCCGCCGTACGGAAACAGCTTGATGACCACGGACGAGTCCTGCCGCCGTGGCGGGCGTACCCACAGATCGAGCGATTCAGCATCGGTTGGCGTATGGGTGACGGCGAGTGGCATCTGATGGTGTGGTGGCACTGGTGGGAGTCCGCGCCGATGAACGAGGCTGAGAGAATCGCCTACTTCCAGGCCGATGAGCCGCCGCGCGAGTGGCTGGACTGGGTCGCGCACCAGATCTGGCCGGATGTGGACTTCGGCGAGACGGCGTACGCCCGCCTCGTCGAGTACGGGATCGGTTCTGTGCGGTGACTGATCGTCCGCTGCTGTTTCTCGACGTGGACGGGACGCTTCTTCCCTTCGGCGGGGCCGCGGGGCCGATGGGCGATGACGGCAACCCTCTGCTGGCCGGTCTCGACGTCGGACACGGCCGCCGACTCGCGGCGTTGCCCTGCGATCTCGTCTGGGCCACGACCTGGCTGGCCGAGGCGAACGAGGTGCTCGCGCCACGGCTCGGCCTACCTCAGCTCCCGGTCGTCGACTGGCCAGACGACGACGAGGACGACGGCGGCCGGCTGCACTGGAAGACGCGCCGCCTCGTCGAGTGGGCCGCAGGACGCCCGTTCGCCTGGGTGGACGACGAGATCACCCAGGCCGATCGAGCATGGGTAGCGGCGAACCACCGCGCTCACGCGCTCCTGCACCGGGTTGATCCACGCCGCGGCCTCACCGACGCGGACTACCGAACCGTCGGCCAATGGCTCACCCGGGAAGCCCCGGCGCACGTCTCCGGCGCCGCCGCTGGCCTGGACGCGGGCGCAGTACCTGTGGTTCTCCCGGACCTCGGCGGCCGGCCGGCTGGTCGAGCAGCCCGCCGCAGTCGCCGCCCGTAGCTCGGCCACGGTCCCACCTGAGTACGTCCGGGCGATACGGTCGGTGGATGGAACGCGGCGAGCTGTGGTGGGCCCGGTTCCCCGACGAGCGACCCGTCGTGCTGCTGTCGGGTGGTGCGGGGCCGGAGTTCCGGGCCGTGCAGGTCGTCGCCCCGACCACGCCGGCCGAGAAGCAGGGGTTCGTGCTCATGTCCGGTGAGCAGGCGGTCGACGCCGACGAGCGGCGCCGCGTTGTCGAGGCGGCCGGGCCGGACGCGCGGGCGATCGGCATCGAGGTCTTCTTCGGAACGCAGGAGGGACTCGCCCAGGACGGTGTCGTACGGGTGGCGCTTCCCATGGACGGGAAGATCTTCTGCACCTGGGCGCTGTCCCTCGGCGGGGAGTCCCTGGTCGAGCGGATCGGTGTGCTCTCCCCAGCGAAGCAGCGTGAGCTCGACGTCGCGATGGAGCTGTCCGGCACCGAGTGACCGACGGCCCGGTCGCCGGGCCAATCCGCGACGACGTCCACGAAGGCTGTGGCAGGCCGCGTACCGGATTCAGCTGATTCGCGGTACCCGGGGGAGCGGACGGCAAAAGACAAAGGCAGGAAGAACTCTCCCTGCCACTCTTAACGTATAGCGCACTGGGGGGCTTGCGGCAAGACCCGGGTCGTGGCGCAGAATCGTCCGCCGAGCCCACAACCTGCGGAAATGGGGCACGACATGCGCGCCCCGGAGGTATCACAATGATCGAGCAGTACGTGTTGGATCTTCACGATGTTGACGAGACGCAGGTCGCGGTCGTTGGCGGCAAGGGCGCGCACCTGGGCGGGCTGTCGCGGATCGACGGCGTCCGCGTGCCGGCTGGCTTCTGCGTGACGACGGACGCCTTCCGGCGAATCATGGCGGAAGCGCCGTCGATCGACGATCGGCTCGATGCGCTGTCGCGCCTGAACCTCGCCGACCGGGAGGCGATCCGCACGCTCAGCGCCGGGATCCGCCGGACCATCGAAGAAATCGCCATCCCGGACGATCTCGCGGCGGCGATCACCCGCGCGCTCGCCCAGCTCGGCGAGCAGGCCGCCTACGCCGTTCGGTCCAGCGCGACGGCAGAGGACCTGCCCACGGCCTCCTTCGCCGGCCAGCAGGACACGTACCTGAACGTCGTGGGGTCGGCGGCGATCCTCCAGCACGTCAGCCGCTGCTGGGCGTCGCTGTTCACCGAGCGGGCCGTGACCTACCGCAAGCGCAACGGCATCGACCACCGTACGGTCGACATGGCCGTGGTCGTACAGCAGATGGTCTTCCCGCATGCGGCCGGCATCCTGTTCACGGCCGACCCCGTCACGGGCAACCGGAAGGTCGCCACCGTGGACGCCAGCTTCGGCCTCGGCGAGGCCCTGGTCTCCGGCCTGGTGAACCCGGACGTCTACCGGGTGCGAGACGGCGGGATCGTCGCCAAGGCGGTCGCCGCCAAGCAGCGTGCCGTGCATGCGCTGCCGACGGGCGGGACGCAGGAAGTGGTCATCGACCCGCAGCGACAGGAGCAGCCAGCGCTGACGGATACGCAGGTCGTACGACTCGTGCAGCTCGGCCGACGGATCGAGGCGCACTTCGGCCGCCCACAGGACATCGAATGGTGCCTGGTCGACGAGGACTTCCAGATCGTCCAGAGCCGGCCGATCACCACGCTGTTCCCCATCCCTGCGGCCCCCGACGCGGAGAACCACGTCTACCTCTCCGTCGGCCACCAGCAGATGATGACCGACCCCATGAAGCCCCTGGGGTTCTCCATGTGGCAGCTGACGGCCATGGCGCCGATGCACGAGGCCGGCGGGAGGTTGTTCGTCGACGTCACCCGGCACCTGGCCACGCCCACCGGCCGCGCCGGCTTTTTGGAGATGGCCGGGAAATCCGATCCGCTGACCAGGGACGCCCTGGAGACCGTCATCGAGCGCGACTTTGTCCCGTCACTCCCGGACGCGGGTCCCGGCGGGACGCCGGCCGGTGGCGCGCCTGCCCCGATCGAGACCGATCCGGCCATCGTCACCGAGCTGATCGAGCGCAGCCAAGCGTCCATCACCGCCCTGCGACGCGACATCCGGACGAAGACCGGACCGGCGCTGTTCGACTTCCTGCTGGAGGCGTTCCAGGATCACAAGCGGGTCCTCGGCGATCCGCTGAGCATGCAGGCGATCATGGCGGGGATGGAGGCCACCTGGTGGCTCAACGACCAGCTACAGGAGTGGCTGGGCGAGAAGAACGCGGCCGACACGCTCACCCTGTCCGCCCCCGACAACGTCACCTCCGAAATGGGACTGGCGCTGCTCGACGTCGCCGACGTCATCCGACCGCACCCGGAGGTGGTGGCGTTCCTGCGAGGCGTCGAGGACGAGGACTTCCTGGACGAACTGCCGAAGCTCCCGGGTGGAACCGAGGCACGCGACGCCATCGAGGCCTACCTAGAGCGATACGGCATGCGCTGCGTCGGCGAGATCGACATCACGAGGCCACGCTGGAGCGAACGCCCCACCACCCTCGTGCCCCTGATCCTCGACAACGTCCGGAACTTCGAGCCGGGCGCCGCCGAGCGGCGCTTCGAGCAGGGACGGCAGAAGGCGCAGGAGAAGGAACAGGACGTGCTCGCACGCCTGCGAGCCCTGCCGGACGGGGAGCAGCAGGCCGACGAGACCAAGCGGATGATCGACCGGGTCCGCACCTTCATCGGGTACCGGGAGTACCCGAAGTACGGCATCATCAGCCGCTACTTCGTCTACAAGCAGGCCCTGATGGAAGAGGCCGAGCGCCTCGTGCAGGCCAACGTGCTCCGGGAGAAGGAGGACGTCTTCTACCTCACCTTCCAGGAGTTCCACGACGCCGTGCGCTCGGGCAGGGTGGACGACCAGCTCATCCAGCGGCGCAAGGAGGCGTTCCGGTCGTATCAGGGGCTCACGCCACCCCGGGTCTTGACGTCCGACGGCGAGGCCCTCACCGGGGCGTACCGGCGCGACGACGTGCCGGCCGATGCCCTGATCGGCCTCCCGGTCTCCGCCGGGACCGTCGAGGGGAGGGCCCGGGTCATCCTCGACCTGGCGGAGGCCGACCTCGAGGCGGGCGACATCCTGATCACGGCCTATACCGATCCCAGTTGGTCGCCCCTGTTCGTCGCGATCGCGGGTCTGGTGACGGAGGTGGGCGGCCAGATGACCCACGGCGCGGTGATCGCCCGGGAGTACGGCCTGCCGGCCGTCGTCGGAGTGGTGGATGCCACCCGGCTCATCCGGGACGGGCAGCGGATCCGCGTGCACGGGACCGACGGGTACGTCGAGATCCTGCCCTGACCGACCACACCGTGAATGCGCGGGCGCTCCTATGGATGCCAGTCGGGTGAGGACGGTCGGCGGGCCCAGGTGAGGAAGCGGGTGGCCAGGGTCGGCGCGGCCGTCGGGGGTAGCTGACCTGCGGCCTCCAGCATCAGCGCGGCCAGGTACATCAGCAGGTTCGTCCGGTGACCCCGGTACTCGGTGAGCAGGGCGAGGCGGGCCGGCGAGCAGGGCCACGGGGCACCGCACACCCGGCACCGCCACGAGGGCCGGGCGGCGACGTGCTCCCGGGAAACGCGACGATACGGGCTCCGGCGGAGACGAATGCCATGGTCAGGCACGCTCACCGTCGACCTCCTCTTCCTCAACAGCGCGACGGTCGCCGCTGGATGGGCCGCCCCCGCCTTCCCACAGGGCGGCTCCGCCTCGCCACGAGGACGGCTCACCTCCCACGGGGGCGGCCCGGCAGGTGCGGTCGCCGGGTCACGCCTCCACCGACCACGCCGCCTCTGCCCAACACCCTCCCTGCTTGTAGTCAGACAGCTACAGCCCGTTAGGGTGTGGCGTCCAGACATTCGTGACGTCCGACAGGAGCCGAATGAACGACGCGTTGCGCGCTGCCCTGAACGCCACGGGCCACACCACCGAAACTCTCGCCGAGCGAGTCGGCGTCGACCCGAAGACGACCATGCGCTGGCTGGTCGAGGACCGCATCCCACACGCCCGGCACCGGTTCGCCGCCGCCGAGACACTCGGCAAGGATGTCTCGGACATTTGGCCGGACACTTACCGACGGAAGATTCCTGTCTGGTTCCGCCCCTGGCAGGAGATCGAACGGGAGGCGGTGGCGCTGCGGTCGTACGAATCGGTGGTGTTGCCGGGCCTGCTCCAGACCGAGACGTACGCGCGGGCCGTGCTCACCCACGGCGGCCTGATCCCCCGGGGTGAGGTCGAGCGGCACCTGGCCACCCGGATGGCCCGGCAGGGCATCCTCACCCAGGACAATCCGCCCCGGTTCACCGCCGTGCTCGACGAGGCGATCCTGCGCCGACCGGTCGGCGGCCGGCGGACCATGCACGAGCAACTGCGCGCCCTGGTCGCCGTCGCCGAGCACCCGCACATCAGGATCCACGTGGTGCCGTCCACAGTGGGGGCCTACGCTGGGCTGAACGGTCCGTTCGTGCTGGCCACCAGCGAGGACCACCGCACTGCGGCCTACCTGGACAACCAGGTGCGGGGTCAGGTGGTCAGCGAGCCGGACGACATCGCGGCGATACTGGCGGCCTGGGAGAACGTTCGGGGCGAGGCGCTATCCCACTGGCAGTCAGTCGACCTCATCACGGAAGTGGCGGAGACATGGACCTGACCGGCGCGATCTGGCGGAAGAGCAGCCGCAGCAGCGGCAACGGCGGGAACTGCGTGGAGGTGGCCGACAACCTCACCGACGTTGTCGGCGTACGCGACAGCAAGGACCCGCACGGCCCGGCGCTGACCTTCACCCCCACCGCCTGGCGGGCCTTCGTCACCCGGTTCACCCGCCACGACTGACCCCGCATGCCACGAGCCGGCGTCCGTTGCGGACGCCGGCTCGTTCACCGTTCCAGATGAGATGACGACGGGCCGCCAGCTCAGGTCAGGTCACACCTTTGCCCCTCCGAGTCGGAACCCAACTCCGCGTTGAACCCGCAGGCCAACGACGAACAGGCGCACAATTACCACCTGGTCAGCCACAACCCCGAAGTCATCTATTTCGGCGACGAGACAAGACATAGCCGACCACTGTTGCTGACACGCCAATCAGGATGATCGGGAGTGAATCAAGTAACGCGATGCCGAGAAACATCACCAATGCGCCTCCCACTGACAGCGCATAGCTCTGGGGATGTGTACGGTATCCGGGTGGTCGCCAGCGACGCCACACCGGCCCGATTTCTCTATCCTCAGTCACGTCGATACCCCCTCCGCCCCTTCTGGCCGGCGCGACGCCGGTCCCTACGAATCAGAAGGACGAACACCGTCGCGCTGGCCACCGATATCGTCGCCATGATGGCCCCGTCCACCCAATCTTTAGCAGGGTCGGCAAATATGACCACCGCGAACACGCCAGTCATAATCGAGATGATTAGCGGTATTCCCCGGTCAACCAGTCGATGATGCCGACGTTCACTTTCGATCATCGCCGCACGGTCAGCTTCGCTCCGGTGGGCCATGCCCAGCCCGAGACTCGACGAGTATCCCATCAAAATAATTGCCGCAAGGAAGGCGAGAGTAAAGAGAGCAACAATGACCCCCTTCGGCACCGCAGCGATATCCATCCGTCAACAGCCCCAACCACTATAAGCGCTAGCAAACGGATTACGTTTGGATTCGATTGACCATTCCGTCACGACGCCCGCAGCTCGCCCTCGGTCGATGGGACCATCATGACGCGGACCGAGGTTCTGCGCGATCTGCTGCACAACGGCCGGGACTGCGACACGCCCCGGCTGGACGCGATCGCCGCCGGGCTCGGCCTGCCCGTGGCCGACGTGCTCGTGGTCGCGGACCGTCCGGTGCCAGGTCATCTACTGCCGCCACGCCGCGACAAGAACACTGACGGCGCGGTTCGACTCAGGCATCCTCGGCAGGCCAGAACTGGTCGTCTTCCTCGTCCGGAGATGCGGGAGCGTACTGCTGGGGCTTGCCCTCCCGGATCATCCAAACCCGGAAGAACGACTGCTCCTGGTCCATGACGAACAGCTGTACGGCGTTCGGAGTACGCCATTGAATCGAGCCGAAATGCTCGACAACGGCATCAAGATCGGCATGGTTGAGTGCTCCCGCGTACACGTCACACTCCGGGTACTTGCGCCCACCCCACTGGGTGTCCGAACCGGTGATTAGCGTCAGTTGGCCACAACCGCCCGGCGTCATACCTGGCTCACGGCGGGGACACTCCCTGTCGAGCCACCCGCCGAACGCCTCGGCGTTCCGGCAGTCCTCGGGGCTCACCGACAGCATCACGTTGGTCACCCAGCTCATCGCGTCTCCGAATCCACGCCCGAACCGTACAGCCATCCCTCAGTCAAGCCAGGTCTCACTGCCGTGCTTCCGGCCGCGTCCGCACCTGGGAATCAGCCCTTGACCGAGCCGCCGACGATGCCCCGGACGAAGTAGCGCTGGAGGAGGAAGAACACCGCCAGCGGCAGGGCCATCGACACGAACGCCGCCGCGCCGAGCAGGTACCAGCCGCCGCCGAGGGAGTTGACCAGGTTCGCGATCGCCGCCGTCATCGGCAGGTTGTCCGGGTTGGCGAGCCCGATGTAGATCAGCGCGACGAGCAGGTCGTTCCACACGAACAGGAACTGGAAGATCGCCAGCGCGGCGAAGGCCGGCACGCTCATCGGCACCGCGAGCCGGAAGAAGGCCGTGACGTGGGAGGCGCCGTCCAGGGAGGCCGACTCGAAGACGGCGCGCGGCAGGGAACCCATGAAGTTGCGCAGCAGGTAGACCGCGAACGGCAGGCCGTACCCGGTATGGGCCAGCCAGACGGACAGGAACTGCCCGGTGAGCCCCCACTCCGCGAACAGCTTGAGCACCGGGATGAGGGTCGTCTGGAGCGGTACGACGAGCAGCCCGACGATCACCACGAAGAGCACGTCACGGCCGGGGAACTTCATCCAACTGAACGCGTACGCGGCGAAGGCCGCCACGAAGAGCGGGATGACGGTCGCCGGGATCGCGATGAAGAGGCTGTTGACGAACGCCTCGCCGATCCCGCTCTGCTGGAAGACGTCCCGGTAGTTGTCCATCGTGAAGTGGTACGGCGGCGCGAACGCCGTCCACCAGCCGGAGGTGGACAGCTCCTCCTGTGGACGGAACGAGCTGACCAGCAGCCCGACGGTCGGCACCGCCCAGAGGACCATCAGGGTGACGACCGCCAGGTGCAGCAGGAGGTGGCGGCGGGGACGGGCCGGCCGGCGGTCGCCCGCCTTGGTGGTACGGGCAGCCTTGGGCGTTGCGACCGTGGTCATCGGATGGACTCCTGGGCCCGGAACTTACGGATGTTGAACGCCATGATCGGCACGATCGCCAGCAGCAGGACCACGGCGACCGCGCTGGCCCGGCCGAAGTCCCCGACCGTGAACATCTGCTTGATCATCAGGTTGGCGACGACCTCGGTGTCGTAGTTTCCGCTGGTCAGCGTGTAGACGATGTCGAACGTCTTCAGCGAGGTGATGATCATGGTGGTGGCGACCACCGCCAGGGTCGGCCCCAGCAGCGGCAGCGTCACCCGCCGGAAGACCTGCCACTCGTTCGCGCCGTCGACCCGCGCCGCCTCGAGCAGTTCGGCGTCGATTCCCTTGAGCGCGGCCGAGATGATGACCATCGCGAACCCGGTCCACATCCACACCATGACCGCGATCAGCGCGAACGTGCTGAGCCGGAACCCGGGCGACTGGAGCCACCCGAACGGCCCGAGCCCGAGCGTGCCGACGAGCGCGTTGAGCGTGCCCGTCTGCGCCGCGCCCGGCGGCTTGTAGTCGTACATGAACTTCCAGATCACGCCGGCCGCGACCATGCTGATCGCCAGCGGCAGGAAGATGATGCTCTTCGCCAGGGCCTCGTACCGGACCCGGTCGACCAGCACGGCGACCAGCAGCCCGATCCCGACCGTGAACGCGGTGAAGAAGACCAGCCACAGGATGTTGTTGAGCAGGGAGCCGAGGGCGTCGGAGCTGGTGAAGAACCAGCGGTAGTTGTCCAGGCCGACGAACTCCTGGTCCAGCTCGTTCTTGCCGTACAGGCTACGGACGATCGTACGGATCGTCGGATAGACGAGGAAGAAGCCGAGGAACCCGAGCGCGGGCGCCAGCCAGAGCCACGGCCGGACCCGCCGCTGCCAGCGGTCCGAGGTCGCGTCGAGCAGCCGATCGGCCAGCCAGACGTACGCGATCAGCACCGCCGGGACACCCACCACCACCTGGACCGCGGTGATCAGGCGTGAATCCACTCGTACCTCCAGGTCGGAACCGCCGGACGGGGGACGGGTGGGGACGGCCGGACCGCCCCCACCCGTGCCGGGTCAGGACTCGTACGCGTCCTTCTGTGCGTTGTCCAGGTCGGTGAGCACCTGGTCGATGTTCTTGCTGCCGTTGGTCAACGCCACCATCGCCTTGAAGAACGCGTCGTTCATCGCGGTCGGCATGCTGTCCGAGGCGTCGAACACGAAGGTCTTGGCGTTGGCCAGGATGTCGGCGGACCGCTTGCTGACGTCGTCCGGGTAGCTGGCGGCGTTCTTGTTCGCCGACAGCGCCCCGCCGGCCTTCACCCAGATCTCCTGCGCCTCCGCCGTCACCAGGTACCTCATCAGCGACTTCGCGGCCGGGGTGTCCTTGAACATGCCGAACAGGTCGCCCGCGCCCTCGACCGCGCCCGCGTACTGCGGGTCGATGTCGGGGAACGGCAGGAAGTTGTAGTCCGTGCCCGCCTGGTGCGACTTGAACTGGCTGAACCCGGTGATGAAGCTCGCCTGGTGCAGGAACTGGCAGCCGGCCGGGCTGGCGAACAGCGGGTCACCCGCGTCACCGAAGTTGGTGGCCACAGCCGTCTTGCCGCCGCCGTAGCTGTTGGCGACCACCTCGTCGGCGTACATCTGGAAGGCCCTGCGGATGGCTGGGTCGGACCACTTGACCTTGCCCTCGTACCACCGGACGTAGACCTCCGGGCCCGCGGTGCGGAGCACCAGGTCCTCGATCCAGTCGGTGCCCGGCCAGCCGGACGCCGCGGCGGACTCCAGGCCCAGGCACCAGGTCGACTGCGCCTTGCCCTGGTTGGCCTTCGCCTGGGTCGTCAGATCCGCCCACGTCTTCGGCGGGTTCGCGCCGTAGTCGTGCACCTTCGGGTTGTACCAGATCAGCCCCTTGATGGCGGCCTTGATGAAGACACCGTGGACCTTGCCCTCGGCCTTGCCCAGCTCGACCAGCGCCGGCGCGGTGTCAGCCCGGTAGGTGTCCATGTCCAGCACGTCGTCGAGCGGCAGCAGCCGGCCCGCCTTGGCGTACTCGGCCATCTGGCCGGGGCCGGGCAGCCCGGCGAGGTCGGGCAGGACGCCGGAGGCCACGCCCGTGGTCAGGACCGTGTTGATGTCCCGGGTGCCGGTGTACTTGACCTTGGCGCCGGTCTGCTTCTCCCAGGGTTCGACCATCTTCAGGAAGGCGGCCTGCTCGTCGCCGCCCCACGTGCCGATCACGTTGACGGTCTTGCCCTTGAGGTCGGTGTCGTCCGAGGACGAGCCGTCCCCGGTGGAACAGCCGGTCGCCGCGAGGGCGAGGACGGCCACCGGGACCATCCGTCGCAGCCAAAGGTTCATGCGTACTCCTTCTCCTCGCTCGGTGCCTCGACTCCACGGTCCGCCGTACGCTCGGAGGACCTTGCCGCCCACGTCACGCATCTGGGTACGCCCGGTCACCGCGTGTTCCGTCACGGTCCAGCGTGCCGGCGTCTCCGCAGGCAGCCATGGGCACGGACGGCGGCGACGCCGCTCGCGGTGATCGTCAACCCTGAATGCCCGGCAGATTCAATCCAAGGTCATCTGGGTGCGCAAGGGAAACCCGAGCTCCATAGGGGACTGATGCCGGTTTGAGATCATGCCAAGCCCACACAAGGTGACAAACCAGGACGACCCGCAGGGCGGAATGCCGGCGGGGTTGAGGCACGACCGAGACTGCGGAAGCATCGGGCCGATCCGGGAGGAGCCCATGCCACAGCACGCCGACGACAATCTCGACCGACTGATGTCGCAGACGCTCGACGCTCTGCGTACCGCGCGCCTGCCGTGGTGGGAGTTCCTCCGCCGCCACACGCTGGACTGAGCGCCGTGCGTCCACGTGACGGGTGGCTACAACCGGTCACCTCGGTGACGTACCGCCGGGCCAGGACGGGCGGCGGGAGCCAGAGCGTCCACCTGCCGGTCGACCGGATCACGGTCGACCGGCTGCCCGCCGGCTGCCGTGCGGTGCTGGTGGCCGGCGACCTGCAGGGCATCGCCAGCCCACCCTCCGGCGGTGACCCGGTGCTGCTCGGGGTGGCCTTGGCCGACCATCTGACCGTGTGGGCGGAGGCCGGTCTGCTGCCGCCGCCGTCGGAGGTCGGCGTGCTGCTGGCGGGTGACCTCTATTCGGCACCGGACGCGGACCGCCGGGGCGCCTCCGGCGACGTCACCGATGTCTGGCTCGCCTTCGCCGTGGCCGAGTGCGCCTTCGTCGTCGGGGTGGCAGGCAACCACGACGAGGTGGACGCCGCCGAGGTGGCCGCCATGAGGCCCGGGATCCGGCTGCTGGACGGCGATCGGTTCGCCGCCGGCGGTGTGCTGTTCGGCGGTGTCGGTGGGGTGACCGGCGCGCCGGACCGTCCCGGGCGGCGTGGCGAGAGGGATTTCCTCGCCGAGATCGCCAAGCTGACCGGGACGCCGCCGGTGGACGTCCTCGTGCTGCACGAGGGTCCGTCCGGTGACGAGCCCGAACAGCTGGGGAACACTGCGGTCCGGCGCCTGCTGGAACGGCGCCCACCGGCGCTGACGGTCTGCGGCCACGTGCACTGGGACCACCCCGTGTCCCGGCTCGGAGCCGGTCGGACGGTGAACGTCGACGGACGCGTGCTGCTTCTCGTCGAGGACTCCTGAACCAGGTCCGGACCGGGCGGGGCGGAGCAGCGGGCACCGGTGCCCTCGGTGGTACCGGTACCCGCGACCGCCCGGCTGATCACTCCTCGGGTGGACCCCACAGGCTGGCGCGGCCGGTCACCGGGTCGCGCCACAGCTCGCTGCCGTCGTCGGCCACGAGGGGCCGGGGAAGGGCGAGATGTACTCCAGCCGTACCCCGTCGAGATCCTTCTTGTCGGTGAACCACAGGTGCACCCGGCCGTCCTCGGTCAGGGACTTGCCGTCCTCGCCGATGCCCTGTGCGGCAAGCTCCGCGATCCGGCCCGGCACGTCCTCGGTGCCGGGGAACCCGAAGTGGTGCACGCCGGCCTGCGCCGCGGAATGCGTGCCGTCACCGGTGAACTCCATCAGCTCGATCCGCGGGGGACCCTCCTGCGAGAAGGAGATCCGGGCGTCGTGGAAGTGCGGCTGCGGGTCACTGCTGTCGCAGTACCGCTGGGTGCGGTACCGGGCGATGGGGCTGAACGTGTAACCGGTCGCCGCCGTCCACCGCTCGATAGCTTCCTCGAGGTTGGGCACGAGAATTCCGATGTGCTCGATGAGCGGTGCGGCCATCGTGGAGTTCCTTTCCTGGTGGTGCACGGTCATACGCTGGTCAGGCAGTGGCGGATGGTGGGCAGCAGCGTGAGGAAGGCCGCGCCCGCACCGGCCATGGACGGGAACACGTTGGTGGTGAACCCGACCGCGACCCCGAACTCGTCGTCGGCGAAGGCCGCGGAGCCGCCGGCCGCCTCGTGCCCGTACGAGCGCGGTCCGAGGAACGGCAGTTGCGGAAACGCCAGCTGCACGCCGGAGCCGAAGTGGGTGTCGACCCCCAGCACCATGTCGGTTCCCCGGGACCGGCTGTCGCGCATCCGGTCCCGGCTGGCCGCGCTGATCAGCCGTACCCCGTCGACCGTGTCCAGAGTGGCGTACAGCAGCTTGGCCAGGTCTCTGGCACCCGCGACCCCGCTGGTCGACGGCCAGTCCGACCGGGCGACCTCGACCCGGTTGAACAGGTCCATCGTCTGGGCCAGTTGACCCGTACTGCCGGCGGGGATCGCGCTCTGGGCGAGGAACCGGGCCCGCCCGGGCGTGAGCATCGTGGGCTCGTGCCGGATGCGCTCCACCCGGCCGAGCTGCTCGGCCGGGGTGCCGATCCAGAGGTCCAGGCCCAGCTTCGGGGCGACACGCTCGGCGACGAACTCGCCCACGCTGCGGCCGACGGCCCGGCGGAACGCGCCGTTGAGCAGGGTGCCGAACGTGAAGGCGTGGTATCCGTGCCGGGTGCCGGGCTCCCAGTACGGTTCCTGCCGCTCGACGGCCTGCTCGTCCCGGCCCGCGAGCAGGTCCTCCAGGGTGAGTTTCTGGTCCACCGCGGCCAGGCCGGAACGGTGGGACAGCACCATGCGGCCGGTGACGGCGGCGGTCGCCGGACGGCGGAACGCCGGCCAGTAGTCCGCCAGTGGAGCGTCGAGGTCGATCAGGCCGTCGTCGTGGGCCATCGCGGCGGCGACGGCGGTGATCGCCTTGCTGATCGAGAACACCAGTTGCAGCGAGTCCGTCCGGTAGTCGCCGCCGACCAGGTCGACCACGGGCCGACCGTCCCGGTAGACGGCCAGGGCCGCGCCGCCCTGCCCCTGGGCGGCGACGACCCGGGCGAAGACGTCCGCCAGCGGTTCGAACGGCGGCCGGACGAACCCGGAGACGGGTACGACGGACGGCGCCGGTTGCGCGTACTGATTCATGCCTATCGGTAGATCGGGGCGAGGTGGGTGCGGAAGTACTCCAGGCCCTGCCGCAGCTCCCCGACTGGGTCGGGGGAGTTGTCGATCTCCTCGATCGCCCAGCCGCGCCACTCGTTGTCGCGCAGGATCTCCATCCACCGGGTCCAGTCGACCTTGCCGGACCCGAGCACCCGGAAGTAGGTCAGCATGGTGGCGTGGCGCTGCTTCTGGTCGCCCCGGAGCACGTGACCGGATAGGGGCTGCGCGCAGTCCTTCCAGTGCATGACGGGGATCCGGTCCAGGTGGCGGCGCAGCACCTCGACCGGGTCACCGCCGTCGAGACTGATGTGTCCGGCGTCCGGGCAGAGCAGCACCGTCTCCGGATCCGTCAGCTCCAGCACGGTCGCGATGTCCTCGTTACGGGAGCAGACCGAGTACGCGTCGGTGTGGATGGCGATCCGTACGCCGTGCCGGCCGACGATCGCACCGAGCCGGTTGACCTGCTCGGCGAAGCGCTCGTGCAGTTCCCGCGACACGGGCGCGGTGAAGTCCTCGGCGGTGGCGGTGTCGTCCGGGCTCTCGTTCTTGAAACGCGACCGGGCGATGTTGCCCATCGTGATGATGTCCGCGCCGAGTTCGGCGACGAACGCGGCGTGCTCGTCCATGTACCGGTCGGCGTGCGCCTCGCGGTCCGGATCGTCCAGGGCGTCGCCGATCAACTGCCGGCCGGGCGCGTAGCTGGAGCTCAGCACGAGACCCCGCTCGGCCAGCGCCCGCTTGACGCCGGCGGTGTCGCCGTACGCCTTCAGCGCGGTGGTCCAGCCGCCCGGCTCCGGTGCCAGCTCGACGCCCTCGAGCCCGGCGTCGCGGACGCCGTCGAGCATCCGGTCGAAGTAGTGCCGGGGGTCGCGGCCGACCGCCGCGATCCAGTCCGGGTACGGCAGTTCCTCGCCGAGCCCCCACCAGGCGGTGTCGAAGAAGGTGATGATGTCCGTGCCGAACCGGATGTTGGTCGTCTCGCCCATCACCGTTCCTCCCTCGTACGCGCGGGGACGTCCACCCACCGACCGGACTCGGCGGAGGTGTGGACGGCCTCCACGATCTGCTGGATACGGGCCGCGTCGGCGAAGTCGGGGCGGGCCCGCTCGCCCTTCACGATCGCCCTGATGAACTCCTGGAACTGGATCGCCGACACCTCGACGTAGCCGGTGCCGAGCCCGGCCAGCCGCCACCACCCGTTGGGGTGCTGGTTGTTGGTGTGGACCGTCCGGAAGCCCTGGTGGTCGGCGGCCTCGTCGACGTAGGACACCCGGAACTCCTCCCGGTTGTTCCAGTTGAACTCGACCGCGCCCTTGCTGGCGTCCAGCTCGAAGTGGAACCGGTTCTTGCGTCCGGAGGCGAAGGAGTTGACGGAGAAGCTGCCGATGGCTCCGTTGGCGAACTCGGCCAGCCAGACCGCTCCGTCGTCGATGAGGTCCTCGCCGAGCCGTTCCTGCTCGGTGGCCCAGCCGCCGTCACCGGGGGCCTTCGCCCGGACCCGGGCGGTCACCTGGGTGATGTCGCCGAAGAGCCACTCCGCCGCGTCGACGATGTGTGAGCCGATGTCGCCGACGGTGCCGGACCCACCGGTGCTCTTCTTCGCCCGCCAGCGGTTCGGGTCGGCGTTGAAGCTGCTCTCCTGGAGGTACGACGCGCGGAACTGTAGCGGCGCGCCGAGCCGTCCGCTGTCGAGCAACTGCTTGGTGAAGGAGATGGCCGGAGTGTGCCGGTAGTTGAAGCCGACCTGGGTCACCACGCCGGCCGCCCGCGCCTGCTGCGCCATCCGCAGCGCCTCGGCGGAGTGGTTGGTGATCGGCTTCTCACAGAACACGTGCTTGCCGGCTTCGATGGCCGCGAGCGCGATGGGCTCGTGCAGGTCCGGTGGGGTGCAGATGTCGACGATGTCGATGTCCGGCCGAGCGATCACCGCCCGCCAGTCGGTCTCGCTCGAATTCCAACCGAGCTGGGCGGCTCCGGTCGCCGCCAGCTCCGGCGTGGCGTCGACGAGCACCTCCCGGTGGAGGGTCACGCCCAGTTCCGCCGCGATGGGTGCCAGGGCGTACGCGAGACTGTGCGCCCTTCCCATGAAGCCGCCCCCGATGAGCGCGACTTTCAGCTCCGTCACCGTTCCATCTCCGCTCGTTCGTACTGTGATCCGCCGGGGTGCCGCCCGCCGTGCCGGCCGGGACGCCCGCTCAGCGGGCCGGTTCTGGCGGGGGTCAGCGACCGCCTCGCCTGGTCGTAGCCTCACGTATTCCGCCCCGCCGGTCTTGCGTCTGACGGACCGGTCGTTGCACGTGGCCGTCCACCGGCCGAAACGCCCTCGACCGGACAGCGCCCTCCGGCCGAGATGCCGTCGGCCAGCGCCGCTGTCCGGTCGAACGCCGTCACGCGGCGGCGCCGACCGGTCAGCCGGCCGGGTCGGTCGCCCGGTCGGGGTGCCGCGCGGCCTCGTCGAGAATCGACTTCAGGGCGGCCGGGTCGTGCGCGAAGCGACCGAGGAAGAGCCCGGACACCGCGCCGCCGAGGTGGGTCAACAGGCCGGGGCCCGCGCTGCCGCCGTAGATGACGCGGCTGCCCGCATACTCCGGCAGGGTGTGCAGGTGCTTCTGCAACACCGTGCAGACGGACCGGATGTGGTCGGTCGGGGCCGGCTGCGCCGCGCCGATCGCCCACACGGGCTCGTAGGCGACGATGATCCTGGGGCTCCGGCCCGGCCCGGCGTTGTCCGCGCTCCGGGCCAGCGACAGCAACCGGTCGAGCTGTTCGACGCAGGCGGCGGCGGCCTGCTCAGGCGAGGTGCGGGTGGACTCCCCGACGCAGATGACCGGGCAGAGCCCGGCGTCCAGCGCGGCCCGCGTCTTCGCCGCTACGACCTCGTCGGTCTCGCCGAAGAGGCGCCTACGCTCGGCGTGTCCCACCTCGACGTAGCGGCAGCCCATCTCGGCGAGGAAGGCGCCGCTCACCTCTCCGGTGAACGCCCCGCTCGCCGCCGAGGAGAGGTTCTGCGCGCCGGTGCCGACCCCGGTGCCGGCGAGGTCGGCGAGCACCGGGGCCAGCGCGGGGAACGACGGCAGGACGAACAGCTCCACCGCTCCCGACCGCACCGCCTGGTGGTGGCGCGCGAGGTCGGCGACCCGTCGGCACCAGTCGAGCGTCTGCTGGTAACCGAAGTACATCTTCAGGCTGACCCCGACACAGACACCGGGGGCGAGGTGGGCCGTCGCGTCGCCTACCGGCACGACGCCACCTCTTCCGGGGCCTGCCCGGCGCCTTCGTAGTCGCTGAGGATGCGTACCTTCTCGGCCGACGCCGAACTCTCGTCGAACCGGTACGACAGCCACTCCCGGGTCAGCCGACGGGCCAGTTCGAGGCCGACGACCCGCTGGCCGAACGTGAGCACCTGCGCGTTGTTGCTCAGGATCGCCCGTTCCACCGAGAAACTGTCGTGTGCGGTGACCGCCCGGATGCCGGGCACCTTGTTGGCCGCGATCGCTACCCCGAGGCCGGTGCCGCAGACCAGCAGTGCCCGGTCGGCCCGGCCCTCGGCGACCAGTCGGGCGGCGGCCACGGCCACGTGCGGGTACGCCGTCGCGCTGTTCGCGTCGACCCCCACGTCCTGGACCGACTCCACCAGGTCACTCGCCTGGAGATCGGACTTCAGGATCTCCTTGTAGTCGAATCCGGCGTCATCCGAGCCGACGACGATGCGGAGCTTCGCACTCACTTGCTACTTCTCTCTCTCGTACAGATGGGGGTCACGCCTGGTCGACCAGGGCGGTGTGCACCGCCGCGACGACGAGGGCCAGGGAGACGGCACCGGCGTCGGGCGTACCGAGGCTCTTCTCGGCGTGCGGGCGGGCGCGGCCCTTCCTCGGCAGCAGGGAGGCGGTGTCGTCCGCCGCCGCCTGCGCGACAGCCGTCGCGCGTTGCCAGGCGTCGCCGAGGGGCAGACCGTCGTCGACCGCGTGCCGCAACGCCGTGCTGAACGGCAGGAGCGCGTCGACCATGGTCTTGTCGCCCAGCTCGGCCTTGCCGTACCGGACGATGGCCTGCGCAGCCTGCTGCACGGCGGTGGCGACGTCGGTTCCGCTCGGCGCGGAGGCGTCGTTGAAGGTCTCCGCCATGGCCCGCAGCGCCGCGCCCCAGAGCGCGCCCGACGTGCCACCCGCCCGGTCCGCCCAGGCGTCGGCGGCCCGGGTGAGAACGGTACGGACGCCGGCCCCCTGCTCGCCGGCCTCCTCGGCGGCCAGCGACGCGGCACCGGCTCCGCGCTGCATCCCGATGCCGTGGTCGCCGTCCCCGGCGACCGCGTCGATCCGGCCCAGTTCGTCGGCGTGCCGGTCGATCGTCGTCCGGACGGCGCGCAGTACGGCGCACACCAGCTGGCCGGCCCGCTGCGAGTCGGCGGTGGCGGCGGGGATCACCGGACCGGCCGCCGCATCCGGATCCGTGCCGGCGGGTCCGTCCGGGCCCTCGCCGATGGCGCCGTCCGGATCCACCTCGACGAGTCCGTCCGGCTCCTCGCCGGTCGCGGCGGCACCGGCGGTCGGCCCGTCGCCGGGGTGGGCGTACCCGATCGGCCCCTTCCGGTAGGCCGGGGTGTCGGCCGGGGCACGCCAGAATCGTTCGAGTTCGTCGTCCAGCCAGGTGAGGGTCAGCGAGACGCCGGCCATGTCGAAGCTGGTGACGAACTCGCCGACGTCCGGTTCGACCACGTCGACACCGGCGGCGGTGAGCAGCTGTGCCACCCGCCGGTACACCACGAACAGTTCCTCGTACTTGACCGAGCCCAGCCCGTTGAGGATCACGGCGACCCGACTGCCGGCGATCTCCCCGACGCCGTCGGGCACCTCGTCGAGGAGGGCGGTGACGAGGAGTTCCGCGAGCTGGTCCGCGGTCGGGACGTCCTGTTCGTTGATGCCGGGTTCGCCGTGGATGCCCATGCCGACCGCCATCCGGCCCTCGGGCACGGTGAACAGCGGCGTGTCCGCGCCGGGCAGCGTGCAGCCGGTGAACGCGACCCCGAACGAGCGGGTCTGGTGGTTGGCATGGCCGGCCACCCGGGCGACCTCGTCGAGGGAGTACCCGGCTTCGGCGGCCGCCGCGGCGGCCTTGAACACCACCAGGTCACCGGCGATGCCGCGCCGCTGGTCGCGTTGGTCGGCGGTGGCGCTGGAGATGTCGTCGGTGACCAGGACGGTTCGGCACGGGATGCCCTCGGCGATCAGCCGCTCCTGCGCCTGGTCGAAGTGCAGCACGTCGCCGGCGTAGTTGCCGTACGTCAGCAGCACCCCGGCCCCGGTGTTCGCCTGTTTGGCGACGCTGTATACCTGCTGGGCCGACGGCGACGCGAAGAGGTTGCCCATCGCGGCACCGTGCGCGAGGCCGGGGCCGACCAGGCCACCGAAGGCTGGGTAGTGGCCGGAGCCGCCACCGACGACCACCGCGACGGTGGCCGTGCGCGGACGTCGTCTGCGGACGACTCCGCCGGCGACCGGGCGCACCCATCGTCCGCTCGCGGCGGCGAACCCCTCGATCATCTCGTCGGCGAACGCGGACGGATCGTTGTACAGGCGGGTCATGGTCTACGCGATCTCCGCCTGGGCGTACCGGAACTCGGTACGGTGGCGGGCGGGTTCGCCCTGGCCCTGCGCGAGCCGGTAGGCGCGCGGCGAGATTCCGTACGACGACTTGAACAGCCGGCTGAAGTGGGCGGCGTCGTACAGGCCCCACTTCGCGCCGATGCTGCTGATCGAGAGATCCTCCGACGCGCGGTCGGTGAGGTCCATGCGGCAGTGTTCCAGGCGCCGCAGTCTGATCCATCCGCTGATGGTGAGTCCCTCGCTTTCGAAGAGGCGGTGCAGGGTCCGGGTGGAGACGTTCTGGGCCGTCGCGACCCGGTCCGGGGTCAGATCCACGTCGCCCAGGTTCCGCTCGATGTACTCCTTGGCCCGCTCCATGGTTCGGGCTCGAACGGAACCGAGCGCGGTGGGCCCGCCGTCGGCGCACATCAGCGCGATGAGACCGACCAGGTAGTACGCGAAGCGGCCGGGGTTGGCCGGGTGGTAGTCGTCCAGCTGGGCGGCGAGGCCGTCGAGCAGGTGCGCCACCAGGCTCGCCGTGCCGCTCTCGGTCGACCAGTGGCGTCCCTCGGCGTCGTCGAGCGCCTGCCGGTAGGGGCCGATCGCCTCCTGCGGGACCCGGATGACCAGCAGTTCCATGTCCGCACTGGCGCGGATCTCCAGCCGCCCGTGGTTACGCGCGACGCAGAGGTCGCCCTGCGCCAGATCGATGCGCCGGTCGGCCAGGTCCACGGAGGTGGACCCCGACCGGGCGTAGAGCGCCACGTACGGCCAAGCCGTCGCGTCGGCCCGCGCCGGCACCGGAAGGACCCAGTGCCCAGGGAGGACCTTCGCCACCTGGAGGCGGTCGTACACCCGGTGGACCAGGTGGCGCTCCGGGCGGCTGTCCGCCGTCGGGGAGGCGCCGGGCTGGGCCGCTGGGAACGGGTACCTGGTTGCCTGAGTCGCCGTCGAGCCGGTGGAGCCTGGCGTGGATCCGCGAACAGACTGTGAACCGGTGGTGGCGGCCGATTGAGGTTGCACTTTCTACCTCCTTCAAGACCTACCGGGGAAGTTACACGTGTAATCTCGCGAGGTCTACACGTGTAACCTGCCTGCAACCAGGAACTTTGCTCCGCGCTGCGGCTCTGCGGCGGAGACTCCCGCAGTCGAGATCAACCACTACCGTCAGCATTCGTGACCACACTTACGGCCACCGATGGGCTGGCGACTCATGGCCGGCGGCGGTGGAATGGGCGGCGGGTCGTGTGGCTGAGGCGCCAGGAACGTGGGGAGCGGGCTCTCCGGGCGGCGGTGGGGGAGGGCGCGGGTGTCGGGCTATGCGGAGTCGCGGACGATGAGCCGGAGCAGTTCCCGCTGCTTGGGCTCCGCGACACGGTCGTCCAACGTGTCGAGCACCGACTGCACGATCTGGTCGGCGAAGGCGTCCGCGTTGATCTCGACGGTGGTGATGCCGATCCGGGCGAGCGGTATGTTGTCGACTCCGATGACGGCCAGGTCCGTTCCGGCCCGCAGTCCACGGGCGGTCAGACCGGACGAGAGCATGAGGGCGATGTCGTCGTTGTGCGCACACACCCCGGTGATCGCCTCCGGCGCGGCGGCCCAGGCGTCCAGGGCGGCGAACACCGTGTCGCCGTCGTTCAGGTCCACTTCCTGGAGCACCGGCTCCGGGATGCCCAGCCGGGCACAGGCGCGCCGGGCTCCGGCCAACCGTTCGGCGGCGATGAGTTCGACGCTGGGGTTCGCCGGGAAGGCGTAGCCGATCCGGCGGTGGCCCCGCGAGTGCAGGTACTCGACCTGCATCTCGCCCGCGCGCTCGTGCGGGAACAGGCCCTGAACACCGACGAGCTTGGCCCGGGAGTCCTGGATGGAGGACATCTCCGGGACCGAGAGGCCACCCATCGACACCACCAGCGCCGGGGCGACCATCGGCCACAGCTCCGACAACGGGCGCACCTGTTCGGAGTACCGGTGTATCAACAACACGAAGCCGCGTCGCGCCAGGGCCACGTCCAGCACCTCGAGCACCCGGTCGTGGATGTAGCCGTACGTGAGGTCCCGGACCAGCGCCAGGACGATGTCGCTGCGGCCCAGCCGCAGCGACCTGGCCGGCGCGTACGGGATGTGGCCGAGCCGTTGCGCGGTGGCCAGGACGAGCTGCCGGGTGCTCTCCGAGACCGACTTGTTGGCCACATTGTTCAGTACGTAGCTGACCGTGGCCCGGGACACTCCGGAGGCCCGTGCGACGTCCGCGCTCGTCACCCGGCGCCCCGGCCGCGGTCCGGGGAGGCTCGCGTCGCCAGCCATCTCCTCGTCCTTTCGATGGTCGGGTCCCGCCACCATGTCCACTTCCACCAAGCGTCCGGCAGCACCATGGTTCTATCAGGCCGTCGCGGGTTACCGAGACTTCGACAGCCGCTGTCGCGCAGGCCACCGGATGCCGGAGGCCTGCGCGACAACGGGGGTGACTACTGGCGCTTGTACTCCGCGTCCATTGCCGCGAGCACGTCGGCGGACGAGCCCTCACCCGCGAGCATGGCCTGGATCGCCGCGTACATGGCCTGCTCGACCCGGGCGTTGGGCCAGTTCTGGTTCAGGAACGGCACCGTCTTGCCGGCCTCGAGATACTCAGTGATGACCGCACGGTTCTCGTCGCTGGCCGCCTCCCCCGTCGAGATCGACGGAACGGCCCCCATCAACGCGTCGTTGTAGATCTTCATGACCTTCGGCGACGCCAGGTAGTCGACGAACTCGAGCGCGAGCTTCTTGTTCTTGGCCTTGGCGTTCACCGCCGCGCCACCGGCGCTGGAGGCGGCCAGCAGCAGGTTGTTGGGGTCGTTGCCGCCGGTGAGGGGCGTGAAGACGAACTTGGCGTTCGGCGCGGCCTTGTGCAGGGCGCCCAACTGGTAGGCGATCGTGAACATACCGACGGACTTGCCCGACGCCACCAGCTGGATCTGCTGGTCGGTCGTGGTGCCGGTGGCGTTCTCGCCGAAGCAGCCCGCCTTCGCCATCTCCTCGTACTTCCGCATCGACTGCTGCCAGCCCTCGTTCTTCGCGAACGAGGTCTGCCCGCTCTTCAGCTTCTCGTCGAAGTCGCGGTCGGCGCCGTAGACCAGCGAGGGAACCAGCGAGTACAGCGGGTTCTGCGTGTTGTTCAGCGCCGCCGCGCCCAACGCGTACGCGGACTTGCCGGCAGCCTTCACGGCCTTGCAGAAGGGAATGACCTCGTCCCAGACCTTCGGCGCGGTCGCGCCCGTCTCCTTGAGGGCGGCCTCGTTGTAGAACGGGCCGAACGCGGTCACCGTGGGCGCCATCAGGTAGGTCTTGCCGTCGACCTCGGTGAGGGGCTTCAGCGACGCCGGGTACTTCTGCACCCAGTCGTGGTCGGAGAGGTCCTCGAGGAAGCCGCCCGGCGCGATCTGGCGGATCGCGCCCGGGTTGCCGTCACCCGGCCAGACGAAGACCACGTCCGCGGCGGTGCCGGCGCTGATCTGGGTACGCAGTGTCGCCTGGTACTGCTCCACGTCGGCGGTCGTCACGACCACCTCACGGTCAGGGAAGTCCTTCTTGTACTGCTCGACCACCGCGTCGATGCCGAGCTTCTCCGAGCCCTTCCAGGCGATGGTCAGCTTGTCGCTGGACTGACTGGAGGAGCCGGCGTCGGTGCTGCACCCGGTCAACATCAGCGCCACCGCACCGACTGCCGCGATGCCACTTGTGAGCCGTCGAGACACGTCTCTCACCTCGATGCCTTTCGTAACTGGACGCCTGCGCGGAGCCCGTTGCGGGAACGGGGCCGGTGGGCGGCGATTCGGGTCAACCCTTGACTCCGCTGGAGAACCCTTGGATAAGTGATTTCTGGAGGAAGAAGAAGGCGATCAGCACCGGCAGCGCGCCCAGGATCAGGGCGGCGAAGATGAGTTCCCACTGGGACTCGTACTCGCCGACGAAGGTGTAGATCGCCACCGGGAGGGTCTGGTTGCTGGTGCCGCTCAGGTAGAGCAGCGGCTTGAGGAAGTCGTTCCAGATGAACAACCCGTTCAGGATGACCACCGTGCCGGTCACCGGACGCAGCAGGGGGAAGACCACCCGAAAGAACGCCCGGGCCGGGGAGCACCCGTCGATCGCCGCGGCCTCCTCGTAGTCCAACGGGATCTGCCGGAGGAACTGCACGTAGAGGAAGAGCGAGAACGGGATGCGCAGCCCGACGTAGATGATGATCAGCGGCAGGATGCTGCCCAGCAGCCCGATGTCGCGCATCATCTTGTAGAGCGGAATCAGCCCCAACTGGAACGGCACCAGCAGGCCGACCATGAATCCGTAGAACGCGAGGCTGGACCATTTCGAGGTGAGCCGGGCCAGCGGGTACGCGGCGAGCGAGGAGAGCAGCACCAACAACGCCACGCTGACCACCGTGATGATCATGCTGTTGGCCATCGCGCCGCCGATGCTGGCCTGGTTCCAGGCGTCGACGAAGTTGAGGAACGTCGGACTCTTCGTCGGCGCCACCGGCGACGACAGGTCGTCGGCCGGCCGGATGGCCAGGTTGATCAGAATGTAGATGGGGAAGAGGAAGAGCAGCGCGACCATGAACATCACGCTCTCCAGGGACGCGCTCCGCCAGGTGTAGCGGTTCACTTGTCACCCCCGCGCAGCAGGAAACGGTACTGGACGACGGCGACCACGCCGATGAACAGGGTCAGCACGACCGCCAGCGCGGCGCTGTAGCCGAACTCCCCGTACTGGAAGGCGTTGCGGTACAGCAGCGTCGACAGTGAGTCGGTCGACTGGGCCGGACCGCCCTGCGTGGTCACCCAGATCTGGTCGAAGATCATGAACCCTCGAACCAGGGACAGCACCAGGTTGACCGTGATGGCAGGAGCTAGCAGTGGCCGGACGATGTGCCAGAACCTCGGCCACGCGCCCGCGCCGTCCAGCGCCGCCGCCTCCAACTGCTCGGCGGGCACCGCCTGTAGGCCGGCGAGGAAGATGACCATGGAGTACCCGGAGAACTGCCAGACGACGATGATCGCGATCGCCCAGAGGGCCAGCGACGGGTCGCCCAGCCAGTTGCTGGCCAGGTCGGCCAGCCCGACGGCACGCAACACCTCGTTGATCGGACCGTCCGGCGTGTAGATGAACTGCCAGAGGAACGCGACCACGACGGAGATCACCACGACCGGCATGAAGAAGATGAGGCGGAGCAGGTTCTTGCTCTTCAACCGGCCGTTGAGGGCGAGCGCCAGGAGGAGCCCGATCCCGTTCTCCAGCAGCGTGATGGTGACCACGAGCGCGAGGGTGTTCCGCAGGGCCCGCATCGCGTGTGGGTCGTCGAGCAACCGCGCGAAGTTGTCCAGCCCCACGAACGACCAGTCCGGATTCAGACCGTCCCAGTCGGTGAACGCGTAGCCGGTGCCCTGCAGGCTCGGTAGCACCACCACGAACAGGTAGGGCACCGCCGCCGGCAGCATGAACAGCCACAGCCACGACCGGCGCTTGCGCCGGGTCGCCGGCGGTCGGCCGTCGGCCGTGGCGGAGGCGGCCGGCTTGGCCGCGGTACTAGCCAGGTCGTTCATGTCCCCGACTTTCGTGAGACTCGGCATTGCGCTTGACACCCGTGTAACTGTGCTTCCGCGACCGGCATGCGTCTTGCACGGGAGGGACGGACTCTTGGTGCTGCCGGTCACAACGGGGCCGAGGGCAGCGCCGGCCGCACGACGGTCCCGGCCTGCACCGGAGTAGGCCGATCCGGGTCCTGATGGGCGGCGTACGGCCCCGTCGACCGGTTCGGCGGTCCCGTCACGGTCTGTCCGGGCGGTCGGGTCTGGTTCATGGCAAGAAGGCGACGTATGTCGGTAACCTGTGCGGATGGGACGCAGCCGAGGCGATGGCTCCGGAGAAGTCCGGACCGACCCCCTACCGATGACCCGACTGACCCTCGCCACCACGATCGTGGCCGACGACTGGGTGGTCGAGCTTCCGCGACCGCTGTTCCTCCGCGCTGGCGAGCAGGTATGGATCGAGGGCACAGCGGTCTGCGTCCGACAGCCAGACGGAGCTGTGGTCCGGCACGACGGAGATGCTTACTGGCTCTGCCGTCTACGCTGACGACGTCAGAGCGTGGTGCGGAACTGCCCGGAGTGTTCCTGTGCCCACTGGGCGAAGGTTCGAGCGGGATGCCCGGTGACGTCCTCGACGGTGGGCAGAACCACCCCGGCGACATCGGGAGGGTTGGTGGCCAACTGGATTCCGAACTCCACGTAGTCGTCGTCGTAGCCGTAACCTCGCAGCCGAGCACGTTCGCCGTCCTCGGTGAGTTGCACGAAGGCGATGTCCTGACCGGTGGTTTCGGCGAGAATCCGGGTTCGGTCCCGTGGGGTGAGCGCTTCTGGTCCGGTGAGCGGGTAGGTCCGTCCCCCGTGACCATCGTGGGTGAGCGCAGTCGCGGCGACGCTGGCGATGTCCGCTTCGTGCACCATCGCGCTGGGGTAGGCGGCGAGCATGGAGACGGTGCGCTTGGCGCGGATCTCCTCGGCCCATTCGAGGGCATTGCCCATGAACTCCACGGGTTGCAGGATGCTCCAGCTGATGCTGCTGGCCATGAGGGCGCTTTCGATGCTGGTGGGAGCCCAGCCACCGAGTACGGTGGCCCGACCGACGCCATGGCGCTCGGCGAGGTCGATGATCTCCGAGCCGTTGGTCAGATCTTCGGAGCCATCGCCGCCGAAGGTGATCAGGTGAACCCCCTCGACTCCTTCGAAGGCGGGTCCGAGCGTGGTGGTGTCGGTCAGGTCGCCTGCTACCGCCCGGACGCCGGGCGGTAGCTCGGCCCTTGCGGGGTTGCGGGTGAGTGCTCGGACGTCGTGCCCGGCCTCGTGAAGGTGAGCGACGAGGTGACGCCCGACCTGGCCGGTTGCTCCGGTGACGAGGATGCGCATGTCGTAGGTCCTTTCGGTTCCATGGCACTCCCCATCCTCACCACCCTTGTGGCCGAAATGTGGCCACAAGTGCCGCTAGAGTCGAGTCATGTCGAGCAGCACCCGAGTCCTCGAACTCCTCGGACTGCTTCAGAGCCGGCGTCATTGGCCCGGCGACGAACTCGCCCGTCGACTCGGTGTCAGTCAGCGCACGCTTCGCCGTGACGTCGACGGCCTGCAAGAGCTCGGGTATCCGATCACCACGACGAGAGGCACCGGCGGTGGCTACCAGCTCAGCCCAGGTGCCTCCCTCCCGCCCCTGGTGCTCAGTGAGGAGGAGGCTGCCGCCGTCGTCATGGGGCTCAAGGAGATCGCCTCCGGCGCCTACCCGACGTCCGGGGATGCCGCGCTCAGCGCCCTGGCCAAGATCGTCCAGGTGCTTCCCGTGCGTATCCGGCGCCGCATCGACAGCCTCCGAGCCGTCGCCGTCCCAGCGCAGGGCACCGAGCAGTCTGCCGCCATCACCGATGTCGCCTCGTTGACGACCGTTGCCCTGGCCTGCCGAGATGCCGAGACGCTGGAGTTCACCTACCGGACGCGAACCGGTCAGGTCGCCAACCGGACGATCGACCCGTACCGGATCGTCAGCGTCGAGAGCCGTCTCTACCTCGTCGCCTGGGACCTCGGCCGGGGCGACTGGCGCGTCTTCCGTGCCGACCGGATCGACGGCCCACGCCGTACCGGGAAGAGGTTCGCCCCACGCCAGCTCCCTGCGGACGACCCCGTGGAGTACGTGCGCGCGCAGATCAGATCGATGCCCGGCAGGTATTCCGTTCATGCCACGGTCCAGGCCCCCGCTGAGCGGGTGAGGGACGAGATCGCGCACTACGGGACCGTGGAGCCTATCGATGACATGTCGTGCCGGGTGCACATCGAAGCCGATTCCCTCGGTTGGGCCACCTTCTGCATTGGAGCACTCGAAGCCCCGGTCGTCGTGCACGGACCACCGGAAGCCATCGAGTACATGCGCAACTGGGGGCGACGTCTCACCGCCGGCACTCAGGAGCACCCGTGACCGGTCGTGACGGGACCGGGCCTGTCGGTGCTCGCTTCTATGCTCACGGCCATGTCGGATGCCTTCACCGCCTTGTGGACCCAGGACGTCTGCCGGGAACTCCGCCGGCACCGCGTCGGCCAACGGCCCACGGTGGCGTTCAGCGGGGTGCACCAGTCCCTGCCCAGTTGGACCAGCGTCGGTGTCGGCGACACGGTCTTCGCACTGCATGTCAACCGGTGTGTGGTCTACCTGGTGAGCCGCCTCCGGGTCGTCGACAAGCAGCGGCGTGACTGTTGCGGCCCGGCCCCAGCAACCTGGCGTGACCCGGCCTATCCGGGGCACGACGCCTGGGCGATGCTCGGTGCCGGCGGATGCGGGGCGAGTCCGGTGCACGTCGACGCGACGCCGGTCCGCTTCGACGTCGCGGTCCCCGGCGACCTGCTCGGCGAGCTGACCTGGCGCAACCGACGCGGAGAGACGCGCACCCTGAAGTACGTCGTGGACGGCCGTCTCGAACGCGCCGTCAGTCTCCAGGGCGTCTACCTGCTGACCGACGAGTCCGCCGACCGACTGGGCGCCCTGCTCGACAGCTCGCCGACCCCGAGCCGAACGGCATAGCCGCGGACGGCGACCCGCACGGATACGGCGACATCCTCACCGAGTCGGTCGTGACTCTCTCCTCCGGAGTCCCCATCGCCGCCGCGAGCCTCACACGTGGCCCGGCGGCACCGAGGCTTGGCGGCGAGCCTATCGCCGGCCCAAAAGCCCAAGATCGGTTTGGTACCAGGAGGATCCGATGATGACGTGGAGTTCCGGGCCGCGACAGAAGGTACGAGCCCCGCGTACCTCCAGGCCGTCGGGCAGGACGAGCCGGGTCGGCTGGCCGGCGGGTGTCACCGCTGTGGCATCGAGCTGGAACGGAGTCACCAGGTCGTACGCGGGTCCGTAACCGGAGATGAGCGCGCCGCGGGTGCCGTCGGTCAGCAGGGCGTGTGCGCTGCGGTAGGGGGCCGGGCCGTGGTCAGTTGGCCTGCCGCCGGTGACGGAGACGAGGTGGAACTGGGTGTCGGCGCAGGTCCATGCCGTCTCGTCGGCGAGATTGAGGGCGTAGCAGTCGAAGATCTCCGGCATTGCCGGTCGCTGCGGGTAGAGCCAGTCCGGTTCGAGGGCTGCGGTGAAGCGGGCGAGTCCGTGTGTCTGGGGACCACGACCGGCCATGGCCTCGTCGAAGTAGCCGGCCCAGATCGCGCCGGTGGGCGTGGTCAGCAGGTGACCGATCGCGTCGCCGAGGTCACCGTGGCGCTCACGTCGTCCGTCGGGGGTCCTTATCTCCGCGTTGGCGCCATCGCGGTTCCGGGAGCGCACGAGCAGGATGCGGTCGCCGGGTAAGGGCTGCACGAACCGAGGTTGGCTGCACCCGTCGAGCTGCACGGACTGGACCGGCTGTCGGCTTCCGTCATGCACGGTGACCAGACGCCGTTGGGGTTGCACCCTGCTGGCCCAGACGGCGAGGGCCCGATTGTCCGGGCCGACACCGACCGTCTCGGGTGTCCGCTCCCATTGCGGGTCGGTCCGGTCGGGGATCAACAAGCCGGCGTGGCGCAGCGGCGAGACCGGGAGCCGGAGGGTCTCCAGCCGCCGGCGCAGGCTTTCCTGGTCACGCTCATGTCTGGTCTTAGGCACGGGGGTGTTCTCCTTTGTGGGGGTTTGTCTGGGTGGACGGCTTCCGACTGCCGCGTTGGCACTTCAGGCGGGGATGGCGGTGATCTGGGCGCGGGCCGCCCGGGCGAGCTGTAGGAGTTGTTCGTCGGCGCGCAACTCGGGGTCGAAGTCGCCCAGGTACGCCGGACACGATCACCGGGTCACCGAGGGCAACCACCGCGACCTCAGCCACGACAGGCCAGGGATCCGACTGCGGGTACCGGTCGGAGATCGGGAAGAGAATCGACGGCGCGGGCCAGCAGATGCCGGGCTGCCGTACCAGATCAGCCGATCCATCCATCGGCGCTGGCCCGCTCATCGGACGGGGCGGCAACCGCCCTTCACGTCACGCATGAACCAGATCATGAAGCACCGCGGCAGCCGTCGCAACGTCCACCACCGGCTCCCGAGGTCGACCCTTGGGCGAAGGGCAGACGAAGAGGCTCGTTCACTAGTGGCCCGCTCGCTGCGTCCGTCGTCCACTGCATCGGGGAATACTGGGACGATGGTGGACGACCGACCCGGCTGGGTCGAGCGCCCGGCCACCCAGGGCACCGGCGTTCCGGCCCGCCTCGCCGCACGAGTGCTGTGCAGACGGCTGAGTCGCGGGAACATGTACCGTCGCGTACACCCCGTCGCCCGGCTGCTGTGCCACGCGCGACGAGCACGTGGTGTCGATGGCCGAGGTGGCGCGCCCTGGTTCGTCGCCGCCCTCGCTCGGGCGGCGGCCCGGCCGCCGTCGACGCCGGCCACCTGCCCGCCGCGCCGGAGCGGGTGCCACTGTTCCTCTACTGCACCGAGCAGTGGGAACGGCTCGACGCACTCGACCCGGACGGCATGGAACTGCGCCAGCACCGCCCCGCGTACGACGGGCACGACTGGCACCGGCGGCTTCGGAATCTGAACCCAGCCGGCCCTCTTCCGCCGATGCTTCCGTACGCATCTCGTCGGGGGAGCCAGGCGCTCGGCCTGCCGAGGGTGCCGCTACGTCGCAGCGATCGGGTAACCGATGGTGGCGACATCCTCGTGCAGCTCGGCGAGGGTGAGGTGCGGGTTCAGGGCCCGGATCACGGCGTCGGTGAGCGGCTGTTGGGCGACGACGTGCTCGACCAGCGCCCGGTCCACCTCGATCTCGTAGTAGTCGCTGGCGAATGCGACGAACCGGTCGACGATGTCGTCGAGCAGGATCTCGAGCATGCCGGACCCGTCCGGCCCGATGTCGTCGTACGGTCCGCGCAGCGGCGGGAAAGCGATGCCTTCGCCGGCGCGCCAGCGGTCGTCACCGGCCAGCCGCCACAGCACAGCAGTGGCGATGAACTGCCCCTCCTCATCGCAGAAAGCGGGCTCTGCCAACTGTGGATGCAACGCCGCCGGGATGCCGTCGATCAGGCCTGGCCATAACTCGGCGTCCGGATCGCCGTAGGGCGACATCGTCGACTCGTGGTCGAAGACCCGGATGAACGCGCCGTCTGCGGTGAACACGACGGCCCACTCGTCACCGCTGCCGTTGCTCATCAGCGCTGCATCGTCCTTGCCCCAGGTCGGGGTGTAGTCGTAGTAGGGCACCCCGTCGTCGAGGATGCGTGCCAACACGGCCAGTGCCCTGCAACGCTCCCGTAGCACGTCGATGGTGGGCAGTCTGGCGGCGATGTCGTACACGGTCACCGGGCGACCCTACGCCGGCCGGCGGCGACTCGATCGCCTGCGGTTCGGTGGAGGGTGATGCGCTGGGTGCCGTGCGGTATTCACGGGCTCGGTCCCGACGGCCGGAACGGGTCCGGCCCCGCCCGGTCGGAACCAGGCGGGGCCGGACTTCGTCAGCCGACGCTAGGCGTCAGCAGCCGGTGGCGGAGAGGTTGAAGTCCTCCACCGTCGGCGTGTTGGCGACGAGCCGGCTCTGGCGGGTCTGCGGCTTGAAGCCGTCCTTCGCGGCGATCACCGTCAGCGGGTTGTTCTTCCGGTCCATCCAGTAGGCGTACTTGCCCGCGTTGTCGGTCTTGAAGGTGTACGACGACACCGCCGAGTCCACCTGCACGGTCGCTCCCGCGAGCGGCGCCGTGGCGCCCTGGCAGCTGGTGCCGGTGACCGTACCGGTCAGCTTCGACCAGGTCTTCGGCGGCTGCGCCACCATGGTGACGCTGACCGGGGGAACGGTGTAGGGGCTGTTCTCCCCGATCACGACCGACCCGGAGTAGGTCCCCGGCTGGTCGACGTTCGCGGTCATCCCGACGTTGACCTTGACCGACTGGCCGGGGGCCAGGGTGGCCTCCGTCTTGTCGATCGTCATCCAGCTGACGTCGGCGGCAGCCGCGGCGCAGTTCTCGAAGCCGGGCAGCGCCTCGCTGTCCGGGGTGGCCGTGAAGCTGCCCGAGGAGCCGCCCACCTTGTAGAACCCGCACGCCGCGCCGCCACGGTACCGGGCGGTGTTGGCGTTCGGCAGCGGCGACCAGGTGTTGGCGGCCGGGTCGTAGGCGAAACCGGCGTTGGTGATCGCGCCGTTCTGCGAGCCACCGACGACGATCAGCTTGCCGTTGGCCGCCGCGTGCGAGCTCGCCCAGCTCGTCGCCGGCGCGTCGGCGATCGGGGTCCAGCTGCCACCGTTCGGGTTCAGGGAGTAGCTGACCTTCTGCGGGTTCGAACCGTCGTTGCCGCCGGTGCAGTACACCACGCCGTCGATGCCGCCGCAGGAGGCGAAGGCGACCGACACCGGGTAGTCCGGCAGCGCCGCCCAGCTGTTGCTGGCCGGGTCGTAGGCGACGACGTTCTTCGCCATCGGCGTGCAGCTGGAGGTGGTGCAGCCACCGATCGCCAGCAGCTTGCCGCCGACCACCGCCGCGCCGGCAGCCGCCCGCGGCGCCGGGTTGGCGGCCACCGTGGACCACGCGTTCGTCGCCGGGTCGTACGACCAGGTGGCGGCGTCCGGGCCGGAGGCTCCCCAGCCGCCGGTGGCGATGATCTTGCCACCGACGACGCCCACCGTCATGGCGTTACGCGCTGCGGGCAGGTCGGCGATCGCCGTCCAGGCCAGGGTGGCCGGGTCGTAGACGTAGTTCTTCGTCGACGAGGCAGATCCGTTGCCGCCGCCGATCGAGTACACCTTGCCGCCGAGGGTGACCACCGCGTTGTCCATGACGTTGCTCGGGTAGTCGGCGATGTCGGTCCACGGCGCGGCCTGCGGGCCGGTCACCGACGGCGCCGCCGCGGTTCCCGTCTTCGCGGTGGCCGCGAAGGACGTCGGGGCGGTCGACCGCACCAGCTCAGCGCCGGCCATGCCGAGGATCTGCTGCTGGTTGATCCGCGTCCCGTCGGCACGCTGGAGCTCGAACCCACCGTCCTGCTCACCGAACGTCACCTCGACCGGCGAGTCGCCGGTGTTGGTCACGGTGAAGGACTTGGTGGCCTTGCCGTTGGGCATCTGGAGCGTGCCGGTCACCGTGGTCGGCGTCACCGACAGCTTGCCGGCGCCGAGCTGGAAGTTCGCCGCGGTCGCCGAGTCGGCCTCGACGTCGATCGACTTCTGCTGGCTCTTGTAGTTGCCCGCCTTGGCCGTGAACGGGTGGGCCCCGGTCAGCGACGAGAACATCCAGTAGAAGCCGTCCGCGAGCTCGGTGTCGTCCGGCGTGGCCACGGTGGTGGCCGTCTCCGCCGCCCGGTCGTCGCTGGTCACGGTGGCACCGTTGATGTAGCCGTCGGTGTTCTTGTCCTGGACGTGGCCGACGACCAGGCCACCCTCGACCGGCTGGCAGAGGACCTGGGTACCGATCAGGACGTTGTCCACCGCCCACCACCAGTCGTACGAGCCGACGTGGTAGTGGAACCGGACCCGGACCTGCGCCTGGCCGGCGGCCTGCGGGATCGCCACCTCGGTCACCTTCGGCCCGCGGACGTCCGCCGTCTGCCGCAGCACGGTCGTCCAGGTGGCACCGCCGTCGATGCTGAGGTCGACGTCGGCGTTCTCACCGCCAAGGTGGTTGAAGTCCTGGTTGAAGCGGATCTTCGGCGCGGTGACGTCGGTCAGGTCGACGATCGGGCTGATCAGCGAGGTGTTCTGCTGCTTGCCGCTGCCGTGCTCGTCGCTGTCGATGATGGCGAAGTTACCCGTACCACCGGTCAGGTTGCCGCGGCCGCCCGGGTCGGTGAACTGCCAGGTGAACCCACTGTTGATGTGGTCGACCACCGTCCAGCCGGCCGGCGCCGTCGTGCCGTCGAAGGTCTCGTAGACCCCGTCCGAGCCGTTCCGGTAGCCGGGCGCGAGGGAGCAGGAGTCGCTCTTCACCGGCACGTCGACGTTGGCGGTGGTGTTGCCCGTGCCGACCACGACGTCCTTGGTCACGGTCTGGTAGCCCGGGTACTGGGCCTCCACCGTCAGCTTGTACGTCGCATCGGCCGGCAGGGTGAGGCTGTACTGACCGTTCGCGGGCGTGGTGTAGTCGGAGACGCCGGAGACGCCGACCACGGTCACCTTCGCGTAGAGCGGCCAGCCGTGTCCGGAACCGTCCTTGACCTGGCCGCTGACCGTGACGCTGGGCACCGGGGTGAGGGCCACGTTGGTCGTCGTGGTCGCGTCGGTGGTGATCGTCGCCGGGACGGTCTTGCTGCCGTAGCCAAACGCCGTCACGGTGGCCTGGTAGTCGCCGATCGGCAGCAGCACGGAGTACGTGCCGTCGGCGCCGGTGGTCAGCGTGCGGTTCGCCGGACCGGTCAGGGCGACGCTGGCGCCGCCGATCGGCTGACCGGTGGCCGAGTTGGTCACCTTGCCGGCGAGGGTGCCGGTGTCGCCGATCGGGGCGGTGTTGAACAGCGCGAGCGCGTCCAGCCGACCCTCACCGAACACGTTGTTGTCGTCGTCGGTGCCGCCGCACTGGCTGGCCGGCGTGTCGACTGCCGATCCGTCGAGCAGCGCACGGGTAGCCGTGACCTCGCCGACCAGCGCCGGCGCCGCCGACCAGAGCAGCGCGATCGTGCCGGCCAGGTGCGGTGCGGCCATCGAGGTGCCGTTGTAGCTGCCGTAAGTGCTGCCCGGGAGGCTCGACCGGACGTTCACACCGGGCGCGGCGATGTTCGGCTTGATCTCGCCGTCCTGCCCGGCACCCCGGCTGGAGAAGCTGGCGATGTTGTTGTTCACGTCGTACGCGCCGACGGAGTAGTTGGCGATCCGGCTACCCGGCGACCCACTGGTCTGGCACGCGGAACCGTTGTTCCCGTTGGACCAGGTGCCGAAGATGCCCGACGCCTCCCAGGCCAGCGTGATGTCCTCCATGAAGGGGGCGTTCGAGGGCGCCGTGGTTCCCCAGGAGTTGTTGATGATGTTCGGCCGCTTGCTCGCGTCCGGGTTCTGGCCGTTGAGGTCGGTCGGCTCGAGCATCCACTCACCGGACGAGACGAGCGCCGCGTCGGTGGGGCAGCAGCCGTTGGCCGCGATCCAGGTGACCTCAGGCGCGACGCCGATCTGGTTGGCGTCGGCGTGGCCGGCCATCGTGCCCATGGTGTGCGTGCCGTGGCCGTTGGTGTCGCAGGGGGCGGTGGCGCACTTCCCGGCCGCGTCGAACCAGTTGTAGTTGTGGTCGAACGTGCCGTCGCCGTTGTTGCCCCGGTAGGAGTTCACCAGCGCCGGGTGGTTGAACTGCACACCGGTGTCGATGTTGGCGACCGTGATGCCGGCGCCCTTGGCGCCGTACTGGGACCAGACGTCGTCGGCGTTGATGTTGGCGATGCCCCACTCGACCGCGTTGGTCGCCATCTGGTCGGTGCCCTCGGTAACCTTGGGTACCTCGTAGCTGACCGGGGCATACAGGCCCTCGACCTCGTCGTGCGCGGCGAAGTCCTGGGCCATGGTCTTCGACCCGCTGCTCACCTTGATGGCGTTGGTCGCCCAGAAGGTCTCGTACTTGACGCCGGCCTTGTCGAGCTTGTCGCGGACCTTCGACTGGCTCTCCGCGGCCGTCTTCTTGAGGGCCGCCGCGACGGCGGTGCCGCGCTCGTTCCAGTCCTTGATCGCGCTGGCCTTGCTCAGGTCCGCGCGCGGGCCGAAGCGGACCCAGAAGTCCGACTCTTCCTTGGCCTCGAACTGCTTGGTAAGCTCCGATCGAACTTTGGCCTCTACTGAGGACGATTCACCGGGCGCGGCCGCCGCGCCGGATCCAGTCGCGGCCAACCCCGAGATGGTGAGCACCAGCGCCGCACCGGTACTGACCAGTGATCTCGCGAGGTGTCGTGGGTTTACAGGTTTTGACATGCGTGCTTTCTCCTAAAAGAACGATCCTGAGTAGATCGAGCCATGCTGGAGAGAGCAAAGAGGACCTTCCCCGGGTGTGCGGGGAAGGGCGAACCCTCCGTGCCCGGGCGCACTGCGGATCTACGTCAGCGGCCCGGACTGACACTATGATCAGGATGGTCGCTGATCAATATGTACGCAGGTAAAACCTTCGAAGGCCGAGAGGACATCGGCGGCTGTCTGGGAGCAAAACGCCCAAGTCCGCAGGGCGGAGCGCCCATGTGCATCGATGATCGGCTGCTGACCTGGCGGCGTTACGCCCATTTCTGGGTTGAATCGGGCGGCATCTGAGGCGGGTGCCTATTCGGCAGACCGGTATGCCCTGGCTGTGGTTAATCCGGTTTGTCGCCTTTGTGTTTGGCGTGATCGCGAACCGGCCTTGGCCCCCGTTGTCTCTTGTGGACTTGTCGATTCGGATCTGCTGGGCGTTCAGGGCTCACGACCGTCGTGAACACGGCGACGAACAGGTTTGACGCGATCCGCGAGAGGGGCCGCCTGCGCTGGTGCCGAGGGCGGTGAGCGGGGGATCCTGACCGGATGGGACATGGCGAGCTCGCAGCCGAGTTGATCGAGCGGATGGACCGCGACCAGCGGGCGCGGTCCGAGGTGGCCGGTCCGGCGACTGGTGACGTCTGGGCCCGGGTACGCGAGGTCGACACCGACAACACGGCGTGGTTCCGCACGGTCCTTGACCGATGCGGGTGGCCCCGGCGCAGTGAGGTGGGTGCCGACGCCTCGACCGCCGCCTGGTTGCTCGCGCAGCACGCCGACCTCGACCCGGAGTTTCAGCGCCGTTGTCTGAGCCTGCTCGAGCAGGCGGTGCGAGACGGCGAGGCGCAACCGTCGCACCTGGCGTACCTGACCGACCGGGTCCGCCGGGCCGAAGACCGGCCTCAGCTGTACGGCACGCAGTTCTGGGGCGGACCGGACGGCAGGGGGCCGCTCCAGCCGCAGCCGATCGAGGACCCCGAACGCCTCGACGAGCGGCGCCGGAGTGTCGGGCTCGGGCCGTTCGCCGAGTACGCGACGCTCATGCGCCAGGGCGAGTTCCCCGACCAGGACCGGGACTGAGGCACCGGCCAGCGGCACCACGGTCAACCTTCCCGGCCCGGCCGCCGTGCCCGTCGCGGATGCGCTCGTCGGGCAGCCCGGAGAAGCCCGGCCGAAGACACGTGGGTCGAGTCGCGGCAAAACTTGATTCATTCCAGAAGAGTGGACTATGTTCGTCACATGACGGCCGACTTCGAGACCCAGCTGCGGGCGGTCTCGTTGCGCGTGACGCGGCCCCGACTGGCGGTGCTCGCCGCGCTGCGCGACCACCCGCACATCGACACCGACTCGGTGATCGCGCTGGTCCGGGCGGAGCAGCCCACGGTCTCCCACCAGGCGGTGTACGACGTACTGCGGGCGCTCACCGACGCCGGCCTGGTGCGGCGCATCCAGCCGGCCGGTGCGACCGCCCGGTACGAGACCCGGGTGGGGGACAACCACCACCACGTCGTGTGCCGCTCCTGCGGCGCGATCGCCGACGTCGACTGCGCGGTCGGCCATGCTCCCTGTCTCACCGCCTCCGACGACCACGGTTTCACGGTCGACGAGGCGGAGGTCGTCTACTGGGGCACCTGCCCCGGCTGTACGGCCGAACGCACGCACAGTGATCCCGTCAGTTCGGAAGGAAGTAGATGAGCGACACCCAGGACAACGCCCCCGCCAGCGCGCAGGGCGTGGACCAGAAGGCGGCGGCTGGCTGCCCGGTCGCGCACGACTCGGTGACCGCGCACGGCAGCGAGAGCGAGAACCCGGCGATCGACTCGCCGACCTCGAAGACCGGCGGTCGTCCGCGTACCAACCGGGACTGGTGGCCCAACCAGCTCGACCTCTCGGTGCTGCATGCCCACTCGTCCAAGGGCAACCCGCTGGGGGAGAGCTTCAGCTACGCCAACGAGTTCGCCAAGCTCGACGTCGAGGCCCTCAAGCGGGACATCACCGCGGTCCTCACCACCTCGCAGGACTGGTGGCCGGCCGACTTCGGTCACTACGGCGGCCTGATGATCCGGCTGAGCTGGCACGCCGCGGGCACCTACCGCATCCACGACGGTCGCGGCGGCGCCGGCGACGGTGGTCAGCGGTTCGCCCCGCTCAACAGCTGGCCGGACAACGCCAACCTCGACAAGGCCCGCCGACTGCTCTGGCCGGTCAAGCAGAAGTACGGCCAGAAGATCTCCTGGGCCGACCTGCTCGTGCTCGCCGGCAACGTCGCCCTCGAGTCGATGGGCTTCAAGACCTTCGGCTTCGGCTTCGGCCGGGAGGACGTCTGGGAGCCCGAGGAGATCTTCTGGGGCCCGGAGGACACCTGGCTCGGCGACGAGCGCTACGTCTCCGAGAAGGAGATGGCGACCGACGTCGGGGCGACCGAGATGGGTCTCATCTACGTCAACCCGGAGGGCCCCCGCGGCAACGCGGACCCGGCCGCGGCGGCGCACTTCATCCGCGAGACCTTCGCCCGGATGGCGATGAATGACGAGGAGACCGTCGCCCTCATCGCCGGTGGCCACACCTTCGGCAAGACCCACGGTGCCGGCGTCGCCGACGACCACGTGGGCGCCGAGCCCGAGGGCGCCCCGCTGGAGGCGCAGGGCCTGGGCTGGCTGAGCACCCACGGCAGCGGCAAGGGTGGGGACACGATCACCAGCGGGCTCGAGGTGACGTGGACCGACAAGCCGACGCAGTGGAGCAACCGCTTCTTCGAGATCCTCTTCGGCTACGAGTGGGAGCTCACCACGAGCCCCGGCGGCGCGAAGCAGTGGGTCGCCAAGGACGCCGAGGCGATCATCCCGGACGCCCACGACCCGGCGAAGAAGCACAAGCCGACGATGCTCACGACCGACCTGTCGCTGCGCGTCGACCCGGCGTACGAGAAGATCTCGCGCCGCTTCCTGGAGAACCCCGACGAGTTCGCGCTGGCCTTCGCCAAGGCCTGGTACAAGCTGCTGCACCGCGACATGGGTCCGGTCGACCGCTTCCTCGGACCGTGGGTGCCCGAGGCGCAGCTGTGGCAGGACCCGGTGCCCGCCGTCGACCACGAGCTCGTGGGTGACGCCGACATCGCCGCCCTCAAGGCGAAGGTCCTGGAGTCCGGCCTCACCACCGCCCAGCTGGTCTCCACCGCCTGGGCCTCGGCCGCCAGCTACCGGTCCACCGACAAGCGCGGCGGCGCCAACGGCGCGCGGATCCGGCTCGAGCCGCAGCGTAGCTGGGCGGTCAACCAGCCCGAGCAGCTCGCGACGGTCCTGGCGACCCTCGAGGGCATCCAGCGGGAGTTCAACTCCGCCGGCGGCGCGAAGATCTCGCTCGCCGACCTGATCGTGCTGGCCGGCTCGGCCGCCGTCGAGCAGGCGGCGCGGGACGCCGGCGTCGAGGTGACCGTGCCGTTCCGCGCGGGCCGCACCGACGCCACCCAGGAGCAGACCGACGTCGAGTCGTTCCGGGTCCTCGAGCCGCGCGCTGACGGGTTCCGCAACTACCTGCGTCCCGGCGAGAAGACCCAGCCGGAGGTGCTGCTCGTCGACCGGGCCTACATGCTCAACCTGACCGCGCCCGAGATGACCGTCCTCGTCGGCGGTCTGCGGGCCCTCGGGAACAACGTCGGCGGCACGTCGCACGGCGTCCTCACCGACCGGCCCGGTGCGCTCACCAACGACTTCTTCGCCAACCTGCTCTCCCCGGGCACCCGGTGGAAGGCGTCGGAGTCCGAGGAGCACGTGTACGAGATCCGGGACCTGGCCACCGACGAGGTGAAGTGGACCGCCACCGCGGTCGACCTCATCTTCGGCTCCAACTCCCAGCTCCGGGCCCTCGCCGAGGTCTACGCCAGCGAGGACGCGCGCGACAAGTTCGTCACCGACTTCGTCGCGGCCTGGACCAAGGTCATGGAGCTCGACCGGTTCGATCTCGCCTGATCCGACCCCAACCGACGAGTCCCGGTCGATCCACCAGCGATCGACCGGGGCTCGTCCGTCGTTGGTGCCGTCCGCGCTCAGCCTGCGCGGTGCCCGGCGAACGCGAGCCCGTCCGCCAGCGGCCGGAGCGCCTCCTCCATGAGGTCGAGGAGCGAAGTCCGTCCCTCCTCGGCCACCCACTGCTCGTAGGCGACCCGAATCGCGCCGACACACGCCGCCGCTGCCGACCGCACGGAGAACGTGTCGGGGGCGAGCCCGGTCGCGCGTGAGATCGCGACCGCTAGACGCCGCTCGTTGCGGATCACGTCGTCCATCAGCGCGCTGCGCAGCGCTGGTGTCAGCAGGGTGAGCCGCGCCCGGTCGAAGAGCTCGTCCGGGTCGTCGTCCTGGATCACGCCGAGGGCGGACCGCACCAGAAGCAGGACCGTCTCGAGCGGGTGCCGGTCGGTAGGCAACTGTTCCAGGGCAGCGCGCAGAGCCGGCTCGTAGTTGTCGTTGAGGAGGACCGCTTCCTTGTTCGTGAAGTAGCGGAAGAAAGTCCGATCTGACACTTTGGCAGCCGCTGCTATCTCCTCGACCGTCGTGGCCTCGTACCCGCGGGCCCGGAACAGACGCAGTGCCTGCTGCCGCAAGAGGCGCTTGGTGTGCAGCGTCTTGCGGGCTCGCAGCGAGGTATTGGCATCGACGTTGGTCACGCTGAGTTGCCTTTCTTCCGGGCTGACGATCGCCGCGTTGCCCCGTGCCTGGCCACGTCTCGCGTCATCGGCCACAGGAGGGTACGCCCGACCGATCAAGGCGGCAATCCGCCTCGTTGTGCCCGACACTGATCGCGGCGTTTCTGTTTTGGCCTGACTATGGTGGTCGGCGCAGTGAGCGGGAAATGCCGCCCGGCAGTGGGCTTGACGTCGACTTGGACGGCGCGGCGGTGGAGGGCAGGAAGTCGGCCGACTCACACGGGCCGTGGTTCCTTGCGCGTGTCGAGGGTGTTGTAGGGGACGCCGGCGGTGTCGGTCATGAACTGGAGCAGGGTCTGGGCGGGGAGCGGCAGGCGCCGTTGCCGTGGCCACCACACCCGGACGTCCCGGACGGCGTCGGGATGATCGATGTCGCGGACGTGCAGGTTGTCGGTGCGGGACACGTCCATGGCCAGTTGGGTGGTGACCCCGACACCGAGGCCGGCGCTGACCAGCGCGACGAGCGACTGGGGGTTGCTCACCTGGTACGCCAGCGGGGGCGGTTGCCGGAGCGAGAACCAGAGCGGGTGGGTCTGGAGGCTGTCCGTGTCGTACCGGCCGGTCATGATGAGCGGATGCTTGAGGAGCTGGGCGGGCGCCAGCGGCTCGTCGGATCTGGCCAGTGGGTGGTAGGCGGGCGTTAACACCTTGAACTTCTCCCGCCACATCGGGTGACTGCGGAAGACCGTCTCCGACAGCGGCGGCGTCGTCTGGCGGAGGAAGAGCTGGACATCGCCCCGGGCCGCCGCGTCGTGCAGGTGGGCGCCGCCCAGCTCGACGAGCCGGACCCGGATCAGCGGATACACCGCCCGGAAGGCCTTCAACAGCTCGGGGATGTAGCCGGCCGTCGCGCTCGGGTACGTGCCCAGGCGTACGTCGCCCCGCCGGCGCCCGATCGACTCGCTGACGTTGCCTCGTGCCGACTCGATCTCGCCGAGGATCGCGTGGGCGTGGACCAGCAGCGCGCGACCCCGGTCGGTGAGGCCGATGGGGCGACGGTCGCGGTCGAAGAGCGCCACCCCGAACTCCTTCTCCAGGGCGGCGATCTGGGCGCTCACGGTGGGCTGGGACACGCCCAGCTCGGCGGCGGCCGCGGCGAAACCGCGCCGGTCCGCCACGGCGACGAAGGTCTCCAGCCAGCGAGTCTCCACCTGTGGCCCTCCGGTGCGGTTGTGTCATCAGGATTTCCTATAGAGGAAATCAATGTTACTGGCGATTGCTATTCGCCCTGCCCAAGGCCCCCTTACGTTGGCCCCGATCGACGAGCGCGCCAGGCGCTCGCGGAGCGGACGAGGACCAACCTGCATGCCTGTCATCACCCGGATCGAGGTCGCCACCGCCGTTGTGCCCCTACCACGGGTCACGGGCATTGCGCGACGGACGATCACCAACCGTGAGTACACGCTCGTCCGGATCACCGCCGACGACGGCGTGACCGGAATCGGCTTCTGCTACCCGGGACACAGCGGAGCCAACATCGCCTCGCTGGCGGTGCGCGACCTGCTGGCTCCCGTCCTGCTGGGCCGGGACGCCGACCTCATCGAGGGCGCCTGGCAGGCGATGTACCAGGAGGCGCTGCTCCACGGTCGGGTGGGCTCGGTCGTCCGCGGCCTGTCCGCCCTCGACATCGCGCTCTGGGACCGCAGCGCCCGCGCTGCCGGCCTGCCCCTGCACAAGTACCTGGGTGGCCACTCCGACGAGGTCCCGGCGTACGCCTCCGGCGGCTACTACCTCGAAGGAAAGGGCGTCGACGGGCTCGCGGCGGAGCTCAAGGGCTACCAGGACCTCGGCTTCTCCGCCTTCAAGATCAAGGTCGGGCGGGTCGGTGTCGAGGAGGACCGGGACCGGATCGCCGCCGCCCGAGAGACGATCGGCCCCGACGGCGTGCTGATGCTCGACGCCAACAACGCGTGGAGCGACCTGCCGAGCGCCCTCCGCGCGCTGCGTCGCTGGGAGGAGTTCGACCCCTACTTCATCGAGGAGCCGTTCGGCCCCGACGACATCGAGAACCACGCGCGGCTGGCGAAGGCGACGTCGATCACCGTCGCCACCGGCGAGATCGAGGCCGGCCGCTGGCGGGCGAAGAGCCTGCTGGACGCCGAAGCCGCGGTGATCCTCCAGTGCGACGCGGCGGTCTGCGGTGGGCTCAGCGAGCTTCGGAAGATCGCCGACCTGGCCAGTGCCTACGGCGCCTCGCTCGCCCCGCACTGGTTCCACGACCTGCACGCGCCGATGGTGGGCGCGTTCCCGGCCGGGATCTTCGTCGAGTACTTCGTCGGCAACGACATCCACAACATCAACGCGCTCCTCGACCGTGAGCTCGAGGTGTCCGGCGGTGTCATCCGGCTGCACCAGACGCCAGGGCTCGGGTTCGGCTTCGCCGAGGAGGCCCTCGAGCGCTACCTGACCGGCCCGTGGGAGGTCGTGGAGAAGTGAGCGAGACCAGCACCCTGACCCTGCGCAACCTCGTGAACGGGGCGTACGTCGACGGCGCGGCCGGCACGGACGTGTCGACGAACCCGGCGGACTCCGCCGACGTCGTCGCGGTCGTGCCCCGGATGTCCGCGGCCGAGGCCCGGTCGGCCGTCGACGCCGCCGCCGCGGCGCTGCCGGCCTGGCGGGACACGCCGAGCGTGCTGCGGGGCAAGCACCTGTTCGCCGTCGCCGCGCTCATCCGGGAGCGGGCCGACCAGTTCCGGGACACGATCTGCCGCGAGATGGGCAAGACCACCGCCGAGGCGACGATCGAGGTCGAGCGCAGCGCCGAACTGGTGGAGTTCTTCGCCGGCATCGGTCGTCTCCCGCACGGCGACGTCGTACCGGACCGTCGCCCCGGCGTGGTGACCACGACCCGACACGAGCCCATCGGGGTCGTCCTCGCCATCACCCCGTGGAACGACCCGCTGATGGTGCCGGTCCGCAAGGCCGCGCCCGCGCTGATCCAGGGCAACACCGTGGTCCTGAAGCCCAGCCCGGACACGCCCGCCGTGGCGCTGCTCCTCGCCCAGGTCATGCAGGACGCCGGACTGCCCGCGGGCACCTTCAACACGGTCACCGGCGACGTCGCGGAGGTCGGCGACACTCTGGTCCGCGACCCCCGGATCGCGGGGATCACGTTCACCGGCTCCACCGCGACCGGTCGGCACCTCGGCCAGGCGATTGCGGGCACCGGCACCCGGTTGCAGACGGAGATGGGCGGCAAGAACGCGGCGGTGATCATGGCCGACGCCGACGTCACCCGGGCGCTCGAGGTACTGCTGCCGTCGATCTTCGGCCAGACCGGCCAGCGGTGCACCGCGGTGAGTCGTCTCCTCGTCCACCGGGACCGCTACGACGAGGTCGTGGAGCAGATCGTCGCCCGAGCCGGCGCGGTCGCCGTCGGACCGGCCGCCGACGCGGCGACGACCATGGGTCCGGTGGTGAACCAGCGCCAGCTCGACAAGGTGCTCACCATGATCGACACCGCCCGTGAGCAGGGCGCGGTCATCGCCGCCGGCGGCGAGCGACTCGCCGACGGCACGGCGGCCCGGGGCTGCTTCGTCCGGCCGACCGTCGTCACCGGCGTCACCACCGACATGCGGATCTGGACCGACGAGGTGTTCGGCCCGGTCGTCGCGGTCATGCCGTTCGACGACCTGGACGAGGCGATCGGCATCGCCAACGACACGACGTACGGACTGGCGTCGGGCATCTTCACGAACAACCTGGCCGCGGCCGAGGCGTTCGTCCGGGGCATGGAGACCGGCCAGGTCGTCGTCAACCTCGCCCCCAGCGGCTGGGACGTGCACCAGGCGTTCGGCGGGTTCAAGGAGTCCGGTTCCGCGTTCAAGGAGCACGGCCTGGACGGGCTCGCCTTCTACACCCGCGTCAAGACCATCGCCGTGTCGGCCACCCCTTGAGAATCGGAGCTACCCGATGAGCACGTTGTACATGCTTGCCTTCGACCACCGCGCCTCGCTGACGAAGATGTTCGGCGAGCACGGGGGCACCTACCAGGGGCGGCCGGTCGACTACTCCGCGCTCAAGCGCGTCATTTGGGAGTCGTTGCCGCTGGCGATCGAAGCACGCGGGCTGCAACGGTCGACTCTGGGCGTCCTCGTCGACGAGGAGTACGGCGCCGACGTCGCCCGGGAGGTCGCCGGAGCGGGCCTCCTGCTGGCCATGCCGGCCGAGCGCAGCCTGCAACGGGTCTTCGAACTCGAGTACGGCGACCAGTTCGACGTACACATCGAGGCGTTCGACCCGGACCACGTGAAGGTGCTCGCCATCGCCGACGAGACGCTGCCGGCCGACCTCCTGGCCGTCTCGATGTCCCGGCTCCGGCAGCTCTCGGAGTGGGTGTCCCCGCGACGCCAGCGGCTGATGCTGGAGCTGCTCGTGCTCCCGTCCGCCGAGCAGCTGGCGCAGGTCGGCGACGACCGGGAGCGGTTCGACACCGAGCTGCGCCCGCAGATCATGGTGGACACCATCCGGGCCTACCAGCAGGCCGGCATCGAGGCGGACATCTGGAAGGTCGAGGGCCTCACCACCGTCGACGACTACCAGGCGGTCGCCGCGCAGGCGCGGGCGGACGGCCGCGACGACGTCGAGTGCATCGTTCTCGGCCGGGGCGCCGACGACGCGCAGATCCTGCGCTGGCTGCACGCGGCCGGCCAGGCCGACGGCTTCACCGGCTTCGCGATCGGCCGCAGCACGTGGGCGCCGAGCCTGGAAGGGCTGATGGCCGGCCGGCTCGACCCGGAGCAGGCCCGCGCGGAGATCGCCGGCCGGTTCGTGTCGTACGTGAACGCCTTCGAGGGCAGGACCGGGGACCTCCCGTGACCAGAACGGCCGACGAGGTCTATCTCGGCGTCGACGTCGGCACGACGTACACGAAGATCCAGATCGTGGACGCCGACGGGAACACCGTCGCGCTGAGTTCCCGGGCCACCCCCTGGGAGCGCACGGCGGGCGTCACGATCCTCACGCCCGACCGGCTGCTCGACGAGGTGTTCCAGCATCTCGAGACGGTGCTCGACGACCATCCGGCCCGCCGGGTGGTCGGCATCGGCCTCACCGGCTTCGGCGAGACCGGCGTACCGCTGGGCGCGCAGGGCGACGTCCTGGCGCCCGGCCTGCCCTGGTACGACCTGCACGGCGCCGACCAGCTCGACCGGCTCGCCGTCTCGCTCGGCCGGGAGGCGTTCACCGGCAGCAGCGGCCTACCCATGAACCTCAAGCCGTCGCTGTTCAAGTTCGCCTGGCTGGCCGAGCGGTACGCCCCGCTGTCGCGCTGGGTCCGGTGGGTCAGCATCCAGGAGTGGCTGGCGTTCCGGCTGACCGGGACGATCGCCGCCGAGGCGTCGCTGGCCAGCCGTACCGGACTCCTCGACGTCGTCTCCGGGGACCAGTCGGCGGAGACCAGCGCCTGGGCGGGCGTACCGCCGACCCTGCTGCCCGAGCGGGTGGGGGCCGGCACGTCGATCGGCCGGGTGACAACCGGGCCGGCCCGGATCCACGGCGCGCACGTCACCATCGCCGGCCTCGACCACCTGGTGGCCGCGGTCGGGCTGGGCGCGCTCGACGACGCCGACCTCGTCGACTCGTGCGGCACCGGGGAGGCGATCATCCGGCGCCTGCCCGAGCGCCCGTGGAACGCGCTCAACCTGGTGGATGCCGTGAACCGCGAGCTCTCCGTCGGCCGGGACGTGTTCCCCGGACGGTTGCAGGCCATGGCCAGCGTGCGCAGCGGGATCGGCATGGGACGGTTCCTGAAGCTCATGGGAATCCAGCGGGACGAGCTGCCGGCGCTGGACGAGGCGGCGCTCGCAGTGTTCCCCCGGGTCGACGGACCCCGGGTCTCGAACGTCTGGCTCGACCAGGCCCAGCTCACCAACATCGACTACGAACCGGACCGGGCCGAGGTGTGGCGAGCCGTCATCGAGGCGGTGCAGGAACGCGCCGCCTACCTGGTCCACCAGCTCGACGTCGTGGCGGGCGTCCCGGCCCGCCGACGCATCATGACCGGCGGCGGGTTGACCAGCCGCGCGGTCCGCGAGATCAAGCGCCGTTATCTCGGCGACTACGAACTGCCGGACATTTCCGAGGCCACCAGCCTCGGTGCCGCGCACTTCGCCCGGATGGCCGCCGGTGCCATCCCCCCGATCCGGATCACCGGATCGTCGTCCGACTCGGCAGTCGACAACGCCCCCGACCACCCCCACCTTGCGCCCGTCGACCCTGCCGATCACCTCGCCAGCGTGCCTGGCGGTAGAGAAGATCAGAGGTAAGGCATGCGACACCACCGACTCGGCGTCGGCATATGCGCCGTCACCGCACTCGCTCTCCTCGCTGGCTGCGGCGGTTCCGCCGGTAGCGACAGCGACGGCCCGAAGACCATCACCTTCGCCGCGTCGATGCTCGGTGAGCCGACGCGCGGCCCGCAGTTGACGGCCCTGCTGGAGAAGTTCAACGCCAGCCAGGACGACTACGTCATCGAACCGGTCTCCATCCCGTTCGCGTCCTTCGGCACGACCATCTTCACGCAGCTCGGTCAGGGCAAGGGCCCCGACGTGATCGCGTTCGACCAGATGAACATCTACGAGGCCGCCGACGCGAAACTGATCCGTCCGCTGGACGACGTCGTGAAGGGCGTCGACCTCACCGCGGCCTCCGAGTCGCTCAAGATGGACGACCACCAGTGGGGTGTCCCGCTCGACGTCTCCAACTACGCGCTCATCTACAACCCCGACCTCGTCAAGAAGCCACCGACGACGTTCGAGGAGTTCAAGCAGGTCGCCCGGGAGCAGACCACGGCCGGCCGGTACGGATTCGCGTTCCGGACCACCCAGGCCGAGGAGGCCGGTGTCTGGTACGACCTGAGCAACTTCGTCTACGGCGCGGGCGGCGCGTGGAGCGACGACGCCGGCAACCCCACGATCAACAGCCCGCAGACGGTCGCCGGGGTCAAGGCGTTCGCCGACGTCTACCAGGCCGGCGTCATTCCGAAGGGCTCGACCGCCGCCGACTACCGCCGGATGTTCGCCACCGGCAAGGTCGCGATGATGATCGACAACGGCGGGATTCCCACCGTGCTCCGGGGCACCAACCCGGACATCCCGATCGCCGCCGCGCCCGCACCGTTCCCGACGCAGAACATCGGCCAGGTGATGGCCGCCATCGGCATCAACGCCAACACCCGCAACGCCGAGGCGGCCGAAGCGTTCGTCCGCTGGTTCCTCGGTAAGGAGGCGCAGACGACCGTCCAGGGCTTCCTCGGCGGAAGCCTGGTCGCCACCCCCGTGGAGCGGACCACGGAGGAACTCACCAAGTCGCCGTTCGTCGAGGTGTTCGACGCGCAGAGCGAGCACGCCCGTTCGTTCATCCCGACCGGGCTCGAGGTCGAGACGCCACGGATCCGCTCCGCAGTGGTGCAGGCGGTGCTCAACGCGCTGCAGTCCGGCGGAGACATCCAGCAGGCCCTCGACGGAGCGCAGGACAAGGCCAAACAGCTCGCCGGCAAGTAGTTGCCCACGGGAGTGGGGGACCGGCGTCGTGCCGCCCCCACTCCCGCCCCGTCCCGCCGGTCCCCCCAAGCCCCCGGGCGTACGCCCGTCCCCCGACGAAACGAGCCACACATGTCCGTACTCGACGCGACATCGACGCGCGGCCGCCAGCGTGTCGGCGGGCCGAAACCGGCACCGCGACGACGGGCGGGCGAGCGTCTGCTGCCCTACCTCCTCGCGGCACCGGCCGTCATCTACCTCGTGGCGTTCCAGGGCATCCCGTTCCTCCATCAGGTCGTGCTGAGCTTCTCCGACACGAGCCTGCTCAACCCCACGAGCATCGAACTGATCGGCCTGGAGAACTACCGCGAGGTCTTCGCCGACCCCGGGTTCCTCAACGCCGTTCGCGTGACGATCGTGTACGTCATCGCCTGTGTCGCCGGGACGATGCTGCTCGGACTCGGCGCGGCGCTCTTGATGAACCGCAAGTTCCGGGGCCGTGGCGTCGCGCGGTCGCTGCTGATCATCCCGTGGGCGGCGCCGGCCGTCGCCGTCGCGCTGGTCATGGCGTGGATCTTCAACCCCCAGTACGGCGTGGCGAACGACGCCCTCGGCGTCGTCGGCCTCGCACCTGCCGACGGGCAGTGGCTGGACAGCACGTCCCGGGCCCTGGGCACGATCCTCTTCATCACGATCTGGCAGTTGTTCCCGTTCACCGCCGTGATCATCCTGGCCGCGCTCCAGGCCGTCCCCGAGGAACTCCACGAGGCGGCGCTGCTCGACGGCGCGAGCTGGACACAACGCTTCCGGGCCGTCACCTGGCCGGTCATCCAGCCCACGATCTCGATCCTGGCCCTGCTCATGACCATCTGGTCGATCCGCCGCTTCGAGCTGATCTGGCTGATGACCCAGGGCGGACCGGCGGGCAGCACCAACACCCTGGTCATCGACCTCTATCGACGGGGCTTCGTCGAGCGTGAGCTCGGGCACGCAGCCGCCGTCGGGTTCGTCGGCGTCGTCATCTCGTTGGCGATCACCGTCATCTTCTTCGTTGTCAGCAACCGAGCAGAGAAGTCGGCCTAGCCATGCGTCATGGAATCAAGCACCGAATGGGCCTGACCGGAGCTGTCACGGTCGTGCTCGCCCTCGTCGGTCTCGCCGTGTTCCCGTTCTACTGGATGCTCGTCACCGCCACCCGTACCGACGACGAGCTGTTCGGCGACCGCCCGCCCCTGTTGCCCGACCTGTCCGGGCTGAGCACGTTCGCCGACGTGTTCAGCGATACGACCATCGTCGGCTGGCTCACCAACAGCGCCATGATCGCCGGTGGGACGACGCTTCTGACGATGATCCTGGCCGTGCCGATCGCCTACGCGATGTCCCGGTTCAGCTTCCGCGGCAAGGTGCTCGTCGGCATCGCGCTCCTGGTGACCCAGATGCTCCCCGAGGCGGTGCTCGTCGTACCACTGTTGTCGGTGTTCAAGACGCTCAACCTGCTGGACAGCCTCGGTGGGCTCGTCCTCGGCAACACTGCCTTCGTGCTGCCGGTGGTGACCTGGATCCTCAAGAACGCCATCGACACCGTGCCCCGCGACCTCGACAACGCGGCCAAGATCGACGGCTGTTCACCACTCAGCATCCTCTGGCGGGTGATCGTCCCCATCGTGGCGCCCACCATGGCGGCCGGATCCGTCATCGCGTTCTTCCACGGGTGGAACGAATACATCTTCGCGGTGAGCTTCCTTACCGACCCCGGACTCCAGCCGATGTCCGTGGGGCTCGCCGGATTCATCGGGGAGATCAGCACACCGGTCCAGACCGTCATGTCCGTCGGCATGATCTACACGCTGCCCGCCGTGGGCCTCTACCTGCTCCTGCAGCGCTACATCGTGTCGGGTATGGCCGCCGGCAGCGTCAAGGGCTGAGGGTCAGCGGCCGGGAACGTCCCACAGCCGGACGGTGCCATCCCAACTGTCGGTGGCGATGGTCCCCCCGTCCGGGCTGAAGACGACGCTGCTGACCTGGTCGGTGTGGCCGGTGAGGGTGGCCATCCGGCGCGCGGTGCTCGCCGACCAGATCTGCACGTGGTTCTCACTGGCGTACAGGGCGACCAGGCTGCCGTCGGGGCTGAACACCGCCGACTCGTTGACCGCCTTGCCGAAGTCGAGGACCCCGATCAGTCGTCCCGACGGCAGGTCCCAGAGTCGTGGCAGTTCGTCGTAGCCACCGATGGTGAGCGCGGCCCGGCCGTCCGGGCTGACCAGGACGGCGTCCACCGTGCCGGTGTGCCCGGTCAGCGTCGCCAGGGCGTCGCCCGTCGAGGTGTCCCAGTAACGGGCGGTCTTGTCGTAGCTGCCGGTGACGAGAATCCGCCCGTCCGGGCTGAAGGCGAGGGCCTGGACCGCTGCGGCGTGCCCGACGAGCGCGGCGAGCAACTGGCCGTCCGCTGCCCGCCACAGGTACGCGACGTTTCCGCTGGACGTGGCGACGAGGTCGCCGTTGGCAGAGAAAGCGAGGTTCCCCACCCCGGCGCGGTGGCCGGCCAGGAAGAAACGCGTGTCGCCGCTCTTCGGGTCACGGATGCGTACCCGCTGGTCACTGCTGCTCGCCGTGGCCAGGAACCGGCCGTCGGGGGAGAAGTCCGCCCACTGCACGCCGCCCGCGTGCCCGTCCAGCACGACGACCAGCCGCCCGGTCGTGAGATCCCACAGCCGGGCGAAGTCGTCACCGGCCGCCGTGGAGGTCAGGAGGGTGCCATCGGGTGAGAACGTCGGCCGGCGGGAGTCGCTGGTGTGCCCCCGGAAGACGTGGACCGGTCGACCCGACCCGGCATCCCAGACCCGTACCGTCTGGTCGGCGCTGGTGGTGGCGAGCAGCCGGCTGCCCGGCGCGAACGTCAGACCGGTGATGCTGCTGTCGTGGCCGACCAGCCGGGTGATCCGGTCGCCGGTCGCGGGTTCCCACACCCACACCGTGTCGTGGCCGTAGGCGCTGACCATCGCGCCGTTCGGGCTGAACACGACGCCCTCGATGATGTCCTCCTCGTCGGCGAGGAGGGTGCGCCGGGCGGCGTCCCTGGGCAGCGCCGACCACAGCAGCAGCGCGGCCAGCGCCAGCGTGCCCACGCCACCGGCGAGCAGGACCCGACGGCGTACCGTCCGCCCCACGGCCCGTGGCGGGATCGGCTCGCTGGCCAGACGATCCTGTAGCCGGACGTGACGGAACTGGTATCCCGCGCCGGACTGGCGCAGCAGTTGCCGGGATCGGGCGTCGGCGAGGAAGCCCATGAGGCGCAGCGGAAGCCGACCCCGGGCGGCGAGCACCAGCCGGGCGATGACGAACCGTGCCCACGCCCGGGTCAGCAGGAGCAGCGACATGACGACCGCAGCGGGAACCAGCAGCAGCAACGCCATCGGTGGCGGGCTCGCATCGACGATGTCGTGGACCTCGTAGCCGGGCCGCCCGATCAGGTAGCCGACATCGGGTTCGCCCGGCGCGCCGGGCCAGCCGGTGAGCGCGTCGCTCAGCAGCCGGCCGAGCACCGTGACCAGGTACGCCGCGGGCAGCAGGAGGACCGCGACCACGAGTCCACCGGTCGCCGAGCCGACCAGCGCCGAACGGCGATCCTCCCGGAGGAACGTCTCCGGGCTGGCCTGTCCCGCCCGCGACGGTGGCGCTTCCAGCCAGTTGTGCGCGGCCAGCGCGAGCCCCACCACGATGGCGGCGACCAGCGCGCCCACCGCACCGGTGAGGTAGTTGCGCAGGTAGTTGAAGGACCAGCCCTCGCTGGACACGGCCGTCAACGACACGGCGAACCCGGCGAGCACCGGCACCGCGATGATGGCGACGAGCGCCGTACCCGACCAGAATCCCCGCCGGAGTCGGCCCACCGAGCCGCGGATCGCGAACGAGAGGCGGCTGGGCGTCCGTCCGGCGACCGCGTTCCAGACGAGGATCGCGAAGACCACGAACGTGCCGCCGGCCATGAGGCTGACGCCCAGCACGTCGGTGGGGCGGACGTCCTCCGCGCCCAGCAGCGGTGCGAGCAGGACGGAGGTCACGACCGTCAGCAGCAGGCCGCCGCCGAGTGCCACGCCGGGCGCCGTCCACGGCGAGAGCATGCGCTGGCTGATCCGCCACCAGGCGAGGTCACGCTCGCGGTGGTCGTGCAGGTGCCGCGCGAGCAGGGTCAGCCAGCGCCGGGCCTTCGCCGCCCGCATCGCCGCCTCGGCCCGCTCCTCCGGCGTCACCGGGACGTTCCAGGCGGGGGCGTACGCCGCGTCGATCAGCCGGTCGATCAGATGGTCCTCGACGTCGTGCCGGGTCCGCAGGGACAGCAACTCGCCGGGATCACCGGCGCCCTGGTAGTAGACGGTGCGGGCGACGGAGACCATCAACGGCGTGGACAGCGCCGCCGCCAGATCTCCGTCCGGGTGCGTGCGCAAGTGCTCGACGACGCTGCGCCACGAGGTGGCCGGCGGCCACTCGATGCTGTTCAGATAGGACACGATCTCCTCGTGGGGTAGCGGCGCGACGGTGACCACGGGTGCGCTGCGCAGCTTGCGGGAGCCACCCCGGATGACGTCCTGGTACTCGGTGTGCCGGCAGGTGACGACGACCGGTCGGTCGTTGCCGACTGCCGCGTTGATCGCGCGTACGGCGCTGCGACGCGACATCTCCGGTATCTCGTCGAGGCCGTCGAGGATCGGCAGGAGCAGTTCGCGTTCCAGCAGCAGGCGCGGGATGCTCTCTTGGCCGCTGTAGTACAGCGACGCCAGCGTCCGTACGATCCAGGCGTCGAGCGGCTGCCGGACCGGGTCCCACGAGGACGCCGACAGCAGCACGGGGGTGGGTGAACCGGGCGTCCGCCGCCACAGGAGTCCCAGCGTGAGCATCATCGCCAGGACCGTCTTCCCGGCGCCCGGCTCGCCGAGGATGACGAGTCGACCGCTGTACTGGGCCCGATACTGCTCGGCCAACGCCCGCGCCGCGTCGTCGAAACGTCCCGCCATCCGCTGGCCCCTCGTCCGCAGCACGCGTGCGGATGTCGGTGCGGCCAGGTCGCTCAGCTCCGGATCGGAGAGGGTCCAGTCGAGGGGCAGGACACCCGGATCGCGCAGCATCCGTGCCTTGGCCTCGGTGGTCCACTCGGCGGTGAGGATCTCGGCGAGGTCGTCGACGAGCGCGGCTGGATCACGGACCGGCCCCGGAGGTCGTAGCCAGAGCGGCAGCACGTCGGCGAGAAAGCTTCCGATGCCGGCCAGGAGCCCGATGACACCGGTGACCTGGGCACGGTACGCCTCGTCCGCCAGCGCCAACCAGACCGCGAGGCCGGCGCCCGCCGCGACGACCAGCGCCAGGACGATCCGCTGACGAAAGGGACGGCCCGTCATGCGTATCCCCACCTCACGTGGAGCTGCGGGCAGCCGCCCGTAGCAGCATCGCCACTGTACGCAACGGCTGTCGGTGCGGCCATCACGCGAACGGGCGAACGAACCGGGGCTGGGCAGCCGAGGTGACGTCTGACGGAACGGTTGGGGTGCCGGGGACCCGGGGTTCGCGGCCGCTCCCGTAGGGCGTGACGGCCAGCTCAAAGCCGGCCGCACCCTGCCTGCGCATCCTTGACGGTTGGTCTATACCAGTATTAGCCTACGCCGCACCTGCCCGAACGCGCCGGTGGCCTCTGCTGACCGAGCACATGCCCGCCCGTCCGCGTCGCGGTCACCGACTTGATGAGGAGAAGGGCTGATGGCTACTAGACGACGTTCGAACCGATGGACACGCGTGGCTGCACTCCTGGTGGCGTGTCTCGCGGCCGGGGGAGGCGTCCAAGCGCCGGTTACGGCAGCGGCGCCGGCTTCACCCCTGGCTGCGTCCGGGCCGTCAGGTGGAGACGCCATGCCGGACGGGCCGGTCGGCGGTCGACCGGACCAGCCGGCGTTCCCGGACGGATACGTCCAGCGCGTCCAGGCGGCCCTGCGGCAGGGGACCGACACGTGGGGCGAGCAGCTCATGGCCCTGCCCGGTGGCCCGACGATGGCAAACATGCGGGACCTTCTCGTGCCGGCCAGCCATGGCGACGACTTCTGGCACGACACCCGGTGGAACAACCTGCCGCTGACGTACCCGATGCCGGACCTCAAGAACTTCAGCGCGCAGCGGGACTTCAGCTTCCACTTCAGCGACGGTAGCCAGATCAACTCGGACTTCGCCGACGGGCGGACCCGGCAGTGGGTCAAGTTCTACGTCGGCGACGGCGCCGAACTCTACGGGTCGGCCGAGACCAGGCTCGACGAGCCGACGCTCGCCGATGGCTACCAGCCCGTGCTGCAGAACCGCTACACCGACCGCCAGGGACGGATCTACGAGCGGGAGTCCTTCGTCACGCGGTTCTCCGACTCCGCCCGGCTCATGAGCATGGTCCGCTTCACCGTCCGGCCCGGGAACTCCGGCCAGACGTCGGCGAAACTCCGCGTCAACCTGAACGGCATGTACGTCGCCGGGGCCGTGGCTTCCGGAAACAACCTCAAGGTGGGCGACAAGCTCGCCCTCGCCCACAGCGGCCAGGCGGCGTGGAACGCACCGGACCTGACCTACACCCTCGACCTCAGCGAGGGCCCGGCGGAGGTCCACCTGCTCCTGATGAACCAGCCCCAGGCGCTCGGGACGGTCGTCATGGACAAGAGTGGATACGACACCAAACGGGCGCAGATGATCGCCTACTGGAAGGGCCAGCTCGACACCGGTAGCGGGGTGCAGATTCCGGAGAAGTACGCCGCCGACGCCATGCGGTCCATGCTGCTGACGAACCTCGTCATGGGCTACAACCTCACGATCGGCAACGGCTACGAGTTGCCCGACGACCAGAGGTTCGCGTGGATCCCCGAGGTGGTGGCCACGGTGGGATCGCTCGGCGACTTCGGCTACGCGTCGCGCACCCGGCAGACGATGGACGAGTTCCTCGTCCGGGGGCAGTACCTCGACGGGTTCACAACCTGGGAGCGGGGCATCAAGCTCCAGGCGGCCGCACGGTACGTCCTCCAGACCGGCGACTCCGCGCTCATCGCGACTCACCTCGCCGACTTCAAGGCATGGCTCGCCGACATCGCGAAGCAGCGGACCAACGACCCCAACGGGCTGCTCGCCAAGACAAGCCTCTACTCCGACAACAGCACCAAGGCCCATGGCATCCACCACCAGGCCGACGTCTGGCGCGGCCTGCGTGACATGGGCGTCGTGCTACGCCTCATCGGCCGCCCCGACGACGCAGCCGCCTTCACCGCGCAGGCCGACGGGCTGCGCACCGCGACCCTCGACGCGATCAACCGGAGCAAGACACAGCTGCCCGACGGCTCGATCTTCGTGCCCATCGCGCTGCTCGATCCCAACGACTTCGACCCGGCCGGGATGATCACGGACTCGCAGCATGGCAGTTACTGGAACCTCATCATGCCGTATGCGCTGGGCAGCGGCCTGATCGACCACAACAGCCCGCTCGGGAAGGGCCTGACGGCCTTCCTCAACAACCACGGCGGCCTGTTCCTCGGGCTCACCCGGTTCAACCTCTCCGGTGAGCCGGTCGAGGCGTGCCAGACCCGCCCTGCTGGCCCGTGGCCCGCAGCGGACGGTTACCGCTCGAGCGGCGTCGACCAGCAGTACGGCTGGTCCTACCTCAAGTACCTCGACCAGATCGGTGACGCCGATCGGATCGGGCTGACGTTCTACGGCATGCTCGCCCAGGGCTTCACCCGCAACACCTTCATCGGCGGCGAGGGCGAAACCGTCGCGCCGTGCCCGATGGAGTACTACCGCTCCCAGTTCCGGGCACCCCTGTCACCGAACAACGCCACGTACCTCAAGGCGCTGCGGGGGATGCTCGTCAACGAGACCCTCGACGCCGCAGGTGTGCCGACCGAGCTCGACCTCGCGCCGGCGACGCCCAAGCCGTGGCTGTCCGACGGCCAGACGGTCGGGGTCACCGAACTGCCGACCCTGTTCGGCCCGCTGACCTACTCCATCACCTCGACCGTTGCCCGGGGCACGATCCAAGCCACGGTCACGCCGCCACCCGCTGCGGCGGGACGGCCCGAACTCCGGCGGGTCAAGCTACACCTCCGAGTGCCCGCGGGCTACCGGCTGGACGGCGTGACGGCCAACGGCAGGGCGGTGGCCGTCCAGGACGACACCGTGACCATCCCGGGCACGGGGACGACCACCGTTCGCGCGACCGTGACGCCGGTTCCGGTGGCTCCGGTGTCCAGGGCACAGGTCATCGCGGCAGACCTGGCGCCCATGGTGGCGCCAGGGGCGACGGCCGACCTCGGAATGCTCGTCGAGACGTCCGGGACCGGTGTCGTCAAGGGCCGGATCTCGGTGGACCTTCCGAACGGATGGACGTCACGGTCCGGGCAGATCCCGTTCGCCCGCAATGCCAAGAACGGGCTCGCATGGCAGAAAGTCCTCACCGGCGTCTCGGTCCCGGATGATGCGGCGCCGGGTGACTACCGGATCGTCATGACCGCCCGCCCGGATGGCGGGGAGCCGAGGGCGTTCACCACGACCGTGACGGTGGCCCGGCCGGCTTCCGGGACCTACGCGGACCTGGTGCGAGCCGACGGCGCCGTCGGTTACTGGCGGCTCGATGACAGTGGGGCGACAGCGCTCGACAGGTCCGGGCACGGCAATGACGGGGTCGTCCGGGGAACCGTGGTCCAGGGCCAGCCGGGACCGCTGGCCGATGAGAACAGCCGGTCGATGAGCCTTGAGGGCGGCTACATCGAGGTGCCCGACTCGGCAAGCCTGAGCCTGACCGGCCCCTATGCCCTGGAGGCATGGGTCTACGTCCGGGAGGGCGGCGACCAGGGCGTACTGGAGAAGTACGACTCGCCCGCGCGTAACGGGTACCTCCTGCGCCTGGGCGCGAGGAACCGGCCGGCGGCGATGAACCTCTCGGACACCCTGTCCACCACCGGTCCGGCCGGTGCCCCCGTGCTGCAGTGGGGCTGGCACCACCTGGTGTCCGTCTTCGACGGCTCGACGCTCAAGATTTATCTCGACGGCATCGAGCGCGCTTCCGTGCCGATGAGCCGGGTGCCGACCGACGGGGCTGGCTCGCTGAAGATCGGGGCACGAGGGGACGACGCGGGGAACCCCTTCGGTGGATGGATGTCGGAGGTCGCTGTCTACGATCGTGCGCTCACCCCGGACAAGGTGAAGGCCCACTACGTCAAGGGCGTGACGGTCGTGAGACGGTGAGATCTGCTGGTCAGCTGATCTCCGGCGTGTCCCGGTAGAGGCGCAGGGTCCATGATCACAAAACGATCATGGACCCTGCGGTCTGCCCGATCTCACCTGGTACTGCCGTAGCCACCCGGTCACAGCGATTTGCCGTTCCTTTCTCCAGGCCCCCTCGTGCCGGACAGTCCATCGTGACGGGTCCTGACCGGCTTCAGCTCGGCCTACTGCACCCCGTCGGGCGCGTGGTTGCTGCGGCTGCTCTGACTCTCCACCCCGCCGTACGTCAGCCGAAGGGGTTGTGCCGGGGCAGCGCCGAGCCGGTGAGCCTGCCTTCCGGGTTGTAGACGACACACATGACGTCGCGGTCGCCGTCCGCCCAGCTCTCCGCCGTCGGGATGATCGGGTAGTAGTCCAGCCCCGACTTGTCCTTGCTGGTCCAGTTGTGGACGAAACCCCGCCCGCAGCTCTCCCACGCGTAGGCGGCGAGCGAGTCCCGGTCGAACAGGCCGTCGGGGACGTGGACGATGCCGTACGCCTGGTTGTCGGCCTGCTCGACGCACGGCCGGTACCGGACGACCTCCTCGTTGGCCGCGCGGGAGTAGGCCGGGTCGTCGAAGCACTCGGTGACCTCGATGTCGAGGATGCCGGTCGTCGCCGGGGTGATGAACGTGTCGCCCTTGACTACCACGGGTGAGGCCGGCTCGGCGAACAGCATCCCGAGCGCGACGACGCTCGCGGCCACCGCCGCCTTCTGACGGTACGACCACCGCCTGTGACGCTGCCGGACGACGTTCATCGGTACCTGATTCTGTGAACCGTTGGGGACCGGCCGATGGTAGGCGCAGCGGGCTGGCGCCGAGGCCAACTCCAGGTGTCCACCGAATGGCGTCATGGTGATGCCTGGCCTGACCGCGTTGTCCCTGCTCAACCGCTTGATGATCTGACTCACAGCTCGCATTACTTCGTCCCTGGTTCACCCGCTGGCCATGCCGCTGCCGGCAACTCGTCGATCATCGACGCGTGGATAGCTGGGCTCACCTCCCCAAACGATTCTGGAGGGCCCTAACCGTGAGTGAGGTCAAGAGGCCTTGGTTCAGCGGTCACCGGCGCGTGGCTCTGGCGGCGATCGGCGCGACCGCGCTGCTCGTCGGCGGCGTCGCGGTCGGCCCCGCGCTTGGTGACTCCGCGCCGACGAAGTTCTCGGCCGCGGAAATCAACAAGCCGACCCCGATGCCCGATCGCATCATGCTCATCCCCACCACCACACCGTCGACCACCCAGCGGGTGACCTGGCGGGCCGAGGCCGAGCCCACCTGGGCTCAGGCGCAGATCCTGGAGGCGCCGCGCGCCCTGGGCGAGGTCGCTCCGGCGGAGGGTGCGGTCACCACCGTCCACGCCGCCAACACCAGCTCGGTCAACACCTCCCTGGGCTACGCCTCGACGTTCCACACGGCGGAGTTCACCGGGCTGAAGCCGAACACCCGCTACACCTACCGGGTCGGTGACGGCACGAACTGGAGCGAGTGGACCGACTTCACCACCGCCGCCGGCGACCTCGAGCCGTTCTCGTTCATCTACTACGGCGACGCGCAGAACTACATCGACAGCGCGGTGCCGCGGGTGTTCCGGCAGGCCTTCGCCGACCAGCCGCAGGCCAAGATGATCGTCAACGCCGGTGACCTCATCGACTCCGCCAACAGCGAGGAGCAGTGGGGCCAGTGGCACCGGGCAGACGGCTTCATCAACGCCCAGGTCAACAACATCTCGGTCCCCGGTAACCACGAGTACAGCGGGGGCCAGCTGTCCACCTTCTGGCGGCCGCAGTTCGTCTACCCGGACAACGGCCCGGGCAACGTGGACCTGAAGCAGACCGCCTACTCCGTCGACTACCAGGGCGTGCGCTTCATCGCCCTGGACACCAACAAGCAGAGCAACGCCGAGCTGATGGCCGCGCAGACCGCGTGGCTGGAGGGCCTGCTCAAGGACAACCCGAACAAGTGGACCGTGGTGACCTTCCACCACCCGGTCTACTCGACCACCGGGACCCGGAACAACCCCAACGTCCGTAACCAGTGGGGACCGCTGTTCGAGAAGTATGGCGTGGACCTGGTCCTGCAGGGCCACGACCACTCGTACGGCCGGGGCAACAAGGTCGAGAACAGCCTCTCGGCCCAGGTCCACAAGGGCGTCACCTACGTCGTGTCCGTCTCCGGCGGCAAGATGTACGAGCTCAACGGTGGGGTGAACTGGACCGGCAACGGTGCTGAGGTGCGCAGCTCCGCCCAGGACGTGCAGCTCTACCAGATGATCGACGTCGAGGCGAACCAGATCCGGTTCGAGGCCCGCTACGCCAACGGCGAGCACCACGACGGCTTCGTCATCCGCAAGAACGACCAGGGCAAGAAGACCGTCGTCGAGCTGAAGCCGTAGGGCCCGTCGAGGCGACCGCGTCATCGCGAACCCGCCAGGTGCGGGCCGGCAGCCGCCGGCCCGCACCACCTGGCGGCGAACAGGAGAACCGTGTGAGCACCCCTACCCGTACCCTCGCCGTGCCAATCGGCGTGGCGGTGGCGGCGCTGGCTGTGGCGGCCGGACCGGCTGCCCCGGCGGCCGCCCATCCCTTCGGACCCCCGTCGACAGCGCAGATCAGCGCGGACGGCTCCGAGGTCGTCATCACCTGGCGGGCGGCCGAGGACGACTGGGTGGCGCTCGGCCAGTCGCTCGGTGCCTTCGAGAACCCCGCCACCGGCACCGTGTCGACCGAGCTGACCGGCGAGCAGAAGTTGCAGCGCTCCACCGCGGTACGTGACTACCTGGTCGACCGGATCGTGGTCGCGCAGGACGGGAAACCCTGCGCGAGCGAGGTGACGGCGCTGGAGAACCTGCTGAACCGGGGTGTAGAGGTCACCTTCGACTGCCCCGGACCGGTCGCCGAGGTGGACGTGACCCTCGACGCGCTGACCGATCTCAACGAGGCGTACCGGACGATGCTCACCGCCGAGACGCCGGCGACGCCGGCGCAGACCCTCTTCACCGCGACCGAGAAGACGCAGCGCCTCGGCTTCTCCCCGACGGGCGGACCGACGGCCGTGACGACGGTGGCCGTCGGCACCGGTGTCGCCGCGCTGGCCGGCATCGGGCTGCTGGCGGCGGTGCGGATCCGGCGCGCGAGGAGGCGTTCGTGAACGGCCTGAACGGTTTCGACAGCAAGCTGGTCGCGCTCTTCGACAACCGCGCGGCCTTCTGGGTGGCGCTGGTCGTCGCCCTCGGTGTCGGCGCGGCGCACGCGGTCGCGCCCGGGCACGGCAAGAGCGTGACGGCGGCGTACCTGGTGGGCACCCGTGGCCGTTATCGGGACGCGCTCCGCCTCGGGATCATCGTGGCGGTGATGCACACCTTCTCGGTGCTCGTGCTGGCGCTGTCGTGGGTCGGCCTGAGCGGGGTGGCCAGCCTCGGCACGGAGACGATCACCGGTTGGATGCAGGCGGTCGCCGGCCTGGTGGTGCTGGGCGTCGGCGCCAACCTGACCTACCGTCAGCTCCGGGGACGAGGCCATTCCCACTCCCATGGCCATGCCCACTCTCACGCGCACTCGAACGCCCACGCCCATTCGCACGCGCCGGTACCCGCACACGCCCACGCCCACTCGGTCGAGCGTGCCGCCGACGGTTCCGACGTGCACCGCGAGTCCCCTTCGCACGGGCACTACCACGAGGAGCACGGGCATCATCACCACCACCACGAGGAGTTGACCGACCCGTGGTCACGGCGGGGACTGATCGCCCTCGCGTTGTCAGGCGGGCTCCTGCCATCGCCGTCGGCCTTCATCGTGCTGGTGAGCGGGCTGCTCACCGGTCGTGCGCTCGACGCGGTCGTCCTGGTCATCGCGTTCGGGGTCGGCATGGCGCTCACCCTGACCGGCGTCGGTGTGGTGACCATCCGCGGGTTCGCGCTGGTGGCGACCAGGACCCGGCGCTGGCCGCTGGCCTCGATGCTCGCGACGTGGATCCCCCTCCTCGCCGGCATCGCGGTGATGATCGGTGGCTGCCTCTACCTGCTTACCGCGCTGTCCGCCCTGAACGCCTGACCGGCGCTGCTGCTCACCCGGGCGACACGTGCCCGATGCGTCACGTGGTGGGCGAGGTCGGCGGAACCCGGCGGCCCCGGAACGTCTGACCACCGAGTCGCGGTAGAGGCGGGCCCGGTCCTGGTCCTCCGTGGACGGGGGTTCCAGGACCGGGCCCTGTGGTGCGACCGCCGGGTCAGCCGGCGCTCTGGTCGTGGGGAACGGTGACGGTGACGGTGCAGCCGAGCGGACGGCCGATCTCGTCGTGGCCGGCGTAGGTCAGGTGGTAGACCCGGTCGCCGCCGTTGCCGGGGCGACTTGCGCGGAGTCGCCCGCTGAAGTCCGGCGTTCCGTCGACGAAGCCCTCGACGTCTTCGGCTGCACCACCGGTGACCCCGGTCAGGGTGAGAGCGTTCGGGCCGAGCACGCCGTCGGGCAGATCCGCCGCCACGGTGACATCGACCATGCGGTGGTTCGGGGGCCAGAGCACCGGCTGATCCACCACGCAGTCCACCGTACGGGTGGGCGGAGGTTCGGCCAGGTTGGCCACCGCGTGGCCGATGGTCGCGGTGAGTCGCCCGCCCGCCTCGTAGTACATGTGCACGGTCTGGCCGTCGAAGTAGAAGGTGGGTGCGGCCGAGCGGCCCAGGTCCGGCGCACCGGTCATCGAGTCGTGCACCAGGCCGAGATGGGTCTCCTGGTCGAAGTCGTCACCGACGTCGACGGCGTGCATATTGCCGTCGGCCGCGTGGAAGATCACCAGGTTGCGGTTGTCCCAACGCAGGAAGAACGGGCCCGAGGCGTTGGGGCCCTGGACGCCCCGGGGTGTCACGATCGGATCCGGTTGGATCGTCCACGTCCTCGCGTCGTGGGACACCGCCCAGCGGATCCGGCGCGACACGGGTCCGGTCGGCCCGGGCGGTGCCGCCGTGGGGTTGTCCATGAACAGCATCAGGTACCGCGTACCCAGTCGGGGTACCGACTGTTCGAAGACCCGGGCGTAGGAGGTCTCACCACCGGTGGTGGCGTCCCGGCTGACCGCGGTGCCGCCGTAGCTGAAGTGGATGCCGTCGTCGGAGGTGGCGTACCGGGTGATGGAGTTCTCGCCGTGGTAGTAGAGGAAGAGCTTCTGCTCGCCCTCGACCCAGATCGCGTGCGGCGAGGAGACGTGGCTGACCGTCGAGTAGTGCGGTAGCCAGGTGTTGCTGATCAGGGGGTTGGCGGTGTACTCGGTCCAGGGGCCGTTGATCGAGTCGGCGTAGGCCAGGGCGATTCCGCCGGGGCGCTCGTGGGGGGCGTAGTACAGGTAGTAGGCGCCGAGGGGGTTCGGGAAGTAGTCGGCGGCCCGGATGATGCTCGGGAAGATGAACTCGTTGGTCGGGTTGTAGTCGAGGGTGCTCTTGTCGAAGGCGGTGCCGACGTAGCTGAACTGCGGGAAGTCGAAGGCGGGATCGGCGGCGGCCGGCGGGGCGGCGGTGAGGGCGGTGACCAGCAGCCCGGCGCTGGCCGCTGCGGCAGCGGCGCGGCGGCGCGGTACGAGGGACGTTCTCGACATGCGTCTTCCTTTCACGGTCGGGATCGGACGCTGGGCGGTACCGGGACGGGCGGTACGGGGACGGGCGTCGATGAGGGAAACGCGGACATGATTCGTCGTCGGCCCACGGCTGCCGCGATGCCGATGACTGGCTGAGCTCAGCGTGACACTCCGTGATGTACCCGCAGGGCGTGGATTGCCTGCGGACGACTCGGAACGGCTTGCTAATACGTATTAATGGCTATGTTTCTCGAATCTTGCTGGGGTGGTGGGCGCCCTGTCAAGGGGTTGCGGCTGAAGCGTCACCCAGTGCGGGAGCGCCGCGAGCCGCCTCGGCGACGGCGGTGATGGACGGTCGCCGCAGTGGGGTGTTCCCGCGTGCCCCTGCATCCCGGCACGTCACTAAAAGTGACGGCGATGGTCGGAAGTGGGTCCGTCCGGCGTACGTCGGCGTGGAGGGCTGACATCAGACCGGTAGACCTTCGGGCTAACAGCGCGGATACGGGCACATGCGGTCAGATCGGAGATAGTGTCGACCGGGTGGTCCGACATGACTGACGACAAGCCGACAGCCGGAGGACGACAGGGCTGGTCGTTCCGGCTCGGCGCGGACGAGGCAGGCCGGGTCGTTCGTGCCTTGCGGGAGTACGAAGCCGCCCACCCCGGGGAGCCGGTCCCCGTGGGCGACGTGATCCGGAGGATCACCGGTCGGGAACCCACCCGGTCGGACGTGCCACCTCCGAAAGTGGACCCGCCGGCGGTCGGGCCTTCCTGGGAGGTCGGGCCGTTCAAGGTGGGACTTGTGCCCACCGCGCAGCTCGCCGGGCTGGAGTTCACCGCCGACGACGGCCGGGCCCAGGTGGCGGTGTTGACGTTGACGGAGTTGGCGGCGTTGGGTCCCCTGTTCGAGCACGTCATGGAGGACGTGACGAGGGACGGGAGCGTCGACGTGGCTGCGGTATGCCTGGACCTGATCGGGCGTGACCCTTTCGAGAACGCCGGGTAACCGCTGCGGATCGGCGTCGTCGGCGCGCGCGGCAGGGACGCAGCAGTCTCCCGCCGGTGATCACCAAACCTGCGTAGTTGGCCGAAGCGGTCATGCAACAGCAGGTCAGCGCATTACCGTAAATCCGGATCGGCGGCTGCCGGGAGGCGGGACATTGGCGCACGAGGTGGTGGAACTCCGGGTGCACGGTGTCTCCGGGGCCACTGCCGAGACACTGCTGGATCACCCGGTCGTGATCCGGGTGGCCGGCGACGACAACGCCGGCTTCTACCGGCCCCGTCCCGGGTTCGGACCGGACGGCTCGTCTGGCGGGGTCCGGACCGAGGCGTACCGCTGGGGTTCGCTGACGGCCGGGGCCGCCGTACGAACCGTGTCCCTGCTGTTCCTGCTGCCGTTCATGCTGGTCAACCTCGCCGTGTGGACCCGGCCGGCGACCGGCGGGGCGGGTGGGATCATCGGCCCGCTGTGCCGGCTGCTCGCTGCCACCCTGACCGCCGCGTACGTGCTCTCCGTGGTGGGGGCGACCGTCGACATCGTCGGGTGGCAGTGCGTTCCCTACCGTTCCTGCACTCACGGCCGCGGCTACCTGTCCTGGCTGGGAAAGCTGCCCCTCAGCCCGCGCCTGGCCCTGCTCGCGCTGCTGCCGATCGGCGCGCTGCGCCTGCTGTGGTGGCTCGGGGAGCGGTCCGCCCGGGCCTTCGAGGCGTTCTCGGGGACGGGCGGACAGGGTAACGCCGGAGGCGGGGAGGACCGGATCGACCGCCCCGGCTTCTGGAACGACGCGCTCGTCGTGCAGTGGTTGCGCGCCATCCACGTGGCGGTCGGCCTGGGCGTGCTCGCCGCGATCCTGCTCGGCGCGCAGATCGACATCCACCCCACGCCGGTCGCGTACGTGCTCTTCGTCGCCGTCTGGTTCCAGCTGGCAGCCTGTGTGGTCCTGCTCTGCGTGCCCGCCCGACACGCCAGGAAGGGGCCCGGTCGGGGCCTGGTCGACATGCGCGGCGTGCGGACGCTGCGACGGGTCGCGATCGGGCTCACCCTGCTGGCCCTCGGTTCCACCGCGCTGCCGTCCCCGCCGGATCCACCGCGCGGGCAACTGCCCGGGTACGAGGGCGCGGTGGCAGCGTTGATCGGGGTCCAGGCCGGCCTGCTCGTCGTCCTCGTCGTCACCACGCTCCACCAGCGCCGCAGGAGCCGGACGGCGGCCACGTCCTGGCTGGGCGGACTGGCCACCCCGGTGTTCGCCGCCGCAGCGGTCGCCGCCTCGTACGGGTTCGCCGCAGCCCTCGTCTACCGCGTCGCCGACCTGCTCGACCGGGGGGTCGATCCCGAACCCGGCGCGGCCCAACCCCGCCGGCGCACCGCCGCTGGAGCCCCCCGTTTCCTATCGCTGGGCAGCGCTCGCCGGACTGGTCGCTGTCCTGATCGTCTCCGCGGCCACGCTCTGGCGGAGCCGGACGACCCGACGGCGGCGCCGCCGCCTGGCCGACAAGATCGTCGCGCGGGACTTTCCCGACCCGCCGCCGGACGCCGTGCCCCGGCGCGTCACCGTGCGGGAGGCGGTCGCCCGGGCCGCGGGTCGCCGAGCAGTTCGGACCGGTCTTCACCACGTTCCTGGTGCTGTCGCTGCTGGGCGTGACGACGGTCGCGTTGGATCTGGTCGGGATCGGTCCGGCGGAACTGAGTCGGAGACTGGCCGACACCGACGGCGAGGCGGCCACCCGACTGGCGCTCGCGACCGACGTCGGGATGTACGTCATCGGGCTGGTGGCGCTGGGGATCGTCGTGCTCGGGTTGTTGTCCTCCCGTTCCGAGGAGACCCGTCACACGATCGCGGTGATCTGGGACCTGGGCACCTTCTGGCCGCGTACGGTGCATCCGTTCGCGCCGCCCTGCTACGCCGAGCGGGCGGTGCCGGAACTCGCCAAGCGGATCACCGCGATGACCGCCCAGGGCGGAGTCGTCCTCTCCGGGCACAGCCACGGATCGGTCCTCACCGCCGCCGCTCTCCTTCAGCTGCCGGCTGCGGTACTGCCCCGGGTGGCGCTGCTCACCCACGGCAGCCCGCTGCACCGCGTCTACGCGCGGCTCTGTCCGGCCTTCCTCGGCGACGGGACGCTGTACGAGGTCGGCGACCGGATCGGCTGGCGGTGGGTGAACCTGTGGCGGGACACCGACCCGATCGGCGGGCCGATCTTCTCCGCCCATCGCCCGAACGAGTCACCACGCGTGGCCGGACCTGCGGGTACGGTCGACCGGCGGTTGCGCGATCCCCGTGCCCTGACCGTGGAACCGGACGACACCGTTCCTCCACCGATCCAGCAGCACTGGCCGTACCACACCGAGGAGGCGTACGCGGCGGCTGTTCGCGAGTTGGCCGCACGGCTCGATCCGGACGCCCACCCACCGGACCGCGATCAGTGACGTACCCGGGCCGCCGGATCAGCGCAGCATGTTGCGGGCGAGGGTGGCGTACTGGTCGGCGAGGTCGTCGACGGTGATGCCCAGGGTCGGGTTCCACCATTCGGCGACCCGGATGCCCATGGCGCCGATGGCGGCGACGGCGATCAGCGGGTCGACCTCGGCGCCGAACGCGCCGAGCTGCCGACCCCGGTTGACGACGTCCAGGAACAGCCGCTCGGAGTCCAGGCGGACGGCGGTGATCTCGTCGAGGGCCGCGCCCTCCAGGGTGCCGAGTTCGCGGTTGGCGACCCGGGCCAGCAGCGGGTACTCGGCGTGCATGCGCACGTGGGCCCGGGTGAGCGCGGTCACCTGCTCGCCGGGATCGGACCCGCAGTCGAGGAGGGCCTGCCGTAGCCGGTCGCGGTGCTCGACGTGCCCGAGGCGCAGCAGGTCGGCCAGCAGACCGGCCTTCGATGGCACATGGGCGTAGATCGAACTCGGGTGGATGCCCACGCCCGCCGCCAGGTCGCGCACCGAGACGGCGTGGTAGCCCCGGGCCGCGAACTGGCGTAACGCCTCCGCCTGGAGGCGGCGCAGGGTGCCGCCCGCCGTCGCGCGCGGCGGCAGCGGATCCGCCGCGTCGTGAGCCGGCGGGCTGGCCGCGATGATCTCGGTCAACAGCCGGGCGGCGTCGGCGGCAGCGACCGGACGCTTACGAGCCACCCCTCCTGCTCCTTCCCGCCGCGCCCGACGAACCCGCGCCCGACGAACCCGCGCCCGACGAACCCGCGCCCGATGGACGTGCCCCTACCCTGGCACACCGGTTCGTCAAGCCGGAAACCTGGCGCGCAGCGCCTTCTTGTCGAACTTGCCGACGCTGGTCCGGGGGATCTGGTCGAGGAACTCGACGCGGTCGGGCAGTTGCCACCGGGCGAAACCGTGGGCGGTCAGGTGCTCGTGGATCTGGTCCAGGGTCGGGACCGCGTCCTCGCCCGGGACGACGCAGGCGAGCGGCCGCTCCAGCCACTTGGGATCGGGGATCGCGATCACGGCGGCCTCGACGACGTCCGGGTGTGCCATCAGCGCCGCCTCCATGTCGACCGAGGAGATCCACTCGCCGCCGGACTTGATCAGGTCCTTGGTGCGGTCGGCGATGCGGAAGTAACCGCCGGGAGAGCCGACCGCGACGTCGCCAGTGCGGAACCAGCCGCCGGTGAACTGTTCGACGCCGTCGCCGTGCAGGTAGCTGTCGGCCACCCAGGGACCGCGTACGTAGAGGTCGCCGAGCTGCTCGCCGTCCCAGACCACCTCGGCGCCGTCGCCGTCGCGGATGGACAGATCGACCGTCGGCACCGGGAGGCCCGCCTGGGACGCGGCCTGCTCGATGAACTCCTCGTCCGGCAGGCCCCGCAGGTGGTGCTTCGGCCAGGCGACGCTGGCCAGCGGCGAGGTCTCGGTCATACCCCACGCCTGCAGGATCGGAATGCCGAAGTCCCTGCGGTAGCGGGCGATCAGCGAGCTGGGTGGCTGCGCTCCGCCGGAGACGATGTGCCGCAGGTCGGGCAGAGGCCGGGGTCCGTGCAGATGCCCGGCGACGTCGATCCAGATCGTCGGTACGCCGGCCGCCACGGTCACCTGCTCGTCGCGCAACAGGCTGATCACGCGCTGGGCCGTGAACGGTCCGGCGGCGAAGACCTGCTTGGCGCCGACCATCGTGGCGGCGTACGGGACGCCCCAGGCGTTGCCGTGGAACATCGGCACGATCGGCAGGACGCAGTCGCTGGGGCCGAGCGCGAATCCGGCTCCGGACGCGACCCCGAGCGCGTGCAGCACCGTGGACCGGTGTGTGTACACGACGCCCTTGGGGTGCCCGGTCGTCCCCGAGGTGTGGCAGATTCCCAGCGGCCGGCTCTCCGCCCACGGCGTACGCGGATAGGAGGTGGCCTGCCCCGCGATGAGCGGTTCGTACGCCACCAGGCCGGGAAGGTCGGCCTCGGGGGTGTGGTCGTCGAGCACGATGACGTGGGTGACCTGGCGCAACCCGCCGAGGGCACGGGCCTGTTCGAGCAACGGGACGAGGTCGGGGTCGACGAGGATGGCGACGTCACCGCCGTGGTCGATGACCGTGGCCAGCTCGGTCGGGGAGAGCCGCAGGTTGAGGGTGTGCAGCACCCGCCCGCTGCCCGGCACCCCGAAGTACGCCTCCAGGTGCCGGAACCCGTTCCACGCCAGGGAACCGACGACCGCGTCCTCGGCGAGGCCGAGGCTGTCGAGGGCGTGCATGAGCTGCTGGGCCCGGGCGGCGAACTGGCCGTAGGGGTAGCGGTGGCGGGAGTCGTCGGGAAAGCTGGTGACGATCTCGACGTCGAAGTAGTGCCGCTGGGCGGCGGCGAACATCGTCCAGATGTTGAGTGGAATGTCCATCATGGCCGGCAGCTCACCTCACTTGCCCCACTGCTCGGCGAACGCGACCAACGCGTCGGCGCAGACGGTCGCGCCGTGGTCGGCCAGCGCGATGGTGTAGTGCGTGGTGGGGGAGACCCGCTGGTGCGCGAAGCGGGTCACGGCCGCGCTCTCCGCCTGTACGAGCGCGTCGGGGTACAGCGGCGGCTGGCCCGGGTAGAAGCCCTCCTCGGCGGTCAGCAGCGTCACCGGCACCTCGATCGCGGCGAGCCGCTTGCGCAGCAGGTCGGCGTCGAGGGTGTCCAGGTAGTCCGCCCGGATCGCCGCCTCGGACGCCCTCGGCCGCAGCTTCGGTTCGGTGCCGCCGAGGTCGTAGTCCAGGTACGCGTGGACCCACGGTCCCCACACGTCGGCCGGGAACGCCGGCAGCGGCCGCCAGTAGTCGTAGTACGCCTCCCGGCTCGGGAACTCCTGCCGCAGTCGGGCCAGTTGGGGGCCCAGCACGACGTCCAGCAGCGCGACCGGGTCGACGCCGGGCGGGGCCGTCAGCGGCAGCCCGCCGTCGATCATCATGACGCCCGCGACCCGGTCCGGGTGTTCGGCCGCCACGGCCGCCGCCACGAAAGCGCCCATCGAGTGCCCGACGACGACGCTGTCGTCGAGGCCGAACGCGGCCATCGCGGCGGCGACGTCGCGGGCATGCTGACTCATGCCGTACGGGCCGCCCTCCGGCTTGTCGCTGCCGCCGCGGCCACGCAGGTCCAGGGCCAGCAGCGGACGCCGTCCGGCCAGCCGTTCGGCGATGCCGACGAAGTTCACGTAGGACGCGGTGATCCCGTGCAGGGCCACGATCGGCTGGCCACGCCCCGGCCAGAACCCGAACGCCAGCTCCACCCCGTCCCCGGCGACCCGCCCCTGTGCTTCCCGGCTCGGCACCACGCCCATCGCACTCTCCCCAGTTCCTCACGAACGATCGTTTGGAAGGAGGTCAGTCTCGGCCCCCGCGACCCCAGCGGTCAATACCGTCTCTTCTCGTGCGAGTTGGCGGGCTTGCCGAACCAGCGGGAGAGGTGGTCGTCCAGGTCCCGCTGATCGTCGCCGATCCAGGCGACGTGGCCGTCGGGGCGTAGCAGGACGCACGGAGCCTCCAGTGCCGCAGTGGGATCCCCGAGGTAGTCGACCCGGTCCGACCAGCCGCCGACGGTGAGACGTTCGGTGCGGTCCAGCAGCAGGCCGCGGCCGCGGTGCAGCAGACCGTACAGGTGGCCGTGTCCCACCTCGATGTCGCGCAGGCGGCGGCCGAGCAGGTCAGGGCCTGCGCCGAAGTCGTAGCGGATGCCGATCGCGGTGATTTTCTCGATCAGATGGCGGTTCACCTCGTCGAAGTCCATCAGTTCGGTGAGCAGCCTGCGGACGGCCTGCGGGCCCGGTTCGGTGGACAGCAGTTCCATCTGGGCGCGGGTGTTGTCCAGCACGTCCTCGGCGACCGGACGACGTTCGGCCTGGTAGGTGTCCAGCAGCGTCTCCGGCGCCCAACCGCGGATCTGGGCGGCCAGTTTCCAGCCGAGGTTGAACGCGTCCTGAACGCCCAGGTTGAGGCCCTGTCCGCCGATGGGTGGATGGACGTGTGCCGCGTCGCCGGCCAGCAGCACCCGCCCGACCCGATAATGCTCGGCGAGCCGTGTGGCATCCCCGAAGCGGGACAACCAGCGCGGGGAGTGCACGCCGAAATCGGTGCCGGCGACGGTGCGCAACTGTCGCTTGAAATCCTCCAGGGTGGGCGGTTCGGCACGATCGCTGACTCCAGCGGCGGGGACTACGACGCGATAGACCCCAACGCCTGCGGGCCTGACGCTGAAACGCCTGTCGGCCTCGCCGATTTCGCTCACCCTGGCGGCGATCTCCTCCTGCGGCACACCCACTTCCATCTCGCCCATCAGGGTCTCGGTCCGCGCGGGCTCGCCGGGGAAGCCGACACCGAGCAGTTTGCGGACCGTGCTGCGCCCGCCGTCACAGCCGACGAGATAGCGTGAACGCAGCTTTTCCCCGTCGGCCAGATCTACGGTCACACCCTCGCCGTCCTGCTCGAAGTCGGCCACCGCACAGCCGTGCCGGACCTGCGCGCCCAGTTCGGTCGCATGTTCTTCGAGCAGGTGAACGATGACCGGCTGCGGGATGCCCAGCAGATAGGCATGCGCGGAATCCAGGCCCTCGGGCGCGGGTTTGTCGATGGCGGCGAAGAACCCGCCGGCCGGCCGCTGTCTTCCACGTTCGAGAACGCGCTCCAGCAGCCCACGCATCGCCATCAGCTCGATACTGCGAATATGCAGACCGACTATGCGGACGAACGATACGGGCTCGGTTTCCTTCTCCAGGACGAGTACCCGCACATCGTGCAGTCGCAGTTCGGCGGCCAGCATCGCACCGGTCGGCCCGCACCCGGCAATGATCACGTCGAACATGAGGGGCGCACGATCGGCGCCGGAGGCCGGCGACACGTCGCCCACGGTGGAGTCGCACTCGACCGTATGGGTCGCTGACGGTTCGGCGGTGAACTGCGGAGAGCGCACAGGCGTTGCCTTTCGGGAGTGCCCTGTTGGCGGCGCTCCCGGCGACACCTACGTCAATCGCCCGGCCGTGACGGGACGGGGGAGCACCCACATCGATACAGCGTTCATGGGTCTCACCTCCTCGGGCGGTGTCACGGGTATCTGCAAGCTACAAGCCGATCATCATCCCGTCCATCACTTTCCCCGCTACGTGATCACGACGTCGAACGGGGCCAGTGCGGTTGCCGGGCGGATCAGCCGCGAAGCGACCGACGTCCCCACGGTCGACACCTTGACATCTACCGTGATGTACATCGATGCTTCCAAACAAACGATCGTTTGGAAGGGGTTCGATCATGGCAGTCAACCCTGGTCGATGGCTGCGGACGCTCGCCGCCGCTCTCATCCTCGTCACGGGGGCCTTCGTCGCCCCGCCGCCCGCGCAGGCGGCGACCGGCAGGTTCTTCTACGGCACCTACATCTCGATCTACGGCACCCGGGACTACCACGGCTACCTGCCCTCGACCTACCGCCCCGGCACGCCGATCCCGCTCGTCGTGGCGCTGCACGGCTGCACCGAGAACGACGTCGGCTTCGACCTCCTCACCGGCTGGAGCGCCCGCGCGGAGCAGAAGGGCTTCGCTGTCGTGATGCCGGACCAGAGCAACCTGGTCAACCCGGCCGGCTGCTGGAACTGGATGCTGCCGACGAACCAGCGTCGCGGCTTCGGCGAGCCGGCGATCATCTCCGGAATCACCAACCGCATCGTGAGCCAGTACGGCGTCGACCGTCGCCGCGTCCACATCACCGGCATCTCGGCGGGCGGGGTGATGGCCAACATCATGGCCGTCTCCTACCCCGACGTCTACGCCGCCGCGAGCATCGTCGCGGGCTGCGAGTACCTGTGCGACCCGCTCCAGCTCACGACCCCGCAGCAGTCCGGCCAGGCGGCGCTGCGCGAGATGGGCAGCCGCGCTCGCAAGGTGCCGGTCGTCATCTTCCAGGGCACCAACGACCTCGTCGTACGGCCGTCCACCGCGTACCGGGTGGCGGGGCAGTGGACCACCGTCGCCGGAGCCGACGCCACGCCCGACCAGACCGTCAACGGCCAGGTGCCGGGCGGGCGCAGCTACACCCTGCTGCGTTACCACGACAACACCGGCCGGGCCATTGTCGACCAGTACATGATCAACGGTGCCGGGCACGCGTACCCGGGCGGCTGCTCGTGCAGCATCTTCGGCGACCCGTCCGGACCCGACGCCACCGGCCTCAGCTGGGACTACTTCGTCGCGCATCCCATGCCGTAACCCAGGCGGGCGACGCCTAGCGGGACGGCAGTGGTGCGGCTGGGCGGACTGCGGCGAACTGGGCGTGCTTGTCCCGGGTAGCGGACAGCAGCAGTAGCCACTCGTCGCAGCCCTGCCACGGGTAGAGATCGGCGGCGCCGCCGCGTACGGTCCGGGGCCCGTCGCCGGTACGCGGTCGGGCGTCGGCCGGCGCGCCCGCGAAACCGGGGATCCACACGTCGGCGCAGATTTCGCCCGCCGAGCCCATCGCCGCCAGGCCGAAGGCGTTCTCCCCGGCTGCCGTCCGCTCCTCGTCACCGAAGTCGTAGAGAATGTGGTCCTCGCCCGGCCTCCCGTCGCCACGAAAGGTCAGGGTGGTGGTGCCGGCCCGGGCCGCGTACTCCCACTCGGCCTCGCTGGGCAGTCGGAACGGCAGGGCCTCGAGCAGGTCGACCAGGTCGTCCTTGAGCCGGGCCGTGCCGGAGTGGCTGTCGGCGTAGAAGTCCTCGTACTCGGGCAGCCAGTGCCGGACCTGGGCGACCGTCAGCGGGTGCCGGGCGATCAGGAACGGTTCGACCCGCACCTCGCGTACCGGCTGGGCGTCCCCGGCGCTGGCGAAGAACGGCTCGAGAGCGTCCTCGACTCCTCCGCTGCGCTCGATGGCGCGGACCGCGTCCAGCTCCGCGTCGGACAGGCCCATCCGGAACGTGCCGCCCGGCACCTCCCGGAACACCACGCCCGACATGGTGTGCCGCCAGGCCGGGCGCCCGGCCACGATCACCTCGGTCCACATGCGCCGAACGCTAGCAACCCGCCAGCCGGGTGGTACGCCTCCCCAGATCCCTGCCGGGTAGCACGACCGACGGTGCACGGACTGCTGGTTGGTCGATACGAACGGTCGATGCGCCGAGAGTAGCGGCGTTGCTACTTTTCGCGTTCGTGCTGCCCGTCGCGGGCGCACTCCCGGACCCATGGCGTCCGTCAGTCGACCGGCGCAGAGATGAGGTGGATGGGATATGAGACGTGCGTTCGTCGTATCGGCGGCGCTCTGCCTTGTGCTACCGGGTGTACCTGCCCTGGCAGCGCCCGCTACAGAGCATGACCACGGGGAGGCAAACCCGGTTTTCGCCGTACGCACCGGCGAACTGACCGGGCCGGAGGGCGTCGTCGCGTTCGACACACTGGCCGACGACTACACGACGACGGCGGACGGTCAGGTCCTGGTCGGCTTCGTCCTGGCCGCAGCCGAGGAGAGTTCGCTCGACCCGGGCGTCATCCACGTCCGGACCCGGGACGGGCGCAACGTCTCGGGGCCGCACCGGCCCGAGGCCCCGGGGCACGCGTCCAGTTTCACCATCGCGACTCTCTCACCGGGCTCCGGATACGACGTGACGCTTCGGTCGCAGCGCGGCACGGCGGGGGCGTACCAGCTCTCCGCGTTCCTGGCCGGTGATGCCAACAGCGACTTCCAGGTCAACCAGGACGACCTGGTCGCCATCGACGCGCTCGCCGGTACCGCACACGGCGACCCGACCTACTCACCCTGGGCCGACGCCGACGGCAACGGGAAGATCAACGCGGCCGACCGGCAGGTGGCGGGGAAAAACCTCGGCGCGGCGACCCGCCTGCGGCTCGACGCGCTCAACCCGCTGGACGAGCCGCTGCCGGCCGACGCGCTGACGCTGGACGGCCTGTCCCCGCAGGGCTTCAACGCGGTGTCCGCCCCGGCGGCGTTCGCGCTGGCCGGAGCCGAGTTCCACGACGACCCCGCCGAAGCGAAACTGACCGTCAACGGCCAAGCGGTACCGGCCGACCGGATCAGCCTCACCCCGAACCGGGTGACCGCGTCCGGGGCGCTGGTCAACGGCCGCAACACGATCACCTTCACCGGCGTGGACTCGATCGGTCGTCCGCTGTACCACACCACGACCGTCTGGGCTGGCGTCAACAACCTGCGGGTCGACGTGGTCGACCAGACCGGCGCCCCGGTCACCGATGAGGTGACCGTGCGGGTGAGCCTCACCGACGACCAGGACGTCCACACCGAGACGACCACCTCCACCGGGAGGGCCACCTTCGCCAACGTGCCGTCCCGGACGGTCCTCGTGAAGGCCACCGCCAGCGGCAACCGACTCGGCACTGTCGGGCTCCACGCCGGCCAGGGCTCCGTCCGGGTGACAATGCTGAGCTTCGGGCAGGCCAGCAGCATCGCCAACAACGACTTCAGTCAGGGCGCGGCCGGCTGGGACGTCGGCTCGGCGCCGGTGTCGATCGCCCCGCACGTCGAGGGCATACCCGGAAGTGCGGGGGTCTCGGCCCAGGCCGCGCCCGACGAGACGCGGGCCGAAGGGCCGTCGATGACCCCGGCGAAGGCCGACGAGTCGAATGGGACGCCAGGCGCGCTGAACATCGTCGACAACGATCTCACCCTCAGCACCACTGTCGAGGGTGAGCAGGCGATCTCCCGTACCTTCACCACGGAGCCGGAGGTCACCGCGATCCGCATCCGGTACCGCTTCGTCACCAGCGAGGTGCCCGGCGGGTACTTCGGCAGCCAGTACAACGACTACTTCCGGGTGGCCCTGCGCAGCCAACAGGGCGGCGGAGCGAGCGCCGAGGCGAACAGCATGAACGGGCTCGGCCTCGGAGAGTTCCACTACGGCAGCGGCGCCACCGGTTGGCGGGATCTGACCCTGCCGGTCGACCAGGACGGCGACACCATCCAGGTTGACCTGGGCGTCGCCAATGTCGGTGACGGCGCGTACGACTCGCAGGTGGTCGTCGACTTCGTCGAGGAGGTCCGCGACCAGATCAGCCCCACCCTGGCCTGGAACAACACCCAGGGCGGACTGGACCTGACCTACACCGTCGAGAACGGAGAGCTGGAGCAGGCGGGCCGGATCGACGTGTACTGGGCCAACGGACCGGGCCACGCCAACCGGCTGGGTGCGCCGGTGTTCAGCCATGCGGTTCCGGCCGGCACCGCTGCAGGACAGCACGGGCCGGTCCGGATCGCGGGGAACCTGCTCGCGGGCGACCCGGCCGGGGTCACCCACCTGGTGGCGACAAGCAGTCCCAGCCGGGTGGGGGCGGTGGCCGACGTTCGGGTGAACTTCGGCCCGAACGCGAACGCGGGGGCGGTCCGCGCGGCCACCATCGACATCATCAAGGACAGCCAGCGTGCGGCCGGCCAGGCAGCGGTGACGATCAGCAGCACCGCCCGGACTCCGGCCGACCAGGCCCGCGCCATGTTCCAGAATCTGACCAACGCGGCCCGCCCGATCGCCACGAACGTGCAGAACCAGCTAGCTCTCTACGCGGCAGCCGGCGACGCGGTGGTCAACGTCTTCGTCGCACAGACCCAGGGCCTGACCCGGCAACAGATCCTGGCGAACGCCGGAACGATCCAGGCGGCGATGGAACAGGAAATCAACGACCAGGGGCCGCAGAACGTGTCCCGTCACTGCGCCGACCCGAACGTCGTCAATGTCGCCGACATCGGTGCGGGTGCGTTCACTGCCGCTGGCGGCACGCTCTTCGTCAACGCGATCCGCCCCCGGGTCACGCGGTTCCTCGACGAACGTGCCAGCAACAACTGCTATCACATAGAAGTGCAGTAGGGCGACTGATCCGTGGGGGGCGGTACGGCACTGCCGTACCGTCCCCCACGCCGCGCGCCCGAGCCTCGTGCACGCGAAGAAGCAGCAGAGGCGGTCAGGCGGCCTCCCGGCGGCGGCCGAGGGACAGGAGCAGGCCGACGGCGGCCAGGGTGGCACCGGCACCGGCGGTGTAGCCGGGGAAGTCGGTGGGGATGCCCAGGTGGACGGTGATGCCGAGGATGCGGGACAGCCCCCAGGGCAGCAGCGCCAACTGGTCGTTCCACACCGTCAGCGCGCGCTCCAGGCCGACCACCGCGACCAGCCCGGACAGCACACCGAGCGGGACGCCCACGGCGGTCAGGGTCGACCCGACGGCGCTTCGCCGCCGCAGACCGTACCGGTCCCGCAGGACGACGGCGGTCGCCACGAAGAGCCAGCAGAACGCCGCGAACGCGACGGTGACGTACACCGTGCGCACGGTCGGCTCGGTCCAGAAGGTGAACCAGTACCGCCCCGGTCCGCGCCCGGCGAGCGCCGCCAGCAGCAGTACGCTGCGCAGCAGCGCCACGCCGCCGACCACGGCCCACAGGTGGAACGGGTCCCGTCGGCCGACGACGAGGCGTACGACGAGGGCGAACAGCGCCCACCCGCCGAGGGTGACCAGCAGGTGCGCCGGGGCGGCGAACCAGGTGAAGACCAGCCGGCTCGCCACCAGCAGCCCGGCCGGGACCAGCCACACCAGCACCCGGTCGACCCGGGAGGCGGGTGTCGGCAGCGCGGCCACCCGCCACGGCCGAACCGCGCCGAGCAGCAGCCCTCGCGCGGCGGCGCCGCCGGGCCCCCGCTCGCGCAGACCGAGCAGCACCACCAGCAGGATCGACCCGAGCAGCACCCGGGCCGCCCAGGCCATCGCCGGGTCGCGGTCCGCGCGAAGCGCCCCGAGGTCGGCGGCGGTGAAGTTGTACGCCGGCAGGTCCAGGTCGGCGCCATAGCGCTGCCGGTGTACGTCGCGCGCAGCGTGGTACGTCGTCTCGGCCACCCGCCAGCCGTCATAGGCGGTACGGGAGCCGGTGTCCAGCCACTGCGCGTGCCGCAGCACCATGGTCCGGTAGGCGCCGAGGGTCTCGAACAGGTTCACCTGGTAGTCGAGCGTCCTGGTGAAGTGTTCGCGCAGCCCGGCGTCCCGCCAGGTCGTCGGGTCAGTCGCGGCGACCAGGTCACGCATGCGTCGCGCCAGCGTGATGGCCTGCTCGCCCTCGTCGATCGCCACGTCGATGCGTCCGCCGGTCACCGCGTAGATGCTGTCCAACGCGGCGGAGTCGCCGGTCGGGATGTCCCACTCGAAGATCCACATCATCGGCGGTGGTTCCAGCCCGAGCGCCCGCACCGACCGGTCGGCGTAGGGCCCGAGGTAGAGGCCCTTGGTGACCGCCGGCCGGGACAGCGCCATGGCCTGCCCGATCGCCGCGACGGTGGTCGGGTCGGCGGAGAACGTCCGGTACGCCCAGTCCGCCGTGACCTGCGCCGGGTCAGTGTCCGGGTCCCAGGCCAGCCGGCCGGTGGCGTACGTGTTCAGGTCGTACAGCTGCCAGAACCCGGCGCGCAGGTAGAGCGACATCGGCCCGGCACGCAGCGGGCCGCCGTCCTGGGTCCAGTTCCAGACGCCCTCGACCCTCGGGTTGGCGGCGAGGAACTCGCGGAGCGCCTGGCGGTGCAGCGGGCCGAGGTCGTTGGGGAGCGAGCCGAATCCCTCGAACTCGCGCCGGGCCTGGAACTCCACGATCCGGCGGTGCCCACCGGTCGTCAGGGTGGTGTTCAGCGGTAGGTGACTGTAGAAGTCGCCGAGGCTGTACTTGGTGGACACGATCAGGTGCGGGTCGTCGAACCCGCCCAGCACCTGCTCGTACGACTCGGGGTTGGTGTGCAGGTCACCGACGGCGCCGACGCCGACCGTCCAGGTGCGGAAGACCATTTCCCGGTCGGCCTCGGCCGCCGTGTCCAGCAGCGCCCGCAGCATCGCGCGCACCGACGCGTCCGTGGTGACGACCAGCTTCGACGAGTAGTCCCAGCCGTCGGCGGCGTACACCTCGCCGCCCTCGCCGACGCGGACCATCAGGCCGTCGACGAACGGCAGGCTCTCGAACAGCTCGGCCAGCCCGGCCTGGTAGACCGCCCACAGTCGGGGGTCGGTCACGTCGAGGCCGCCGACGGTCCGCGTCAGGTACGCCTCCAGCGGGGGCGACACCGCGAGCATGTCGGTGAGCAGGAAGACCTTCACCCCCATCTCCTCGGCGTACCGGAAGACCGGGCCGAACGCCGCGACCATCGCCCGCGCCCGGTCGACGTGTGGGTCGCCGGCCGGGTAGACGGCGTGCCCGTCGCCGACCTTCGCGAAGGTGACGTACTCCAGAAAGCCGGGCACGACGATCCCGTTGTAGCCCTGCGCCACCGAGTGGTCGACAAACTGCCGGAACTGCGCGCCGATCCGGGCCACCGCCCCGGCGTCCACCCACGGTGTCTGCGGCAGCAGCGCCGGTGAGACCACGTCGGTGTTCAGGCGGTAGTCGGCGCCGGCGGCGAAGGCGGCCGGGTCGGGCTCGCGGCCCACCGAGCCGGCGTCGGTCAGCCGCAGGCCGAGCCGTGGCGTGACCAGCCGGCCCGCGTCGGCGGCGGGCAGCACCTCGGCACCGGAGCGGATCCGGTCGGCGAGCCGGTACAACCCGCCCGCGACGCCCGCGACGTCGACCCCCTCGACGGCCAGTTCGGTCCCGCGAGCACCGAGCCGGTACGACTCCGGCGCCCCGGCCAGCGTGGCGAGCACGCCCGCCCGCAGGGCGGTCACCGCCGACAGCGCCGGAGCCGGGGCGGCTGGCCGGGGACCGGTGGCCGGTCCGGCCGTTGCCGGCGTATCCACGGCGGTCGCGGTCATGGCCGGGCGCGGCGGGACGGGGGTGACGACCGGGCGGGGCAGGCCACGGGAGACGAGCGCGTCGGCGACTGCGGCCGCCGCCTTCCTGGTGCGCGGCTCGTCGGGTACGACGAGGGACGCCAGCGGCGGTGCCGGCGCGGTCACCCGGGACGGCGCGGCGGTGACGTCCTCGCGTGGCACGGCGGCGGGGGTGTGGCTCAGCCCGAGCGTGTCGCCGACGCCCCAGGCCACAGTCGCGCCGAACCCCAACAGGACGACCACGGCGACAAGCAGCGGGTACGGCCTCCGGACCCGAGCAACGTGAGTCACATTCGCATGGTAGTGCCACTCCGGACCCAGATCTGGCCCCTGATGTCGCGATTCTTACCAACACCCCGGGTGGTGCCGGATCTATAAGGTGACGGTCGATGAGAGAGCGGGTGTCCAACGCCTTCTTCCTGGCCGCGCTCGTGCTGATGTGCTGCGCCGGATCGCTGACATTGGGCACGGCCAAGGTCATGGCCCAGCAACACCCGATGGTCGCAGTGGCCGTCGTCGGCGGCGGCTACGCCGTGCGCCTAGCAGTCCGCGAAATCCGCGACCGGCAGACACTGCACCGGCTCGGGGCCGAGGGCTGGCAGCCCGTCCCAGCCGACCAACCGTGGCCATGGCTGCCGCTGTGCGAGCGACCCGACCAGACCAGGGTGCGCCGGGCCTGGACCCGGACCGTCGACAGGCTTCCGCTCACCGTCGGCGAGATCACCTGGGACGGCAACGCGCTCAGTGGCTCGGTCAGGGGCTGGAAAGGCCGGGGGGTGTTTGTCGTGGTCAAGCTGCCCGCGCCTACCGAACCGATGGCGCTACGCCGACCACATCGCACGATCGGCACCTCCCACCGGCTCGACTCCCCTGCGATGCACGCGGCATACGAGGCCGACGAGATCCCACCATGGACCGCCCAGGACGACCACCTGTTCACGTTCCACGCTTTTCCGGGACAGTTACGGGCCGATGCAGTCCAGGTGGCGGTGCAGCGGACGCTGCTTGTGGTACGCCTGCTGGACCTGGGCCCCGACCGATGAGCGGTCGCCGACCCGGCCCGCCACGTCGGCACGGGCGCAGCAACCTGACGGGTGGTGTGCTGCGCGTGGGTCATGGCCAGGACGTCGGAGGCGGGCCGAATGCGCGACGACCGGCCCGCACCGCCAGCGTGGCGAGGGCAGCGTTGGCGCCACCACCGATCACCGCGCCGATACCGAACGGTGCCACTCGACCGAGAACGATGATTCCCTGCTTGGTCCCGTACTTCGTGATGAAGTGTTTTCCCAAGATCTTGTTGATCTGGCGCAACGTCTGGAGAGGCACCTTGGCGACAACCTGACGCCCCCAGTGTTGCCCCGTACGCTCGGCGACCTTGGTAATGGTGGCGGAGCCGGACCCGCCGAGCATGATCCCCATCACGATCGTTCGGCGGCGCTCGATCTCGTCGATGCGAACTCCGTGGACCTCGGCGATTGAGAGCGCGAAGAGGGCGCTCAGCTCGAGAGACGAGAGCGCCTCGCCGGCCGACAGTGCCAGTGCGACCCCCGTGCCGACGCCGGGCGCGGCGGCCGCTCCGCCAACTGCGGCACCCGTCCCGGTCAGGGCGCTGACGTACATCCGCTCCAGATTGCGGATCACCTGTGCCGGTGTCGCCTCCGGGTTTCGCTGGCGGGCCCGAGCGATGTTCTTGCGCACCAGCGGGCTCTGGAGGGCGATTGCCTTGTCCAGGAGGTCGAGGATGCGCTGCCCAGGTACGGCTGCCTCCGGAACCGATCCGTCGGGGTCACCAGCTGCCATTTCTTGAACTCCCTTGGGTTGTTACGTCCACAGCGCACAGATGATCACGCGGTGGCCGCGCCACGTCTACCCGCTCCCGCCAGCGGAATCTCGAACGGCGGTCCTGGTTGGTCGCTCAGACGGCGGCGGTGGTGTGCCAGTCGCGGAGGAACGCGTCGACCAGGTCGTGCGCGCGGGGCCGTAGGTCGAAGGATTCCACCCGCCGGCGGCGAGCCATGTGGGCCAGCGCGTCGGCGGCCTCGTTGAGCGGATGACCACTGTGGCCTTTGACGTGTGCGAACACCAGGTCCGGCCGGCCGGCCACCTGGGTGGCGAGGCGGAGCAGGGTGGGCTGGGTCGCCCAGCGGCGGTTCCGGAGGTGGTAGCCGGCTGGCATGGCGGTCTCGCCGGCCTGCCAGCGGTGTAGCCACTCCATCGCACCGAGGCTGTCCAGCAGTACGGTCAGCCCGACCGGCGGCTCGTCGTAGTCGGTCAGCAGAAAGTCGACCGCCCGCAGCTCGTTGACGAGAACCCGGGACGGGCCGGTCGGGTCGAGCCGTCCGGTGCCTCGGCCCCGCAGCCCGTACCGGCCGTCGGTGACGACATAGCCGATGCCGCCGACGCGTCCCTTCCAGCTCGCGTCCGTGGCCGCCATCAGTGGCGTGGACCCTGCGGCCCACCGGGTGACCCGGCCACGACCGTGTCCGGGATCGTCGTCGGACCGGCGGTGTACGTCATGGTCTGCAGCGAGTTGTTCGGCGGTGTGGAGCAGACCGTCGGCGGCGGTCAGTTCGTCGTAGCGGGCGGCGGTGACCGCCAACTGGACGGCGTCGCCGACCCGCTGGCAGGCGTGGCAGTCGGCAGCGCGCAGGTAGTGGCGCAGGGCGAGCAGCCGGTGGTGCCGGTCGGCAGGGAACAGGTCCAGGTCGCGGAGGAACTCATCGGAGCGCATGACGCCTCCTGACGTATCGAAAGGAAACTACCCGGCGGGCGGCGGTGCCAATCGCCGGCCGAGTGACGAACACCGGGGGCGGGGACACTCCGCCCCCGGACGGACCGAGGGTCAGCCGAGCGTCACGTCGATGCCGCCGGAGAACGGGGAGTCGTGCAGCTCGAGCTTGGCGAGCTTGACGTTCTTCGGGATGTCGAAGACGAGCACGCCGGTGACCTGGTTACCGGGGTTGATGTCGTTGAGGAAGGTCTCGGCGTTCTTGTTGGCGTACATCGCGGCGGCGCCGTCGGCGGAGTACTCGGTGCCGTCGGCGGCGTACGCTTTCTGGCTGCTGCCGTCGAACATCTGCGCTTCTTTGCCGATGTTCTTGACGTTCAGGGTGACCAGGCAGAACTGGCCCTGCGCCTTCTGACCGAGCAGGTCGGTGCCGACCTTGGCGACGCCGCACTTCGACGACTTGACGGTGAACTCGAACTTGCCGTCCCGGGCCGGCTCGCCGACCTTCGCGACCGTGGCCTTCTTGTCGTCGCCCGCGCTGCCGGAACCAACGGCGCTGTCGGTGCCGCCGGAACTGCAGCCCAGGGCGACCAGACCGGTGGTGATCAGGGCGATGGTGGTGCTCTTGCGCATGGGGATCCTCCTGCTCTCGCGTGGCGGCGTCAATGAGAGCATCATCCGTGAACGCTGTCAACAGACGTAATGCTTGACGGGCGTGGCACACTGCGGAGGTGCAGGAGACACCGACCGTCACGGCAGCGGAGATCGCCCGGCTTGCCGGGGTCGGTCGCGCCGCGGTCAGCAACTGGCGCAAGCGCCACGCCGACTTCCCCGTCCCGGTGGGCGGCGTCCCGGCCAGCCCCGAGTTCGACCTGGCGCAGGTCGAGCAGTGGCTCCGCGCCCAGGGCAAGCTGCCCGAGCTGGCCACCGCCGAACGCCTGTGGCGGCACCTCGCCGCAGCCAGCGAATCCCCGGCCGCCGGCCTCGCCGCCGTCGGCACCCTGCTGCTGGCCCGACAACGCGGCCGACGCCCCCGCCGGCCAGCCGACCCGCACCTGAAAGCGCTGCTGCCCGACGTCGACGCGCTCGCCGACGAACTCGGCCCGCAGGGCGCCTTCGACGAGCTGTGGCAGCGGTTCTCCGCACCCGGACCCGGCCGCCCGTTCGCCACCCCGGACGACGTCGCCGACCTCATGGTCGGCCTCGCCGGCGTCGGCGGCGACGCCGTCTTCGACCCCGCCGCCGGATCCGGCGCCATGCTGCGCGCCGCCGTCCGCGCCGGCTGCACCTCCGCCGACGGGCAGGAACTCGACGAGGGCCTCGCCCGGCTCGCCAGCCTGTGGCTCGCCCTCCGCGACGTGCCGGGGGAGATCAGCACCGGCGACTCCCTGCGTGCCGACGCGTTCACCGGCCGCACCTTCGACGTCGTCGTCTGCCACCCCCCGTTCGGGTCCACTAACTGGGGCGACGAGGAACTCGGCCACGACCCACGCTGGATCGTCGGCAGCACCCCCCGTACCGAACCGGAGCTGGCCTGGGCCCAGCACGCCCTGGCCCACCTGCGGGTCGGCGGGCAGGCCGTACTGCTGATGCCACCTACCGTGGCCAGCCGCCGCGCCGGCCGACGGATCCGTGCTGAGCTGCTGCGTCGCGGCGCCCTGCGCGCCGTCGTTGCGCTCCCGCCCGGGGCGGCCGCGCCGCACGGCGTACCCCTGCATGTGTGGGTGTTGCGGCGGCCCGCGCCCGACGCGCCGCCACCGGCGCGGACGCTGCTGGTCGACGCCGCCGGTGACGACCTGACCGAGACCGGCCCCCGGATCCTCGCGGCGTGGCGGGACTTCACCAGCACGCCGGACGCCGAGGTCGAGGAAGCAGGCTTCGCCCGCGCCGTCCCGGTGATCGAACTGCTCGACGAGGAGGTCGACATCACCCCGGCCCGCCGGCAACCCGTCGTCACAGGCGAGACTACGGGCGAGCACCTCACCCGGCTCCAGCAACGGCTGGCCGACGCAGCCGGCCGGCTGCCGGCGCTCATGCCGCAGGTCACGCCCGTAGCGGGCCGCCGGACGGTACCGGAGACCATGACCGTCGCCGAACTGGCACGCATCGGTGCGCTGCAGATCATCGGGCCGGTGCGAGTCAGGCCGGCAGCCGAGCGGGACGGCGCGACGGATAGCGCGGTCCCGGGCGTCGTGGTGACCGGGCAGGACGTCGCCAACGGCGTCGAGCCGACCGCCCACGACGACGGCAGCCTGGCCGAGCGGATCAACCTGCAACCCGGCGACGTCGTCGTCCCGGTGGCTGCCCGCCGGTTGGTCGCCCAGGTCGTGACCACGGGCGGGCTGCTGCTCGGGCCGAGTCTCGTCCTGCTGCGTGCCAACCCGGCCGTCCTGGATCCGTGGTTCCTCGCCGGTCAGCTGCGTAGTACCGCCAACGAGCGGCAGGTCACCAGCCTCTCCGGCACGAGAATCGACGTCCGCCGTGCCCAGATCTGCCGCCTTCACCTCGACGAGCAGCGCGCGCAAGGCGAAGCGTTCCGCCGGCTGGTCGACTTCGAATCGACGGTACGGGAGGTCACGGCGCTCGGCGGTGACCTTGCGCGACTCGCGGCGGACGGCCTGGCCGGCGGTGCGCTACGCCCGAAGGGAGGGCAGCGATGAGCGGGACCGGACCGGACCCGGTCGGCTGACTGCGCGGTCTCGTTGAACGGACTGGACATGGGTGATCTTCTGGTCACCCGCCAATGGGCTACAAACCGAAACAAACAACCCGATCAGATGACTCGCCGTTCACCTTGGACGGACGTAGGGTCGCGGGGTTCAAGTGGGGGCGAAGTGAACATGGGAGCGCAATGCCGAGCATGACGACGGCCAACGCCGACGAACTGGCGGTCAGCAAGCTGGTCGCGGTACGCGGCCAGCGCTGGGTTGTCAGCAACATCGAGCCGGCCGGGCAGTGCACGCTGGTCACGCTGCAGAGCGTCGAGGACGGCCGCTACGGCCACACCCTCGACGTCATCTGGGAGGTCGAGCCGGGCCGGCAGGTGCTGCCCAGCGGCGCACTGCCCCCGGTCGCCGGGGAGGCGTTCGACTCGCCGCAGCGGCTGGCGGCCTTCCTCGACGCGGTCCGCTGGTCGGCTGTCACCTCGGCTGACGTGAAGACGCTACAGGCGCCGTTCCGCTCCGGCGTCGCCATCGAGGACTACCAGCTCGAACCGGTGGCCCGCGCGGTCGACGCGCCGCGGGTCAACCTGCTGCTCGCCGACGACGTCGGCCTCGGCAAGACCATCGAGGCCGGACTGGTGGCCCAGGAACTGCTGCTGCGGCACCGCGCCCGCCGCATCATGATCGTCTGCCCGGCCGGCCTGACCCTGAAATGGCGCGACGAGATGGCCGAGAAGTTCGGCCTCGACTTCACCATCATCGACTCCGAGCGCTGCGCCGCCGTTCGCCGCAGCCACGGCTCGGCGGCCAACCCGTTCGAGGTCCACCCGCTGAGCATTGTCAGCCTGCCGTGGCTGCGCGGGCAGAAGGCGCAGCGCCTCCTCGACGAGGTGCTGCCCGCCGACGGCCCGACCTATCCGCGCACGTTCGACCTGCTCATCCTCGACGAGGCACACCACGTCGCTCCGGCCGCGCCCAAGCAGATCTACGCCGTCGACTCACAGCAGACCAAGCTGATCCGCCGGCTCGCCCCGCACTTCACCCACCGGCTCTTCCTCTCCGCGACCCCGCACAACGGTTACCAGGCATCGTTCACCGCGCTCCTGGAGATCCTCGACAACCAACGGTTCGCCCGTGGCGTCAAGCCCGACCAGACCGCCGTCAGGGACACCGTCGTCCGCCGGCTCAAGCGGCACATCGAGAAGCCGGACGGCACCCCCCGCTTCGTCGAACGCCAGGCGTCCGCGATCCCGGTCACGTACCCGGAAGACGAGCGGCAGATCCATGCCCTGCTGACCCAGTTCGCCGAGCTGCGGCGCAAGCGCCTGCATTCGCAGCGCGGCCGTAAGGCCACCGACCTGGTGACGCTGCTGCTCAAGAAGCGGCTCTTCTCCAGCCCGGCCGCGTTCGCCCACACCGTCCGCGTCTACCTCGACACCCTGGCCAACCGGAAGGGCTCGCCCAGCCTGGCCGCCGGGGACGACGTGCCGGAGTGGATGGACGAACTGATGGAGGACATGGCCACCTACGACGACGAGCAACTCGCCGAGGCGGAGGACGATGCGCTGAACCGGGTCCGCCCGATGCAGCCGGACCCCACCGACGACGAGACGGCCCTGCTGCAGAAGATGCTCGACTGGGCGGAGCAGAAGGAGGCCCAGCCCGACGCCAAGGCCCGCGAGCTGATCACCTATCTGACGGCGATCTGCCGCCCCGACGGCCGGCACTGGACGAACGAGCGGGTCGTCGTCTTCACCGAGTACCGCGACACCCAGACCTGGCTGGCCGACCTGCTCCGACAGGAGGGGCTCGGCGGCGACGGGCTGGCCCTACTGCACGGCGGCACACCGGGCGACGAGCGGGAGCAGATCCGGCTGGCGTTCCAGGCCCAGCCCACCGAGCGCCCGGTGCGGATCCTGCTCGCCACCGACGCGGCCAGCGAGGGCATCGACCTGCAGAACCACTGCCACCGGCTGGTCAACTACGACATCCCGTTCAACCCCAACAAGCTGGAACAGCGGATCGGCCGGATCGACCGGTACGGGCAGGAGGTCAACCCGGAGATCCAGCACTTCGTCGGCACCGGCTTCGGTAAGCCGGTCGACGCGTTCGAGGCCGACCTGGAGTTCCTGTCCCGGGTCGCCACGAAGGTCGCCCGGATGGAGGAGGACCTCGGCTCCGTCAACGCCGTCCTCTCCGACGCGGTGCAGCGGCGGATGCTCGGCGAGCAGGTCAACGTCGACATCGACACGGCCGGCCGCGACAAGGCCGCCGGCACCCTGCCCGTCGAGTCCAACCTGCGCGAGCAGGTCCGCCGGCTCCGCGCCGACCTCGACCAGACCGTCGAGGAACTCGGCATCACCCCGACGGCGGTCAAGCGGGTCGTGGACACCGCCCTGGAACTGGCCCGCCAGCAGCGACTTCAGCGGCATACCGACGACAAGCACCTGCTCGACGGCCTCTACACGGTGCCGCCGCTGACCGGCTCCTGGCAGCGGGCCGGTGCCGGCCTCACCGCCAAGCTCGCCGACGGCGACGAGCCGCCCCGCCAACTGCCGGTCACCTTCGACCCGCAGGTGGCCAAGGAGGACCGCGACGGCATCGTCCTCGCCCACCTCAACCACCCCCTGGTGGCCATGTCGACCCGGCTGCTGCGCGCCGCTGTCTCCAACCCCGACATCGGCCTGCACCGGGTCACCGCTGTGGTCAGCGACGATCCCACCCTGGAGGACGTGCTGGTCGGGGCGTACTCCCGGTTCGTGCTGGTCGGCGCGGACGGCGTGCGGCTGCACGAGGAGGTGCTCCACGCCGGCGGCTGGGCCCCCGAACAGGGCCGCTTCCGCCGCCTGGAGAACCTCGGCATGCTCAAGGGCATCCTCGACCGGGCACTGACGACCGGCGCCCCCGCCTCCCCGGTCGTGCAGGCACGGCTGGCCGAGCGCTGGCCCCGCGTCCGGGGCGGCCTGCTGTCGGCCATCGAGTGGCGGACCAGGGCCCGGCAGGAGTCGCTGGAGCGCAAGCTCGCCCAGCGGCAGGAAGCCGAACGGCAGCGCATCATCCACAACCTCGAACAGTTCGCCGCCACCCTGCGCGGCGCGCTCGACGCCGACGACAGCGAGACCGAACAGGCGCTGATCAGCCGCGCCGAGGCGAGCAAGACCAGGGAAGAACTCACCCAGTACCGCAAGGACCGCCAATCCTGGGAGGACCGTCTGTTGGCCCTGGAAGCCGAGCGCGACCGCGAACTCGAAGCGGTCGCCGCCCGCTACCGCGACCCGAAGGACCACAGCTTCCCGGTGGCCGTGGTCTTCGTCGTACCGAAGCGGGAGGCCACCCGATGAGCCGTACCTTCCGTCGCCCAGCCCCCGACGGGGTCGAGCAGCACCGCAACTGGCTCAGCCTGGTCGAGGTCAGCGGCCCCTTCCTCAGCCTGCCGGTGCTGCGCCGCACCTGGCCCACCCTCGACACCCTCGATCGGCGCAGCCGCGAACGGCTGCGCCAACAGCACACCACCTGGCAGGCCGACACCGCCGCAGGCCAGGCCGACTGGATCGGGTACGTGCTGGACGAGCTGCTCGGCTGGGGCGACGCCCGACACACCGAAGGGCTCGACGCGCTCGCCCACACCGTCGCCGAGCACGACACCGAGCTGCGGCCGTCGTTCGTGCTGGTCGAGCCGGGGGAACAGGTCAAGGCCGACAGCGTACGGCTGCTCGGCCTGGTCATCCCGCCCGGCCAGCACCCCACCGCCCGCGTCAAGGGCTCCACCTGGGCCGCGACGCCCGCCGACCGGCTCGCGCTACTGTGCCGGCACCACAACATCGAGCTCGGCCTGGCCACCGGCGGACGCTGGTGGACCCTGGTCTGGGCCCCGCGCGGCGGCGTCACCACCACCGCCACCTTCGACGCGGTCTCCTGGCCGGAGGCAGCCGAGCGGGACGTGGTCCGCGCCTTCGTCTCGCTGCTCTCCCGGCACCGGTTCTTCGGCGTGCCCGACACCGAACGGTTGGTGCCGCTGCTGCGGGACAGCCTCGGCAGCCAGGAGGAGATCACCGAGGCCCTCGGCGTCCAGGTCCGCCAGGCCGTCGAGCTGCTCGTCGCCGCGATCGGCCGGATCGACGTACGCGACCGGCAGGACGGTGGTCGCGGCCTGGCCCACGTCGAGGCGCACGAGGTCTACCGGGGCGCGGTCGCGGTGATGATGCGGATCGTCTTCCTGCTCTTCGCCGAGGAGCGCCGGCTGCTCCCCGCCGACAACGAGCTGTACGCGGCGGCGTACTCCGCCGGCCGGCTCTGCGCCGAGCTGGAACAGCGGGTCACCGAGGGCAGTGAGGAGGACCTGGAGCACAGCTCCGCCGCCTGGCACCGGCTGCTCGCCCTGTTCACCGCCGTCTACCACGGCATCGACCACCCCCGGCTCACCCTGCACGGCCACGACGGCTCGCTCTTCGACCCGAAGCGGTACGACTGGCTGCCGCTGACCATCGACGACCGGACCGTCCTGCATATGCTCCGTTCGGTGCAGTACGTCCAGGTCGGCACCGGCCGGTCCCGGGAACGCCGCACGGTCAGCTTCCGCGCCCTCGACGTCGAGCAGATCGGGTACGTCTACGAGGGCCTGCTCTCCTTCGAGGGCTTCCGCGCTCAGGACGTCACCGTCGGGCTGATCGGCAAGGAAGGACTGGAGGACGAGGTCGCCCTCGCCGACCTGGAGACGCTGCACCGCCTGCACCCCGACGTGTCGGCGCTGGCCAAGGCGCTCGCCGAGAAACACAAGGACTCCAAGATCGGCTCCCCGGCGGCGCTGGCCAAGAAGCTTGCGCCCCTCGACGGGGCGGAACGCGAGGAGGCCCGCCGGAAACTCCTCGCCGTGACCGGCGGCGACTACCCGCTCTCCGAGCGACTGCTGTCGTTCGTCGGCGTGCTGCGGGCGGACCTGCGCGGCCTGCCCGTGGTCATCCTGCCCGGAGCGCTCTTCGTCACCGAGTCCGCGCTGCGCCGCAACACCGGCACCCACTACACCCCGCGCTTCCTTGCAGTAGAGGTGGTCGAAGGCGCGCTGGAACCGCTGGTCTACGAGCCCGGCCCGTTGCAGACCGCCGACAGGGCACAGTGGAAGCCGAAGTCGGCCAAGGAGATCCTCGCCCTGAAGGTCGCCGACATCGCCATGGGCTCGGCGGCGTTCCTGGTCGCGGCGGCCCGCTACCTCGCCGGCCACCTCATCGAGGCCTGGTCGCGGGACGGCGACGAACGCGCGCTCACCTACCAGCAGCGGGACACCGGCCGCACGATGGACGCCGACGACGACCCGCTCGTCATCGAGGCCCGCCGGCAGATCATCGAACACTGCCTGTACGGGGTGGACATCAACCCGATGGCCGTGGAGATGGCGAAGCTCTCCCTCTGGCTGGTCTCCATGGACCCCCAGCGCCCCTTCACCTTCCTCGATGACCGGTTGGTCCCGGGAGATGCACTACTCGGTCTCGGGAACACGGCGACGCTGCCCGGGAAGGCCGCCGGTGACCTGCGGCTGGAACGCGACATCGCCGAGGCCCGGGACCTGCGCCGGAAACTCGCCGCACTGCCGGACCGCCTGGACACCCTGGCGGAGAAGCGCCGACTCCTCGACGAAGCGCGTGCGGTACGAAAGCGCGCCGACGCCTACGCCGACCTGGTGGTGGGGGCCTCACTCGCGTCGGTCAAGCGTGGCCAGGACCCTGTCGTGATCGCCGCACGCGTCGGCACGCTCGCCCAGCAACTGGCCAAGGGCGGCAAGGTGGACCCGCTCATCGAGCAGGCGCAGTCCTGGCTCTCCCTCGACCAGCCGGACGGCGGCTTCGACCGCGATCCGCTGCACTGGCCCCTGGAGTTCCCCGAGGTCTTCGAGCAGGGCGGCTTCGACGCCATCATCGGCAACCCGCCTTTCCTGGGTGGCAAGAAGATCAGCGGTCCACTGGGCACGGCATATCGGGAGTATCTCGTCGCAGTGCTCGGGCGGGGCGTGAAGGGAAACGCCGACCTGGTCGCCTACTTCCTTCTCCGGGCACATGACTTACTTAACGCCGGCGGGCAAACCGGGCTGATCGCCACCAATACCCTGGCCCAGGGTGACACCCGGGAAGTCGGCTTGGAGCAGGTCGTGACACGTGGGATATCGATCCGGAGATCAGTTAAAAGCAAGCCCTGGCCGTCAAGTTCGGCCGCGCTCGAATACTGTGCCGTCTGGACTAGTCGACGGCCGGTCGGCCGGGAGGCTGCTTGCGTGGCCGATGGAGTCGTCGTCCCTGGTATCACCACCATGCTCGATCCTGTATCCCGCGCGTCCGGGCCGGCTGTGCGATTGGCTGGGAGTGCCGGCCTTGCTTACATAGGTAACTTCGTCAACGGCATTGGCTTCGTGATGTCCGAAGAGGAGGCGGCGGATCTGATTGCGGCCGACGGGCGCAGTCAAGAGGTTCTTTTCCGATACCTGAACGGGCAGGACGTAAATTCTCGACCCGACCTTTCGGCAAGTCGGTGGATTATTGACTTCGGGGACTGGTCGTATGACCGTGCCTGCCTTTATCGGGCCTGCATGCAGCGACTCCGAACTCTCGTAAAACCTTCGCGGGATCAACTTCCTGACGCTAAGCGAGCCACTCGTGAGAAATGGTGGCAATATGAGAAGCTGGCACCAGGACTGCGCGCCGCAATTGCGGAGCTTGGCAGGGTAGTTGTGATCACGCTCGTCAGCAAGACGGTTATGCCGGTGATCGTGCCGACCGGCCAGGTCTTCTCGCACGCGCTCGCTGTGTTTGCGACGGATGACACGGCCATGTTGGCGTTGCTGTCGAGTGCGCCGCACTACTGGTGGGCGGCCAGCCGCGCGTCGTCGATGAAGGCTGACCTTCGATACACCCCGTCGGACGTGTTCGAGACGCTTGCGTTGCCGGAGTTGACGTCCGAGCTGCGGGGACTCGGCGATCGACTCGACACGTACCGGCGAAACGTGATGCTCAGCCGGCAGGCGGGGCTGACGGCTACGTACAACCTTGTCTTTGACTCGGGGTGTCAGGACGACGACATCGTGGAGTTGCGGCGGATTCACCGGGACATCGACGTGGCGGTCTGCCGAGCCTACGACTGGGACGACCTGGTCGATCAGGGCCTTGACCACGGCTTCCACAAAGCCGGCGCGTACACCCGCTACACCGTCGGGCCCGCCGTCCAGCGGGAGATCCTCGATCGGCTGTTGGAGTTGAACCACCAGCGTTACGCCGAGGAAGACGCGCAGGGCCTACACGACAAGAAGAAGTCCGGCCGCAAGGCGCAGCCCGGCCCCGCGACCCTGTTCTGATCCGCACACCCTTCCCGGAGGCTGCTTCCGTGTTCGTTCGTGGCCAGCTCACCCGTCAGCGCGGCGTCGACCCGCGCGGCCTGACGTTCGCCTTCCTCGACCTGGAGACCACCGGCCTGCACCCCAACAAGGGTTCCCGGGTCTGCGAGGTGGGCATCGTCCGGATGCGTGGCGACGGCGTCGTGCTGGACGAGTACTCCACCCTCGTCAACCCGGGCATGCGGATCAACAACGAGGAGTACCACGGGATCACCAACGCGGACGTCAAGCACGCACCGACGTTCCAGGACGTCGCCGGGGACGTGCTCGCGTACCTGGGCGGTGCGATCGTGGTGAGTCACAACCTGGACTACGAGGAGAGGTTCCTGATCGCCGAGTACGGGCGGCTCGGCATCACCCTTCAGGGTGTGCCCGGGTTGTGCACGCTCGTCACCGCGCGCGTCCACCTCGACCGGTGGGGCTACAAGCTGGACAACGTCGCCAACCTGATCACGGGGGAGTGGCCGACAGCGTTGCACTCGGCGCTCGGTGACTCCCGCGCGCTCGCCGCGACGCTGGCGAAGCTCATCGCCGAAGCACCACAGCCGCTGGCCTGGGCGGGGCCACCGCCGGGGCCGCTGCCCAGCCTGCCGCGTACCGGGATCATCAGCCCGCGCGCCGCCGGGCTGCGCAAGGGCACCGAGGGGTGGTTGGCGACCCTCACGGCGAGGCTGCCGTACATGGCGTCTTCTCCGCCACCCCGGCCGGACGGGTTGCGTGACTACCGGGCGTTGCTTGCGCACGCGCTCGTCGACGGCCGGATCGTCGGTGAGGAGGCGACGCAGCTCGCGGTCGTCGCCGGTCGGGCCGGGCTCACCCAGAGTACGGCGCGGCAGGTGCACGAGGAGTTCCTGGCCGAGGCGCGGGCCCGCGCGGAGGACGACGGCGTGGTCACGTCCGTCGAACTCAAGGAGCTTCAGCGGGCGGCGAAGGAACTCGCCGCGTCACACCTGATCAGCGACCTGGAGGAGGCCGCTGCCGCGAACCGGGCCAGGACCAACGGCCCGCTCAAGGGCTGGCGCATCCTGCCGGTCGGCGACTCGGCCGACGTCACCGAGGTGGTCGACTACGCCGTCGAACAGGGCGCGAAGGTCGCCGTGAACGTCACCAAGACTGTGCGGCTCGTGATCGACGGCGGTGCCGGGCAGGACGACCCGCGAATCGCCAAGGCAGTCACCGCCGGTATAGACATCATGTCGCCCGATCAGGCGCGCAAGGTGTTGGAGGCTGAGGCGGCGAAGGTCCGGGGTGGACTGTTCGCCGATGCGGAGGGCGCGCAGGTCGCCGGCCGGCTCGCCGCCGAACGGACTGCCGCAACCCGTCCGGCTCGTCCCGAGTGGCACGAGTTCTGGCGGCCACGGGAGATGACTCCCGCCGAGTACCATGCCAGGTTCGTCGAGCGACACGACGACTGGGACGAGACGCCCACGATCCGGATCACCGTTCCCGCCACCGTACGTGTGCCGGCTACTCCGGTCATGACCGCCCAGAAGAAGAGCGGATGCGCGGCGGTGATCGCCGTCGGTGGTCTGCTCGTGGGCGGTGCCTTCGAGCTGGTCCGACAGGTGATCGCGTGAGTCAGACCAGCTTGAGCCAGAGGAAGGCACGACAGATGGTGACCAGCATCCAAGGAGCGCAGGACCGGAGGTTGGAGTGGTGAGAGCCGACGAGGCCGCCCTCTTCCCGCATCCCCGGGGTGAGCAGCAGGCGCTGTCCCTGGCCGGGGACGGCGACAGCGACGCGGACCAGCGTTCGCCGCTCGACGTGCCGCAGACTTTTACGAAGGCCACCTCCTACCAGTTGCGCGACGAACTGGAGGAGCTGATCGGGCGGGACCTGCTCGGGCCGTGGGACGGGGAGCGGGAGGAGTTCCCACCCGGTGCGATGGGCCCACGGGAGCGGTACCTGGTGGGCATGCTCGGGCCGAAGCAGCGGCCGCGCACCGACAAGAGTGCCGAGGTGCAGGACGTGGACGCCGCCGTGCAGGGGGACGGCAGCGAGGCCGAACTGCCCGAGGTGGTCACCCCGCTGAACCTGGGCAAGATGTGGGCGTCCTCGATGGGGATGTCGTTCGCGGTGGCCGGTGACACCGACGTGCTGTCCGTGACCGCCGACTGGGGGCGTTACGACCTGCGCGAGTCGGAGGACGAGAAGGGCCGGAAGCGCCGGGTCTGGTACCGCGAGCCGGTGTCGTACGCCAGACCGGTCCGGCTCGACGGCGACACCTCGTACCGGATTCCGTTGACCGTCGCCGACCAGGACGCGCCGGGAGTGCACCTGTCGGTCGAGATCCGGCCGCGGGACGGGCGGCGGGTGGTGCAGCTCGCCCTGATCAACTCGCAGGCCGAGCCGGAGAGCAACGGGGACACCGCGTGGCTGTTCCAGGCCGCGCTGACGGTGACCGCGTCGGACGGACACGCGGCGGTCTTCCTCCCCATCGACGATCCGCTCGACGGCGTGAAGGGCATCAGCGACGACGAGGAGGAGACGCATCTGCGGCTGCTGTACCGGGCGCAGCGCCGCCACGCCTCCGGCCGCAACGTGGCCGTGCATCCGTGGGTGCGCGCCGGGGAACGCTGTGCCCACAAGCTCTTCACCACCTGGCTGCCCACCTACAACGTGCCCGCGACGGTGGCACCGACCGGCCCGGGTACGCCGCTGGCCGGCGTGGAGCTGTCGATGGACGCCCTGGCTGCGGTTGACGTCGACGGACTGCGGACCGGGCTGGTGACCCTCGCCGACAGGTACGAAGCCTGGCTCACCGACGAGGAAGCGAAGGTCCCCGACCTGCCGGAGCCGTTCCGGGGGACCGCCCAGCACGCCGTATTCACCGCCACCCGGGCCGCCAAGCGACTCCGGGCCGGCATCGCGCTGCTGACCGACCCGACGGCCGAGCGGCACGGCGAGGCGCTGGCCGCGTTCCGCTTCGCCAACGAGGCCATGGCGTTGCAGCGTCGCCACAGCGAGGTGGCCCGGCTGCGGGAGGAACAGGGCCTGTCGTACGTGGAGGCGAAGGCCGCCGTTGACGCGCGCGGTGCCTCGGCCGCCTCCTGGCGGCCCTTCCAGCTCGCGTTCGTGCTGCTGAACCTGCCGTCGCTGACCGACCCGGCGCACCCGGAGCGGGCGGCGAACCGGGACGCCGTCGTCGACCTGCTGTTCTTCCCGACCGGTGGTGGCAAGACCGAGGCGTACCTCGGCCTGACCGCGTTCACCTTCGCCATCCGCCGCCTCCAGGGTGTGGTCGGTTCCGGTGCCGACTCGCGCAGCGGCGACGCCGGGGTGTCGGTGCTGATGCGGTACACGCTGCGGCTGCTCACCGCCCAGCAGTTCCAGCGGGCCGCCGCACTGATCTGCGCCGCCGAGGTGTTGCGCCGACGTGACGAGCGCACCTGGGGCGTCGAGCCGTTCCGGATCGGGCTGTGGGTCGGCGGGGGCGTGTCGCCGAACTGGTTCGACGAGGCAGCCGCGCAGATCGCCGAGGCGCGCGAGGCGGGCCACGGCAAGTTCACCAACGTGCTCCAGACTCTGAGCTGCCCGTGGTGCGGGTCGAAGCTGCGGGCCGAGCGGGATCTCGAACCCAAGGAGGACCTCCGGCGGGTCCTGCTGTTCTGCCCGGAGGCGGAAGGCGCGGACGCCTGCCCGTTCTCCCGCACCCGCAGCGCCGAGGGTCTGCCCATCCTCACCGTCGACGAGGAGATCTACCGGTACGCGCCGAGCCTGGTCATCGCCACCGTCGACAAACTCGCCCAGCTCCCCTGGCGCGGCTTCGCCGGGCTGCTCTTCGGCCGGGTACGGCAGCGCTGTCCCCGACACGGCTACCGGCACGACGACCTGGACGCCCGTACAGGGTGCAGCAACCGGCACAACAAGAAGGGCAGCCTGGAGGCGGTCAGCAGCCAGCCCGTGGTTCGGCTGCGCCCGCCGGATCTGATCATCCAGGACGAGCTGCACCTCATCTCCGGTGCGCTCGGCACCATGGTCGGGCTCTTCGAGGCGGCCGTCGACCAGCTCTGCACCTGGCCGTTGCCCGACGGCGGCGCGGCCGGGCCGAAGATCGTCGCGTCGACGGCCACCACCAAGCGGGCCAGGGCACAGGTGCTCGGTGTCTTCGGGCGGGACCTGGCGGTGTTCCCGCCGCCGGTCATCGACATCACCGACACCTTCTTCAGCCGTCAGGTTCCGGTCACCGTGGACCACCCGGGCCGTCGTTACCTGGGTGTCTGTGCCCACGGCGTACGGATGAAGTCGGCCGAGATCCGCGTCGCGGAGATCCTGCTGCTCGCCGGGCAGACCCTCTTCGACCAGTACGGCTCGCCCGCCGACCCGTACCTGACCACGGTGGGATACTTCAGCGCCACCCGCGAGCTGGCCGGCATGCGCCGGCTCCTGGACGACGACGTGACCACCCGGGTACGCACCCACGGCCGCCGCAAGGGCATGTCGGACCGGCTCACCGGGCCGGTGATGCTCAACGTCCAGGAGCTGACCTCCCGGATCTCGTCCGGAGACATCAGTGACGTGTTGAAGCGGCTGGAGATCGGCTTCGACGCGGAGATCGACACGACCGCCCGGCGGAGGGCCGTCTTCGAGGACATGCGGGAGGCCATGAAGGCCAAGACCGCCTCCAACCCGCGGCTCAAACTGCACCCGGTGACCGACCGCTACTACCGGCGACAGCACGACGGCCGGCTGCCGGTCGACGTGGTGCTGGCCACCTCGATGCTCCAGGTCGGCGTGGACGTCTCCCGGTTCGGCCTGATGGTGGTCACCGGGCAGCCGAAGAACACCGCCGAGTACATCCAGGCGTCCTCCCGGGTCGGCCGGGACGCCCGTCGCCCCGGCCTGGTGGTGACCCTCTACAACTGGACCCGCCCCCGGGACCTGGCCCACTACGAGGACTTCGAGTACTACCACGCCACCTTCTACCGTCAGGTGGAGGCGCTGTCGGTCACCCCGTACACCCGGCGGGCGCTGGACCGGGGCACCACCGCGACCATGGTCGCAGCGGTGCGTAACACGGAGGAGGCCTTCTCCCGGAACACCGACGCCCACGACGTGCCGCTCGACGGCCCGGAGGTGCGGCGGGTCGTCGACCGGTTCCTGGACCGGGCCGAAGCGATCGGTGGCACCCGCGCCCGGGACTACCTCGGCGAGCGGATCAACCGGCTGCGGGACCGGTGGAACGAGCGTAAGACCGGCTCCACGCGGCTCGGCTACGCCGACGGAACCTTCAAGCAGCAGAAGCTCGCCGGCCTGCTCACCGTCGCCGGTGGCGAGCGCTGGACCGACCTCACGGTCGGGCAGTCCATGCGGGAGACCGAGAACGAGATCAACCTGGTACTGCCCGCCGGGGAGAAGATCTTCGACCCGCAGTACGGAGCGCCGGACTGGTCGTTCGGCCCGCAGAGTGACGACGCGCGGGAAGAGGACCTCCCCGACGGGGACGAACTGGGCGAGTCGACCCTCGCGGGGAAGGGACACTGATGGCGGGCAAGCACTTCCGGCGGGTCGGATCGGTCCGCCCCAGCCATCTGATGTTCACCACCGGCGTCGGTGCCATCGTCGACCTGCCCAACTTCTCCGTGCTCGTCCGTGGGCTCGACGACTGGAACTACACCACGGTGCCGGACTGGGAGCCGATCACCGAGCCCCGGCTGCTCGCCGCCGTGCGGAGGCTGCTCAAGGACAAGTCCATCAAGGAGCTGCGCCCGGCGCCGTGGATGGACGGCGTGGACCAGCAGCCCAACGGCCCGGCGGCGAAGGTCGGCGTGCCGATCACGCCGTTCCCCGGCTGGCTGCGCTGCACCGCCTGTGACGAGTTGGCACCGGTCGACGGGGGCGTCTTCGGGTTCGAGAACGCCAAGGCCCGCAAACCGCACGAGGCCCGGTTCTTCCACACCGCCTGCGGACGGAAGAAGTCCGGCCGGCGGCCGATGGCGGTCGCCGCCCGGTTCGTGCTCGCCTGCACCGCCGGCCATCTGGACGACTTCCCCTACACCCAGTACGTGCACCAGGGCGGCGGCTGTCCCGACGCCAGCCACCCGAAGCTGCGCATGGACGACCGGGGTGGCAACCTCGGTGCCAACGTCGAGATCAGGTGCGTGCCCTGCGGCGCCCGCCGCAACATGAAGGAGGTCCTCGGCGGCCGGGGCGCGGAGAAGCTACCCCGCTGCCGGGGCCGCCGGGCGCACCTCGGCGACTTCGAGCCCGGGGCGTGCACCGGCGAGCTGAAACTCCTCATCGTCGGAGCCTCGAACCAGTGGTTCGCCCAGACACTCTCCGCCCTGGCCGTGCCCCGGACCGGTGCCAGCGAGCTGCAGACCAAGGTGGAACAGCACTGGGAAGCGCTCAAGGGCATGCCCAGCGTGGACATGCTGCCCTACCTGCGGACCGTCGTGCCCGCTCTGCGGGAGTTCGACCGGTGGTCCGACGCCCAGGTCTGGGCCGCGATCGAACGGCAGCGCAACGGGCCCCCGGCCGACGACGACGAGAAGACCTATCCGGATCTGCACACGCCGGAGTGGGAGGTCTTCTCCGCTGCGGAGCTGCCACCCGCCACCGACGACTTCACCCTCCGTCGGGACCCGGACGGCGTGCCAGGGGAGCTGAAGGAGATCTACGCCGACGTGATCCACGCGGAACGGCTGCGCGAGGTCCGCGCCCTGGTCGGCTTCACCCGCCTCGACGCCCCCGACCCGATGGACCCGGAACTGGTCCAGCGGGCCCCGCTGTTCAAGGCCACGCAGAACTGGATACCGGCCAGTGAGGTACGCGGTGAAGGCATCTTCCTACGCCTTCCCGAGGACCTGCTCGCCGGGTGGGAGCGGCGGGTCACCGACACGGAGTGCATGGAGACGCACCGGGAGGCGTACGGGCGGTTCCGGGAGAGCCGCTACTCCGGACGCGTCCGGGGCGGCTTCGAGCGGATGAAGAACTGGCCGGGCGAGCGGTACATTGCCCTGCACACCCTGTCACACCTGCTGATCCGCACCATCGCACTGGAATGTGGCTACAGCTCGGCCAGCCTGTCGGAACGCATCTACCCGGGCACGCCCGACGACCCGCAGCGGGCCGGGATCCTCATCTACACCGCCGTACCCGACGGAGAGGGGACACTCGGCGGCCTGGTGTCGCTCGCCGAACCCGACGCGCTGGTCCGACTCACCCGACGGGCCCTGCACGACGCTATGCACTGCTCGTCGGACCCGCTCTGCGCCGAGCGGCTTCCACACCACCCGGAGGACTTCCTGCACGGCGCCGCCTGCCACGTCTGCCTGTTCGTCTCCGAGACGACCTGCGAACGCGGCAACCGGTTCCTGGACCGGCGGTTCGTCGTACCGATCGACCAGCCGGAGCTGGCGCTCTTTCCCGAGCTGCCGTGACCTGGCAGCCGGCCTTCGAAGCGGCGGCCGAAGCCGCGGTGCACCGGCTCGGCCCGGCGCACCTGCGGGTCCTGGCCGACCGGCTCGGCGACGGCTGGCCGGAGCAGGCCGTACTGCACGCCGTGCCGGTTCCCGGGTTCGCCGAGGCCGCCGGGGCGGTGCTCGCCGCGAAGCGAGCCACCGGAGTGTCGGGTGTGGAAGCGGCGGCCTACCTGCGAGGGTTGGCCGCCGGCCACGCCCAACAGTCGGCGGCCGTGCGGATCGAGTCGGTGTGGAGCGGGCCGAGCACCCATCCGGTTCCGGTCCGCGCGACCGCGCAGGTTCTCGTCGAGCTGGTCGCGGAGGCGCGTACCGAACTGCTGCTGATGACGTACTCCGCCCGGCCCTACCCCCCGCTGGTGTCGGCCCTGGCCACGGCGGTCGCGCGCGGCGTGGCCGTGACCGTCGTGGTCGAGACACTGGCCGGGGCGCGCGGGGCGTTGAACGGGGCCGAGCCCGCCGCTGCCTTCGTCGACCTGCCCGGCGTCCGGTTGTGGCATTGGCCGGTCGAGCAGCGGGCCGTGGAGCACGCCAAGATGCATGCAAAGATCGCGGTAGCCGATCGGCGGGTGTTGCTGCTGTCCAGTGCCAACCTCACCCAGTCGGGGGTCAATCGCAACATCGAGGCCGGGCTGCTGGTGCGTGGCGGGACCGCACCCGCGCGGGCCGCCGAACACATCGCCGAGCTGCAGAGCCGTGGTCTGCTGGTTCCGCTGCGCACATCGGCGCGGGGGCGGTGAGCAAACCAGGCCCGGCCGGCGCCACGCGGCCGACGACGACTGCGGACTAACGTACGGATGTGGCGGAATCGAGAACGGGAAAGGGTTCGCGCCGTGGGGACGCTGATCAACGGCCGGTACGAACTGGACGTTCTGCCGATCGGTCGCGGGGGCATGGGCGAGGTGTGGCTCGGCCATGACACCAAACTGGACCGGCCGGTGGCGGTCAAGTTCATCCGGTTTCCCAACGGCGAACCGGATCGGGACTACATCCGCCGGTTCGTGCGTGAGTCACGGATCACGGCCCGCCTGGAACACCCCGGCGTCCCCGCCGTCTACGACGTTGGCACCCACGACGGCCGGCCCTACCTCGTCATGCAGCGCATCATCGGGATCAGCGTCAGCGACCTGGTGGCCGAGCAGGGCTCTCTCTCCATCGGATGGTCGGCGGCGATCGCTGCACAGGTCTGCGCCGTCCTCACCGCCGCGCATCAGGCCTCGCTCGTGCACCGGGACCTGAAGCCGAGCAACCTCATGCTTCAGCCGGACGGTGCCGTCAAGGTCCTCGACTTCGGACTCGCCGCCGCGCCCACGCTTTCCGACTTCTCGAAGATCACGGCGACGGGTCTGCCCCCCGGCACACCCCCGTACATGGCACCCGAGCAGATTCAGACCAACATGAGCGGTCCTGCCACCGACCTGTACGCGTTGGGCTGCACCCTGCACGAGATGCTCACCGGAGAGCGGCTGTTCACCGGCTCGACGTCGTACGACGTGTGGAGCAAGCAGGTCGGACACGAGCCGGTGCCGGTCCGCGGCGTACGCGACGACGTCCCCACCGAGCTGGAGGCTCTGCTCCTGCACCTGCTGCAGAAGAAGCCCGAAGATCGGCCGGAGAGCGCGCAGGTCGTCTACGAACGGCTGCTGCCCTTCGCCACCGATCTCCGACCGATCCCGGGGACCCTCCACCCGCCGTCGGCGATCAGTCCCATCCGCATGTACAGCGTGGTGCTCGGACGGGTGTTCGGCGGCCCACCGCCCGCCGGGCCGGCCCAACCCGCGGTGCCACCGGCCCCGCCGCCCAAGCCAGTAGGGCCGCCGCAACCGCGCGGCGAGGCGCGACCGGGAATCGGTCGCTCGGAGCTGCGGCGCCTACGGGCGAACGCTGGGCGGCTGGCAGGGGCGTCCCGCTACGGGCAGGCGGCGGACGTGCTCGCTGCCGCTGTCCAGCCGGCGATCGATGCCCTCGGTCGGACCGACAGCGACGTGGTGCGGGCGCGGCTCGAACTCGCCGACGCGTTGTTCGAGGAGGGCGATTACCGGCGAGCCGCCCCGGTGTACGAGGAACTCGCCACGGACGTCGCCCAGGCGGAAGGGCCGCGCGCGGAACTCGCACTGCAATGCCGGCTCCGTAGCTCCACCTGCCGTGCCCTGTTCGGTGAGACGAGCGAGGCGCTGCGGCAGCTCGACGCACTGGTACGCGACCAGACCGACGCGTTCGGCGCAGACGACCCCCGCACCCTGGAGCTTCGTCGCCAGATCGGCCTGCTCCAGCTCGGAGCGGGTCAGCGGCGTGCGGCCGAGCAGACGATGAGCCGTCTCCTCGCTGATCTGACCCGGCTGCATGGCGCTACCCATCCCAGGACGCAGGAGATCGCCGGTCTGTTGTCCGGGCTGCGCCGCCCGGACGCTCCATGACCAGGAAGGCCCACCCGTCGAAGACATGGGCCACGGACGGGAGCGCTGTGCCGTCTTGGCGCAGGCTCAGTGCGGAGTCTTGGCCGCCCGGACGAAGCGGGTCCAAGCGGTGGGGGAGAAGGTGAGGGTGGGTCCGGTCGGGTCTTTGCTGTCGCGTACGGCGACGAGGCCGGGCAGGTTGTCAGCGACCTCCACGCAGTCACCCCCGTTGTCGCCGCTGCGGGTGCTCTTGCGCCACTGAGCGCCGGTCAGTTCAGCCATGGTGGACCTCCCCGATGATCTTGTTGATCAGTTGACTTGATTGTGCCTTATCAAGCGTCAGGTCATCGAGGCTTGCCCAGACTTCTTCGTAGATGGCGAGTTCTTCCTTGCGGTCGAGGTAGAGCGCTCCGGTCAACGACTCTTTGTAGATGACCGACGGCTCGGGCTCGACTCGGTTGCGGATCGGGAAGTCCAGGATGACGAACGAGCCGGCGACCGCGCCGAAGTGCAAGCCTGCGCTGAGGGGGAACACCCGGATGGAGACGTTGGGTAGCTCCCCGACCTTCAGTAGGTGACGGAGTTGGTCCGCCATGGTCGACGCATTGCCGACTGTGCGGAGCAGCGCCGCCTCGGCCAGGACAACCTCAAGTTTGGGTGCCCGAGGCAGCCTCCGGTGAAGAAGGGCCTGCCGTTGTAGCCGTACCTCGACCAGCCGCTCACGCTCGTCTTCCGTCACCTGGTGTCGATGTTGGTAGACCGCGAAGGCGTAGGCACGCGACTGGAGCAGCCCGGGGATCAGCGCTTCGTCGAAGCGGCGGATGGAAGACGCGGCGGACTCCAGGCCGACGTAGAGTTCGAACCACTCGGGGATGGCATCGATGTACGAGTGCCACCAGCCCTTGGCCTTGGTCTCTTGGGCGAGGGCGATGAGCGCGGCGGCCAGCTCGGGCGTCGCGCGGTACAGCTCGCACAGGACCCGGACGTCGAGAGCGCGGGCCGGGCCGAGGCCGGTCTCGATGCGCCACATCTTCTGTCGGCTGCAGTGCAGCGCCTCTGCCGCGCCGTCGAGAGTCATCCGTGCCTCGGTGCGTAGCTCCCGTAGAGCCCGCCCGAGCTGCCGTCTCGGGACGGTCGATCCCATGTCGTCGGCCATCCGCCACCCCTCTCCGTGTTGCTTTTTGTTACATAGCGCCGCCATCGGTGAAACGTGACTCTGTCGCCTCGGGAAAGATTTGTCAGGTCGGCGTCCACGCAATGGCGATTACGCATTGGACCCTACCGGAAGCGGTCGGTAATCGCCATTGGCGCGCAATTCCCATGCGCGCGATTTGCGTGCAGCCGCGCTCACGAAGTAGGCCCGGAGGATGCCGCGCTCGCTCACCTCACGAGCGACGTCCTGGGCCAGACGGTGAGACAGCTCAACCCTGACCAGCAGGAGTGCGTCATCCTTCGGTTTATTCAAGGGGTTTTCGGTATCGGAAAAGTGAGGCGATGGACAAGACCGAGGGCGCCGTCGAGGCTTTGCAGTACAGGGCAACGCGCCCTGCACAAGCTCGTCCCGGAGGGGCTGCGCCCGTGAGACCTCGTCGTCGACGTGACCGCTTCGCTGCGCTGCCTCAACCGGACTACCCGGGCCGGGGCTTTCGACCGAGACCTCCGGGCGCAGCTCATGGCCGCAGTCCAGCGGGACGGCATCGGGCACGAGCGGGCTGGGCCTGATGCCGGACATTCCGATCCTCGGCCGCCAGTAGCTCGGCCTGGCGATGGCGGTTACTGCCCGCCTGCGAGGTTGATGGCGGCGGACAGGCCGGGCGGGGCGAGAGTGACGGCGATCCGGGTGTCCTCAGGGGAGAGCCGGGTGGGCTTGCCGTAGCGGCCAAACGTGACGACGGCCCGGTGGTAACCGGGACCGCCGTCACTGGTCATGACCTTGGGTTGCACCGGCTCGCCGTCCGGGCCCGTGGCGGTCACGGTCAGCGGGGACGGGAGCCCCGGTCCTGTCCAGTCCGGGGTCCGGAGAGCGCCGGACCCCGGCTCTTCGAGGATGTCGATCACCATCATCAGCCCGTGCGGGCCGTCGATGACTCCGTTGTGCAGGAGGACCAGCCCGCCGCCGCGCGCGAGGATCGCCGGCGGCTGGAGGAGTCGGGGCTCAGCGACCGTCATAGGTGCCGACCCTAGCCGGCCGCTGAGCCCCGTGCGGTCACATCGAGCAGGACAGGACGGGTTCGTTGCTGCCGACGACGGTGTCGAGGTAGGTGCCTCGGGCGTAGACGTCGACCACCAGGCGGTACTTGCGGCGGTTGGTGTTGTCGCAGCCCAGGCCGCCGGTCTTGGTGGCCACGCGGCCCGTCACCCAGCCGGTGTCCATGTAGCCCTCGTCGTCGAAGACGATGCACCAGAAGTCGGAGCATGTCGATTGGAGCCAGACCACGACGCGGTGAGGCCAGTCGCGGGCGTTGTCGCAGGTCTGCTGCGCGCCGAACTCGAGCGTGAGGGTGCCGATCATCTTCGGGCCGTGCGAGGTGCCCGCGCAGTAGGAGATCGGGTAGTTGACGTTGTCGGGGTCGCGGATCTCCCAGGAGCCGTCCGGGTGGACGACCAGTTCGGGTTTGGCGGTCGAGGGGGCGGGGGTTGGGGCCGCGGCCTGGGCCGGGACGGCGGAGAGCAGGGCGGCGACGGTGAGGAGCGCCGCGAGGGCGAGACGTAGTGGTGCGGACCGTTTCATGCTGCCTCCTGGTGAAAGGGGAACGCATCCACGATCCGCACCTCCTATTAACGGATATCAACCATTTAAGAGTTCATAGAGTTGGAAGTCGGACACGCGGTGGCGGGTTCCTGGTTTGCCGCGCGGACGTGCCGTTATCGAGGTGGCCAAGATCCAATGAATCCCGTCAATTGACTTGCAGTTAAGGGCGTCGATATTCTGGCGCGCGGTAGATCATGATCTGCGTTCTCCAAGGTTTCCCACACCCAGCGTCAGCACGGAAGGGATCACCATGAAGGATGTCGGCGTAGCCCGGCGACGGCGGTTGGTCGGTTCGGTCGCGACAGCCGGTATGGCCGCCCTGTTCCTCTCGGCGACCGCGTCCCCGGTGGCGGCGGCGGAAGGTCGGATTCTCGGCGTCGGCAACCCGGGCGCCATCCCGAACAGCTACATCGTGGTGCTCAAGGAGAGCAGTGCGGCTGACACGCAGGCAGCGGCGCGTCAGTTGGCTGCGGAGTTCGACGTGCGGGTGGAGCACACCTACTCGCACGCGGTGCGCGGGTTCGCCGGCACGATGAGCCCGGCCGATGCCCGCCGGCTCGCGGCCCAGCCGGAGGTGGCATACGTCGAGCAGAACGCCGAGGTGCGCGTCACCGGGACCCAGCCGAACCCGCCGTCGTGGGGGCTCGACCGGATCGACCAGCCGAACCTGCCGCTGAACAGCGGCTACACGTACCCGAACACGGCGGGCAACGTGCGGGCGTACGTGATCGACACGGGTATCCGGACCACGCACACGGACTTCGGTGGCCGGGCCTCCTGGGGCACCAACACCACCGGGGACGGCAACAACTCCGACTGCAACGGCCACGGTACGCACGTGGCGGGCACCATCGGCGGCACGGCGTACGGTGTGGCCAAGGAAGTGTCACTGGTCGCGGTCAAGGTCCTCGGCTGCACGGGTTCGGGCAGTTGGGCGGGGGTGACCGCCGGGGTGGACTGGGTGACCGCCCACCACACCGCCGGGGTGCCGGCGGTGGCGAACATGAGTCTCGGCGGCTCCGGCAGCAACGCCACGCTGGAGAACGCGGTCCGTAACTCGATCGCCGACGGTGTCGTCTACGCGATCGCCTCGGGCAACAGCAACAGCGACGCCTGCAACTTCACCCCGGCCCGGGTGGCCGAGGCGATCACGGTCAACGCCAGCACCAGCACCGACGCGCGCGCGTCGTTCTCCAACTGGGGCACCTGCACCGACATCTTCGCCCCCGGCCAGGACATCACCTCGGCCTGGCACACCAGCGACACCGCGACCAACACCATCAGCGGCACCTCGATGGCCGCCCCGCACGTGGCCGGCGCTGCCGCCCTGGTGCTCGGTGCCAACCCGGGCCTCGACCCGGCCCAGGTCGCCGGCACCCTCTCCGCCAACGCCACCGCGAACAAGATCACCAACCCGGGTACGGGCTCGCCGAACCTGCTGCTCCAGGTTTCCGCCGGCACCGTCACGCCCGGTACGGCCACCGTCTACCGGCACTGGAACGGCCGTGACCACGTCAGCAGCACCAGCGTCTCGGTCAGCGGCTACGTCAACGAGTTCGCGATCGGGAAGCTGCAAACCACCCCCGTCGCCGGCACGAAGCCGATCTACCAGTGCGTCGTCAACGGCTGGGACCGGATGACCTCCAGTGCCTCGAACTGCGAGGGCCAGGCCTCCGCCGGCATCATCGGCTACGTCTACACGTCGCCGCCGGCCGAGCCGCACCAGGCGTTCCACCGGTGCCGGATGAGCTCCGGCGACCACTTCGACTCGCCCGCCAGCAACTGTGAGGGCCAGATCTACGAGCACATGATCGGTTACCTGCTCCTCTGACCCTGACCGGTTCCGTTCCGACTCGTCCGACGGGGTCGTGGTGCGCGAGCACTGCGGCCCCGTCTCGGCGGGGCGAAGGTGCTACCTGACCCGGGGTGGGGATCGCGTCGACGGACGAGTGCCACCAGCCCTGGGTGACGGGAACGGTGAGCGCGTACGGACACACTGCTCCGCCCGTCAGTGCTTCTGGCGATGGGGGTCTTCGTGGTCGCCGTGATCCTCGGCGGCGTGGATGCCATCCCGAGCGTCCGGAACTGGCTGGTGGACTGACGGATCTGCACGGGCGGCCGCGATCGACCCGGCCTGGTTGTGCTGGCGATGGTGGTCGATGATGTCGCTATGCGTGCCCGACGCTGGGTGGCCTTCGGGTCTCAGTCGGACGTGCCGAACTGTAGCCAGACGCGGACCCGCTCGGTGACCATGTCGCGCCCGCCGAGGGCGTCGCGGACCTCGGCGGTGAACGCGGCGCGGCCCTGCGGGGAGGGCAGCCGGTCGGCCGACAGGGCGGAGAAGACGCCGCCCACCATGTCGTCGACGGTGAGCGGTGCGTCGTACTGCACCGACGACTCCGCGTATCGGTAGCCGGCGCGAACGAGGGCATCCTGATTGCGTCGGCGGCCGGCCTCGTCGGTCTGGCAGGTCGCCGTGACGGGATGCCCGAGCAGCCGTTCCAGGCACTCGCGCAGTACCCCGGACCACTCGGCGTCCTGCAACCACAGCGGCGCGCCGTTGGTGACCACGGCGACGCCGCCGCCGGGCCGCAGCAGTGGCCGGGCGGCCCGGAACAGCGTGTCGCGGTCCATGAAGTGGACGGCGACAGCGACGGTCAGCGCCCCGATCGTCCGTTCGCCGAGTAGCCGGCCCAGCGCCGGCAGGTCGCGGTCAGCGCCGAGCAGCCACGTGGTGTTGGCGCTTGCCGCGTTGCGGGCGGCCTGGTGGGCCAGGGCCAGCATGTCCGGCTCGGGGTCCACGCCGATGACGGACCGCACCCGGGCAGCGAGCGGGAGGCTCAACTGGCCGGTGCCGCAGCCGAGGTCGACCACCGTGTCTCCGGCGCTGAGGTCGAACGCTCCGACGAGGACGTCGAGCACCTCGGGCGGGTAACCGCGTCGGTGCCTCGCGTAGTACGCCGCCACCTCGCCACTGAAGCCCGTTCCCACTCCGACAGCCTGCCCGCAGCGGATGGCGGGTAGCGAGCGATTCTGCTCAGGGCATGCTCTCCCGGGACACGCTATGGCTGGCACCGGCGTTACTCAGGTGATCCGGTCAAGGCCCTCCGCGAAGTCCTGAAACCGGTCCGGCACCGTCAACCAGTCCCCGTTGGTGCGGTAGTCCAGGAACAGTCCTGCCTGGACCACGCCACGCACCATCGCCCTCAGCGGCCACGAGCCGCTTCGATCCAGGTACGCGAACACCGCACGCAGGAACGCCCGCAACGCCACCGGGTCGACCTGCACCTCGTCCTGTCCGGTGTCGTCGATCCCGCTTGGTGTCTCGACAAGCTTCTCCAGCAGCAGGACCTGCCCGCAGAACATCTGCGAGGTACGGAGGCCACGGTCCCAGATCTCCCGGCCGTCTACCGTGAAAAGCATCCCCATGACCGCCCCCACGTCGTCAGGCGGCCAGCACCCTACTACCCGAAGGCCGGGTTCACCCCGCAAGGTCCGTCATGATGGGCCGTCCAGGACGGAGGAGGCATGGTGTGGCGAGCGTTGATCGGGCTGCTCTGGGGAGCCGTCCTCATCGCGATTGGCGTAGCCCTCGCAACCGACTACCGCGGGGTTGCGACGAAGCACATTGAGCTTGCCTCACGCGTGGTGTATCCGCTTGGCCCGTCCCGCCGGGCGGGTTGGATGGATGAGCGTCTTGTCCGACGCCGCGCTCGTTTCGTGGTGTTCGACAGGATCTTCGGGGGCATGGTGGCCGTGTCGGGTACCGTGACGTTCCTCGTCGGAGGGTATCTGCTGCTCGCCTGATCTGGACCTGCTGGTGCGGGGATGCCGCGAGACGCGGCTGTATCGCGAAAAGTCGGAGCTTTCCGGCAAAAGGAAATTCTGATTCATGATCGCCTATGTGAATGACCCTTATCGAACGCGGTTTCTGATCTATTGTCGGTGTGTGTCGATTCGACGCTCCGCGTCTTGACATGCGTCTGTAGCGGCCAGGACACTCCCGAAGAAGGTGAAAGCCGATCGCAGGGTTGATCGGTCTGGGGTGTTGGTGGACGCCAGCAACTGGCCTGTCGACGGCACTGGCCGTGGAAGGTGAAGAACTCATGCCCAAACGTCGAAGAATCCTGCAATCGGTCCTGTCCGCAGTGGCGGCGATGCTGCTGGTGGCGACGACCGCACAACCGGCGTCCGCATGGACCTGGTCGTCCGTGACGAACGTGTACTACCCGATCGGCTCGTCCTACTGCGTGCGAGCCCAGGCCGGAATCGACCACTTCGTTCCCGGTTCTTTCTCGGGGAACCTGGCTTATTCCAACGCCTACCTGCTCAGGGTGCGTGTGGACATCATCACCGGGTGGCGTTCCTGCGAACTGGCTGCCACTGGCTGGGGCCGCGCTCGCCTGGACGTGCAGAAATGGAACGGGACTGCCTGGACCTTCTGCCGTGGCTCCGGCTGGGCGTACGGCAGCTTCGGCTGGTCGAGCGGCGAACTGGGCGGGCCGTATGGTCCGTCGCAGATCCTGGACTACGGCGGGTCGGCCTCGTGCGGCCAGGGCTACTACCGGACGATCGCATTCGCTGAGTACGAAGTCAGCCCGTCCACCTGGGTCGGTGGCAGCGTCCCTTCGCCCTACGAGTGGGTGCCCTGACCTTGCTCCACCCCATCAGGGGCCGGAACCGCCCGCTACGGGCTCCGGCCCCTGATGCAGGTGGGGCCTGGCCGAGCAGCCCCCGCTGACACCCCGACGTCGGGTCACCGCAAGGTCGTAGGCGAGCGAGCCCCCGCGTCGTCCGCGAAATCGCCTTGTCGTCCGGTTGGTCCGTGCCTACCGTGCGGGGATGCCTTTGCGACTGTTGTCGGTGACCTTCGACGCGCACGATCCGATCCGCCTGGCGAGATTCTGGGCCGATCTGCTCGGTCGGGAGGTCGTCGAGGACGCCGGTGGTGTGCTCCTGCCCGGCGACGACACCCAGGTCGGCCTCGGGTTCGCGCCCGGTGGTGCGGAGACGGTCCGGCCGAACCGCATGCACCTGCATCTGACCAGCGCAAGCGCCGCCGATCAGCCGCAAACGGTGGAGACGGTGCTGCGGCTCGGTGGTGACCACCTCGACGTCGGGCAGCGTCCCGAGGAGGGGCACGTCGTCCTGGCCGACCCCGAGGGCTACGAGTTCTGTGTGATCGAGGCGGGCAACAACTTCCTCGCCGGGTGCGGTTTCCTCGGGGAGGTCGCCTGTGACGGCACCCGGGAGGTCGGCCTCTTCTGGAGCGCGGCGCTGGACTGGCCACTCGTCTGGGACCAGAACGAGGAGACCGCGATCCAGTCACCGCACGGTGGTACGAAGCTGGCGTGGGGCGGCCCGCCGGTGGCCCCGAAAGTCGGGCGGAACCGGCAGCGCTTCGACCTCGCCCCGACCGGTGGCGACCAGCAGGCCGAGGTCGACCGGCTGGTCTACCTCGGGGCGACCCGGCTGGAGACCGGTGCCGACGGCGCTCTCGTGCTGGCCGACCCGGACGGCAACGAGTTCACCCTCAGCCGCATCTGACCGCGGCAGGGGCGGGCACCCGTCGCGCGCCGGATGTGGCGCTGCGAGCCGAGGCTACGGGCCTGTACCTCAGTCGGTGAGTGAGAATCGGGGGAAGCCGGCCAGAGTGTCGAGCGCCCACAGTTGCACATCGGAGCGCGGCGGGTCCGTCTCGCCCGGGGACGCGGGATCGTTGCGCTGCGCGATGAGTGCGCGTTTGCCCTCCTGATCGAGGGCGACCTCCCATCGCACGATGCTGCCAACGGTGTCCGGGACGATCTTCCAACCGGTCATCGGCCTCAGTTCGGTCTTGTCCCAGGTGCGCAGGTCCCAGTAGGTGAGGAAATTGTTGTAGGTGGTCCAGTGGTGGTAACCCACGAGGGCGATGTTCCCGTCGCCACTGAGGGCGACGGTGTTGGCCGAGTGGTAGCCGGCGTTCCGGATCAACGAGTATGCCTCCGGGTTGGCCGGGCTTGACAGGTTGTAGACCAGCACACCCCCGTCGCCGTTGCCGGACTGGTGACTTACCAGAGCGCGTTTCGCATCGGCGCTCATGGCCACCTCGTAGTAGTCGACGGAGTATGCGCCGGAACCCAGGAGCTGCTTCTTCCTCACCTGGCTCGAGTTCGTGAGGTCCCAGAAATGCACGCCGTCGCTGCCGCCGGAGATGGCGTAGTGGCCGTCGTGGTTGAGGGCGAGCGAGGTGACCCCCTTGGCGGCCAGTTCCCGGGGAATCGGCCGGGCCGGGTCCGCGAGATCCCAGAGCGTCAGCTTCCCGCTCAGGTGAAAGGTCGCCGCGTACCTGCCGTCTCCACTCAAGGCCACCTTGACTGCCGTGCCGCCACGATCAGGTATGAGTTCGGAGGCGCGGGGCTTCAGCGGATCGGTCAGGTCCCAGAGTGACACCGATCCGTGGGGAGGGTCCGCGCCCTCCTGCACGGAACTCGTAACGGCGCGCTTGCCGTCACTGCTCATAGCCACACTGTGCGCAGTGCCGGCGGGCTCGGACAGGATGGTGGCTCGAAAGTCCTTCGGTGGCTGGACGGTCGCCGTCCTCGTGGGTTCGCTCGGGGTCTCGTCAGCGGAACAGGCCGTGCCCGTTGCGAGCAGGACTGCCGCCAGGCAGATGATCCGGGTCAGCGAGGGGAGAGTCATGGCTGATCACCTGGGGCATGCAGAGGACGGCGCCACCCTGGTCCAGCCACGTTCCGAGGGTTGGTGTATCTGCTGGTAGGCGGAGCAGTCGAGCTGGCCGCTCCGCGTCACCAGGGCGGTGACCTGGAACGGCCTGCCCTGATCGTCGATGTCTATCGATCCGACGTTGCCATCCGCGATGAACTCCACTCTGAAGGTGTATTCGCAGTATCGTTCTCTGGTCACGGTGGAAAGGCGGAAGGTGACCTGCTCGCCGAGCTTCAGGGTATATTTGCGGCTGGCGAAGTAGTTGCCGGTCAACTGCGGAAGTGGGGCGCCGTCGACCACCTTGGATTCTTGCGCGAAGACGGAGTCGCGGTCGAGGTCGTAGCCGATCTGGACGGTTTCCGCAGAACCCTGCGGCGAATTGTCGAAAAGTGCGGCCTTCAGTGGCTCACGGCAACGCGGGCGAATGGCGATGTCGGTGATACGGACCTCCTTTGCGCGATTTCCCTCAAGTTCCAGCTCCACCGTGGAGACCCCGGACTCGACTCCCCCGTACGAGCGCATGATTTCCTGGGTGCTCTTTTCGTACGCCGCGAAATCGCCGTTGATGTCTCTGAGGGTCTGTGCGCTCACCGGGCCGGGAAACACCCAGGTGTTGTCGTTCTCCCGGGGGGGCAAGGGTGACTTTGTTGACTTTGATCGGGTCGCCGACGGGAGCGGTCGGGCTGCTGCCGGGGGTGGCCGACGGCGTCGGGGTCGGCTTGTCCTCTCCACCCAGGCCGAGCCACTTCACACCGGCTGTGGTCCCCACTCCGCCGACCACGGCGACGACAATTGAGATGACGCCCGCTACGAGTGCGCGTGACAGCCACTTCTCGCGCGGGGTCGGGTCTCCGTCCTGACTCTCCGGCCGTCGGCGAGGGGTGGAATCTTCGGCGGGCAACTACGTCACATCCTCAAGGAGATGGACCGAACGCGGCCATCGATTCTACACAGCGTTGTCCAATTCCGGGTCGACCAAGGGAGTGTCGGGGAGAAGCGGCCTCGAACGCGAGAAGGTCGAAGAATCCTGTAATCGGTCCTGTGCGCGGTGGCGGCGAGGCTGCTGCAGAACGAGGTCGACCGGCTGACCCGTCACCGGCCGCCGAGCCGCGCTGTCGGTAGCACCGATGGTGCACCGCTCCTGTAATCGAAACGGCGATCTACCAGCGGGTACGTGACGCGGCCGACTCATCCGCGATTCACCAGCTTAACGAGGGCTTCCTAGCGTCCGGGGTGATCACCCACCCCCACACCGGAGGCTTGACTTGAGCCAGACCCGCAGGGACTTTCTTCGCCGCGTCGGCATCGCCGGCGGCGCTGGCGTCATGCTTCACAGCATGGGTGCGCTCGGCCTGACCAGCGCCCATGCCGCGGAGACACCCCCGTTCACACCGCTGAAGAAGAGCGACCTCGGCCGGCACGGCAGGAAGACGGTCATCGTGATGGGCGGCGGCATCGCCGGCCTCACCGCGGCGTACGAGCTGCTCAAGGGCGGCTACGACGTCACCGTCCTGGAAGGCCGCGGCCGGCCCGGCGGCCGGAACTGGACCGTGCGTGGCGGCGACACCTACACCGACCTGAAGGGCCAGACCCAGACGGCGACCTTCTCCAAGGGCCAGTACATGAACGCGGGCCCCGGGCGCATCCCGCAGATGCACGTGACGCTGGACTACTGCAAGGAACTCGGCGTCCCGATCGAGGTCTTCACCAACCAGAACGCCGACGCCTTCCTCTACCGGGAGAACGTGCCGGGTGCCCTCAACGGTGTCCCGGTCCGCCAGCGGGCCGCCAAGGCGGACGCCTACGGTTACACGGCCGAGCTGCTCGCGAAGGCGACCGACCAGGGATCGCTCGACCAGTACCTCACCGCCGAGGACAAGGAGCGCCTGCTCACCTACCTGCGCAGCTTCGGCGCCATCGGGAACCGGGTCGCTGGTGACCCGGCGGCCAGCTTCAAGTACAACGGCGGCGGGCGTCGCGGCTACGCCCCGCAGCCGGGTGCCGGCCTGGAGGCGGGCACGCCCATCCCGCAGTACGCGATGTCCGACCTCTTCGCCTCGACGCTGGGCAACTACTTCTCGTTCGAGATGGGCTTCGACCAGGCGATGATGATGTACCAGCCGGTCGGCGGGATGGACCGGATCGCCTACGCCTTCGCCAAGGCGATCGGCGGCGGCCGACTGCGCTACAACGCCCAGATCGTCGAGTACAACAACACGGCCGATGGCGTCGAGGTCGTCTACACGACCCCGAGCGGTACGAAGAAGGCTGTCGCCGACTTCGCGATCAACGCCATGCCTCCGCACATCGCCGCGAAGATCAAGTCCAACCTGCCCACTGCGGTCGTCACCGCACTCGGGTCGGTGAGCGTCACCAACGCCGGCAAGATCGGCATCGAGTACAACCGCCGGTGGTGGGAGGAGGACTTCCGGATCTACGGCGGCATCACGAACGCCAACACCAACCTCGCGAACATGTGGCACCCGTCGTACGGCTACCACAGCGACCGGGGCACGATGATCGGCTACTACAACACCGGCGGGAACGCGAACTTCTACGGCAACCTCACCCCGCCGCAGCGGCTGGCGGAGGCGGTCACGCAGGGGAAGAAGATCTTCGGCGACGTGTACGGCCAGGGCATCACCGCGTCCTTCTCCCAGGACTGGGCCTCCACGCCGTTCTCTGAAGGGGCGTGGGTCGGCTGGCCCGGCGCGGTCGGCGGGCAGACCGGTGCGGGGTACCGCAGCCTCCTGGAGGCGACCGGGAACGTCTACTTCGCCGGCGACCACCTCAGCCACGCCATCGCCTGGCAGCACGGCGCGATGGTCTCCGCCCGCGTCGCCGTCGAGTCCATCCACGCCCGGGTCACGGCCGCATGAGCACGCCCGCCCCCACCCCCGGCATCCCCACCAGAAAGGCCCCCGCAGTGCGCCGACTCGGCATCCTCATCCCCGCCGCCGTCATCCTTCTCGCCGTCCCGACCGTCGCCGCCGCCGGCGGGCTGTTCCCGCCCCGGCCCGGTACCACGGTCAGCGTGCTCCCCGCCGGACAGGACAACCCGATGATCGCCGAGGGGGTGGCCATCGGTAAGGGCACGGCGCTGTACAAGACCAGCGGCCTCGGCCCCTCGGCCCTCAACACGGCCGCACCGGCCGGGTCGGAGGCGCGCTACATCGACACCGAGGTGTTCCCCGGCGGTGTGCTGCCGGCCGGCGTGACCATCACCGAGGCGCAGGGCATCAACGTGCTGCGCCGCATCGGCGAGAACCTGGCGAAGGCGGGCCTGTCCTACGAGGACGTCATCTCCATGCGGGTGTTCCTCCAGAATCCCGCCGGCCAAGAGCGGATGGACTTCAATGGCTGGAACCGGGCCTACCGCCAGTTCTTCGCCAACACCAGCCTGTCGACCGGTAAGCCGGTGCTCGTGCCCCTCGGGTCGGCTGCGCCGGCCCCGCCGATGGTGGTCAACCCGGCCCGGCCGTCGCGGTTCGCGCTCGAGATCGAGAATCTGCCGGTCAACGGCTGGCTGGTCGAGGTCGAGGTGGACGCCGCCTACCCGTCGAAGGACGAGTGATCCCACCCGTCACGTAGGAACCGTCGACCCGTCGCGTAGGGGATGTCCCCGTCCCCCGGCGACGGGTCGGCGGCCGCACCGGTCCGCTACGTTGTCCCGCGCCTGACGATCTAGAGCGCGAGGCGACAGCAGACGGGAATCATGATTCCGTTGGGTCTTCTCCTCGGCCGGGATACGCGTACGCAGGGCCTGATCCGCCCGTCAGTGGCACTGGCGATGGGGGATGTCCTTGGTGCACGTCACGCTTCGCCGTGCGTGCTGTGGCAGAATCGCCGGGCACGACTCAATGGAATGTGATGCCGTTTGGTGAGGGAGGGCCGTGGCGAAGTTGGTCGAGAAGGACAAGCTCGGCGGGCGCGTACGGACCACAGGCGAAGCGACAGCGGAGTCGGCTGCATCGCCTCGCCTGGGAAAAACGCTCCCTGGCTATGTGGCGGCGGCTGTCGGTCTTGCGGGTGTCTTGTATCGGGCGATTCTGATGGCGCTGGACGTTCCGCCAGCCAATAGCGATGAGGGCACTGCCGGGCTGGCCGCCCTGCACATCGGAGAAGGCCGGCACTGGCCGACGTTCTTCTACGGCCAGGACTACATGGGCACTTTCTACTCCTATCTTGCGGCCCCCTTGGCTCAGGTCCTCGGCACACACTGGTGGGTACTTCGTCTGCCGGCACTCGCGATTTATGCCGTCTTCCTTCTTCTCGTCTTCCGGCTGACGCGCACGCTCTACACGCCCTGGTTCGCCGTCTTCATCATGGCGGTCCTGGCGTTCGGGTCCGACCGGGTGGTCAAGGATCAGATCATCGGAGCTGGCGGCTATTCCGACGTGGCCACTGCCACCGCCGGGCTCATGCTGGCATCTGCACTTCTGGCTCTTCAGCCGGAGAAGCGGAACATGACATTCGCCGTGTGGGGTTTGCTGGCCGGTTACATTGTCTGGACCCACTGGCTCGCGTTGCCGTATGTGGCCGCTGCTGTGCTGCTCGTGGCATGGATGAGTCGATCAGAGCTGACGATACGTCGGGTGTCCCTGGCAGTTTCTGGATTCCTCCTCGGCGCAGCGCCGTTGATCTGGTTCAACCTCCGCTCCGATCACCCCAACTCCTTCTCGGTGCTGTTGTCGATCAGTGGCGCGACCGAGTCGGCCGCGTGGCCGGACAGGTTGCACGGTGCGGTTCTCCTCGGTCTGCCGCTCAGTTCCGGGATGTGTGCGCCCAGTCACTGTGCGACCTGGCAGATGTGGTGGGGACCGGCTTACCTGATTCTGATGGTCGTGGCAGCGGTCATCGCGGTCGTTGCGATACGCCGCGCCGACCCCGGCGAACGTCATGTGCATGCCAGTCGGCTTGCTCTCGTCGCCGGTGCTGCGATGACCCTGGCCGCGTACATCGCGAGTTCCTCGTCGGCGACGACCCCGATCGAAAGCGCCCGCTACCTTCACTACGGGATGGTGTCGCTGCCGGCCATTCTCTGGCCGCTGTGGACCGGCATGGGTTCCCTGGTCGGCAGGGCTGGGGCCAACATCTCCAACGGCAGGGGCGTACGCCAACGCCGTGTGACCGGCGCGGGCCGACGCGGCGTCGTCCTGGCCGTCGGCTGTGTTGCACTCACCTGCGCGGTCTTCGCCGGCCTGCTGGTCGCTACCGGGCAGTTGATCGCCCACCGGTCTCACTACGCTGCCAAAGCTGACGATGAACAGCAACTTCTGGACCAGTTGCGGGCAGATGGCATCGCGCACATCTACTCCGAGTACTGGACGTGCAACCGGCTTGCCTACCGCAGCGGGGAGCAGGTCCGCTGCGCGGTCCTCGACGAGAACCTGGCACCCGGGTTCGATCGTTACCGACCGTACCGTGACCAGGTCCGGCAGTCGGAGCAGGTGGCCTACGTCCTGCCCGGATCGAGCGCCATGGCGGACAACATGGCCCGGTCTGCCCCTCAGGGGGTCGACGTGGTTTCTGTACGTGAGATCGCGGGCTACCAGGTTTACCTCTGCCGCCAGAAACCGGAGCGGAACTGAGCAGGCATCCGAACGGCAGTGGCGGAGCGACCTGGCATACGGCTCAACGAACCAGCAGGAGAACGGCTGGCCGAGGAAGCGGAGGTCGCACCGGGCGACGACGCAGATTCAGTCGCGGGTCTGCTCGTCAATTGTCCCGGTGCGCCCCCGCTTCATTGTTGGGACAGGGCATCGAATCCCCGCTCGTCGAACGCGTGCCTCCCGAGGGCCGCCTGGCTCGATTGGTCGGCGCGCTGGGGCGGCTCCGGCCAACCGCTCCGATGCAGCAGGCAGGGGTGCCGGAGCCTGATCGGGCTGCGGCCCGGACATGCGACGTGGCTCCGTCTCCCAGTGGGGAGACGGAGCCCTGGTCAGCCGAGGAAGCTCGGTCAGTTGTCGTTGTAGAAGAAGCCCTTGTTCATGGTGCTGCCGCTCATGTCGATGCCGTCCGGGCAGTAGACGAAAGAGCCGCGGCGGTCGCCGGCCCAACGGATCGTGCCGGACTTGAACGCGCCACTCTTGCAGAACGCGTAGGCCCAGTACTCGTCAGGTCCGTTCCCGTCGACCCAGCCGCCGTAATTGTAGCCGTCATCTTTGGTGATGTGTTGAGCCCCGAACCACGTCGGCGTCACTTCTGTCGCCAGGGCGGGAGAAGCGGGAAGAAGTGGAAGGACCAGAGCAGCAGCCAAGGCTGGGATTGCGGTTTTCATGCGCATGATGAGGAAATCTCCGTCCACGAATGAAGTAAATCTGGGCGGTTAGCGGCCCGTGCCCAGATCAGACGGCCTCGAGAATGAACCCTCGTTGACCGGGGCCATCCTTGATTCCTGACGGGCAGTAGGAGGACGAGCCGCGACGATCACCGGCCCAGCGCCAGACACCATACGACGGGTCCCCGACTTTGCAGTGGGCAAAGCTCCGATACCGGTCAGGTCCGTTGCCGTCGACCCAGCCGGCGTAGGTGGTGCTGGTGTCGGTGGTGACATGCGTGGCACCGAACCACAGTGGAGCGGCGTCGGTGGCCGACGCGGGCTGGCCGGACAGCAGGCATGCTGTTAGCGCGGCGCCAGCAATAATTGCCGATCGCAATTTACTCATCATTTAGAATTATCCCCGTTGGTGTTGAACTGGACGGACGGGAAGCGGGGGGTGCCCCGCCGGCCGCCGAACCACTGGGTCGGATTCTGTTGGCCACCAGAGCTTCCGACGCCACGATCATATAGGCGACGGTCATCGCCATGGTCCCCGATCCGGCCGGTCACTACGCAGCGCACCGCGACTGGTCACGCAGGGTTGGGTGGACGGTTGGCGGTTGTCCACAAGATGCGCATATCTTCCGAACTGATCACGAAGGTCGGTGACATAACGCGAAGGTAACGGCTTGATCACGGAGTGCGAGGCTGTGGTTACTCATCGCCCCGCCTCGCCCGGACCCTCTGGCAGGGGGTGGGACCGGGCGCGGACCTGTGCGCCCTCGGCCGCATCCTGTTCGAGATGCTCACCGGTTGCCCGCCCTGCCCGGCCAGGAGCGCGCTGGACATGCTGCACCAGCACCTGCGCGCGCCGGTTCCGGTCGTCACCGAGTACCGGCGCGACGTCCCCGACGACCTGGCACGTTTCGTTTGCCGTCTGCTCGCAGGGACCGGGCCGACCGGCCGGTGTCCGCCGTGGACGTCAGACACTCACTCCTGCCGTTCACCAGCGGCCGGAACATTTTGCCTTCCTAATGTGCGGGGAACTGCCATACCGTTCGTGCGGCACCTCCCGGTGCGCAGGCAACGGTTACTTCCGCTCCCAACGGGGAGCCGCGGGTTCGAATCCCGCCGCCGCCTCTGGCGGTGTCGACCAGCGGCCCAGGTCACCTTGGCCCGCAAGGGCCAGTCGCCGTCGCCGCTTTGGTCTCGGGAGGCGCCCGCGCGCCGCATACCCGGTGCGAAGGACACGGCCACTTCTCTGGTATGGGGCCTGTGAGGCCCTGCGGTTCGAACCCGCTGACGCCGTGTCCGACCCTGATCTCGGTTCTGCGGCGTGAACGGTTCTCAGGGCCCGGAGTCGTCCTGCCGTTCGGAATCATCGTTCTCTCTGCCCCTGCGCGGTCCGGGCGCCGACGCGACCACTCCTGCTGGAGCAGGATGCCGCCGATGCGGGCTCGGGACAGCGCGCGGTGAGGTCGGCGAGCGGCCGGTGGGTTCGGTGGCGTACCGGACGGGGCGGGGGCATGGCCGGACTTCCTCCTGGTGGCGGCGGCCGGGGCCGGGCGTCCAAACGGGTGGTGAGGCCGGGTGCGGTCTGGATCGCTGCGCTGTGCGTGGCCTGGCGATTGGCTAGGCAAGTGAGCGTTAACAGGAGCCGAAGTGTTCGCCAAACTACGGACGCTCTCCGATCTTGTCAAGAGCTCTACCTGCGACGACATCTCCCGTTGACAAGGAGGACATCGGGGGTTGACATCCCCGGATGTTAACGCTCACACTTCTCGGCCAGATGGGTAGTGGCTGCCAGGCCGCGGAGCCGGGGACCGGCCGCACGGGATGGCCCACCAAGGCGTCAGAAAGTTGGAGGAAGGTCCAATGTCGAAGAAGTTCCTCGCGGCCGTCGCCGGCGTGGTGCTGGCCGTAGGCCTGGCCGGGTGCGGTGGTGACTCGTCCGCGTCCGGTGGCGGCGGAGCCGGCGACGACACCATCACCATGGGCTTCGCCCAGGTCGGTGCCGAGTCCGGCTGGCGTACCGCCAACACCAAGTCCATCCAGGAGTCGGCCAAGGAGGCCGGCATCGAGCTCAAGTTCTCCGACGCCCAGCAGAAGCAGGAGAACCAGATCAAGGCGATCCGCAGCTACATCCAGCAGAAGGTGGACGTCATCGCCTTCAGCCCGGTGGTCGAGACCGGTTGGGACGCGGTGCTGCTCGAGGCCAAGCGCGCCAACATCCCCGTGATCCTCACCGACCGGGCGGTGGACTCGGAGGACACCTCGCTCTACCGGACCTTCCTCGGGTCGGACTTCGTCGCCGAGGGCAAGAAGGCCGGCGAGTGGCTGGTCCAGGAGTCCACGGGTCAGAGCGAGGTCAACGTCGTCGAGTTGCAGGGCACGACCGGCGCCGCCCCCGCCATCGACCGCAAGGAGGGCTTCGCCGAGGCCATCAAGGCGGCCCCGCAGATCAAGGTCGTCGCCTCGCAGACCGGCGACTTCACCCGGTCCGGCGGCAAGCAGGTGATGGAGGCCTTCCTCAAGTCCAACCCGAAGATCGACGTGGTCTACGCCCACAACGACGACATGGGCCTGGGCGCCATCGAGGCCATCGAGGCGGCCGGCAAGAAGCCGGGCGTCGACATCAAGATCATCACGGTCGACGCGGTGCGCGACGGCATGCAGGCCCTCGCCGACGGGAAGATCAACTACATCGTCGAGTGCAACCCGCTCCTCGGCCCCCAGTTGATGGACCTCGCCAAGAAGGTCATCGACGGCGAGCAGGTGCCCCAGCGGGTGGTGACGGAGGAGACGACGTTCACCCAGGAGCAGGCGAAGACCGCGCTGCCCAACCGCCAGTACTGAGACGGGCGGAATCCGCCCACCGGCGCCCCGCCATCCGCACGTGGATGGCGGGCGGCGCAACCCCGGTGCCGGCCACCCGACCGGCCAAGGCTCGTAGCACGTGATGGAGGACCACCATGTCGGTGGACGCGAAGCAGGCACCGCGTACGGGACAACCGGTCGCGCTCGTGCAGATGCGGGGGATCTCGGTGGAGTTCCCGGGGGTGAAGGCCCTACAGGAGGTGGACTTCCGACTGTTCCCCGGCGAGGTGCACGCCCTCATGGGCGAGAACGGCGCGGGCAAGTCGACGCTCATCAAGGCCCTGACCGGCGTCTACACCCCGACCGCCGGGGTGACCACGCTCGCGGGGCACCGGGTGTCGTTCTCCGGCCCGGCCGCGGCCCAGGACTCGGGCATCAGCACCGTCTACCAGGAGGTCAACCTCTGCCCGAACCTCACCGTGGCGGAGAACATCCTGCTCGGCCGTGAGCCGCGGCGGTTCGGTGCCGTCGACGGACGGGCGACCCGGGCCCGCGCCGCCGAACTGCTCGCCGACATGGGGCTGCGCATCGACCCGGGCTCCGTCCTGGCCGAGCACCCCATCGCCGTCCAGCAGCTCGTGGCGATCGCCCGCGCCGTGGCCGTGGACGCCAAGGTCCTCATCCTCGACGAGCCGACCTCCAGCCTCGACCAGGACGAGGTCGCCGAGCTATTCCGCATCATGCGCGTGCTGCGGGACCGGGGAGTCGCCATCCTCTTCGTGTCCCACTTCCTCGAGCAGGTCTACGAGATCTCCGACCGGATGACGGTGTTGCGCAACGGCCGTCTGGTGGGGGAGTACTTCACCGCCGAACTCAGCCGGCTCGAGTTGGTCTCCCTCATGATCGGCCGGGAACTCGGCGTCCTGGCGGAGGTGGAGCGGCTCGCCGAACAGGCCGGTGAGGAGGCCGCCACCGTCCCCGTGCTGCGGGCCACCGGACTCGGTCGTAAGGGTTCGGTCGCGCCGTTCGACCTCCAGATCAACCGCGGCGAGGTGGTCGGTCTGGCCGGGCTCCTCGGCTCCGGCCGCACCGAGCTCGCCCGGCTGCTCTTCGGAGCGGACCGCCCGGACAGCGGTCAGGTGACCGTCGACGGCAAGGTGGTGCACCTGCGTGGTCCCCGCGCCGCCATCGCCGCCGGAATCGCCTTCTGCTCAGAGGACCGCAAGGGCGAGGGCGTGGTGGCTGACCTCAGCATCCGCGACAACCTGATCCTGGCCATGCAGGCCGCCAACGGCTGGGCCCGACCCATTCCCCGTCGCGTCAAGGACCAACTGGTCGAGAAGTGGATCAAGGCGCTGGACATCCGGCCGGCGAACCCGGACGCGCTCGTCGGCAGGCTGTCCGGCGGCAACCAGCAGAAGGTGCTGCTCGCCCGCTGGCTGGTCACCAAGCCGAAGCTGCTCATCCTCGACGAGCCCACCCGGGGCATCGACATCGGGGCCAAGACCCAGATCCAGAAGCTCGTCGCCGAACTCGCCCAGGAAGGCATGGCCGTGGTCTACATCTCCGCCGAGCTCGAAGAGGTCGTGCGCCTGAGCCACCGCGTCGTGGTGATGAGGGACCGAGCCAAGATCGCCGAACTCGACCAGCACGCGACCGTGGACGACATCATGCGGCTCATCGCCCACGTGGACGAGCGTTCCGAGGCGGTGGCGGCATGACCGCCACCCGTCCCCTGGAGCGGTTCCGCGACAGCGGGCTGCTCTGGCCCCTGGTGGCCCTCGTCGTGCTGCTGGCCGCCAACGCCGTGGTACGCCCGTCGTTCCTCGCGCTGCGGTTCCAGGACGGCCACCTCTACGGCAGCCTCGTCGACATCCTGAAGAACGGCGCGCCGACCATTCTCATCGCGCTCGGCATGTGCCTGGTCATCGCGACCCGGGGGATCGACCTGTCGGTGGGCGCGGTCGTCGCGATCGCCGGTGCGGTCGCCTGTTCCTACATCGCGGGGGCGGCCGACCCCGGCAGCGCCGGGACCGCCCTGGTCGGCATGGGGATCGCGCTGGTCCTGTGCGCCGTCCTCGGGCTGTGGAACGGCTTCCTCGTCGCCGCCCTCGGCATCCAGCCGATCATCGCGACGCTGGTGCTGATGATGGCCGGACGGGGCATCGCCATGCTCATCACCGACGGTCAGATCATCACCGTCCGTAACCCGGCGTTCCGTACGGTCGGCGCCGGCTTCCTGGTGCTGCCCGTCTCGATCCTCGTCGCCGTCGCCGTGTTCGCGCTCGTCGCGCTCGTGACCAGGAAGACGGCCCTCGGCCTGCTCATCGAGTCCGTCGGCATCAACCCCGAGGCCAGCCGACTCGCCGGCCTGCGGGCGGGCACCATCCGGTGGACCGTCTACGTGTTCGCCGCGATCTGCGCGGGCGTCGCGGGCCTGATGGTCAGCTCGAACGTCAGCGCCGCCGACGCCAACAACGCCGGCCTCTGGATCGAGATGGACGCCATCCTGGCCGTGGTGATCGGTGGCACCTCGCTGGCCGGCGGGCGCTACAGCCTCACCGGCACGGTGCTCGGCGCGCTGATCATCCAGACCCTCACCACGACGGTCTACAGCATGGGCATCGCGCCGGAGATCACGCTCGTCTTCAAGGCCGTCGTCGTCATCGCCGTGTGCCTCCTACAGGCGCCCAAGGCCCGGGCGGCCCTGCTCCGCCGCACCCGGCGACGGCCCGCGCCCCCGGCTCCGGCCGTCGCGCCCACAGCCCCTCCGAGTCCGCAGACCCCGACCGCAGCGGCGGTGGAGAAGGTGGCCCAGCCATGACGACCTCAGCAACGCCCGTCAAGGGCAAGGCCCCGCTCGGGGCGCTCCCGGGCCGCCGGTCGCTCCCCGGCCGGGTCGTCCCGGTGGTCGCCACGTTCGTGCTGTTCGTGCTCCTCTTCGGGGTCGGCACCGCCCGCTACGACGGGTTCCTGTCCGGTCAGGTCGTGGCCAACCTCTTCATTGACAACGCCTTCCTCATCGTCCTGGCCGTCGGCATGACCTTCGTCATCGTCACGGGGGGCATCGACTTGTCGGTGGGGGCGGTGGTCGCGCTCTCCACCATGGTGGCCGCGGCCGGCCTGCGGGCCGGGCTGCCGGCGCCGCTGGTGGTGCTGCTGGTGCTGGCGATGGGAACGACGTTCGGCCTGCTCATGGGTCTGGTCATCCACCACTTCGAGATCCAGCCGTTCATCGTCACCCTGGCCGGCATGTTCCTCGCCCGGGGGCTGTGCTTCGTCGTCGGCGTCGAGTCGATCTCGATCAAGGACCCGACCTTCCGTACCGTCGCCACCGCCGCGATCCCACTGTCCGACACGGTCTCGATCACCTGGAGCGTGGTGATCGCCCTGGCCCTCGTGGCGGTGGCCGTCTGGGTGCTGCACCGGACCCGGTTCGGCCGCACGGCGTACGCGGTCGGCGGCAACGAGAACTCGGCGCTGCTCATGGGCCTGCCGGTCGCCCGGGTGAAGGTCGGCGTCTACGCCATCAGTGGACTCTGCTCCGCCATCGCCGGACTTCTCTTCTCGCTCTACATGCTCTCCGGCTACGGCCTGCACGCCGTCGGCATGGAACTGGACGCCATCGCCTCCGTCGTCGTCGGCGGCACCCTGCTCTCCGGCGGCGTCGGTTACGTCCTCGGCTCACTGCTCGGCGTTCTCGTTCTGGGTGTCATCCAGACACTGATCTCGTTCCAGGGCACGCTGAGTTCATGGTGGACGAAAATCGCGATCGGCACACTCCTGCTCGTCTTCATCGTCATGCAGCGGGTCTTCCTGGGGAGGAAGCCGTGACGGCGGCCGCGGCCAAGGCCCCGGTGATGGCCGACGTCGCCCGCCTCGCGGGCGTGTCGCACCAGACGGTTTCCCGGGTGATCAACGGGTCGCCCAGCATCAAGCCGGAAACCCGGGATCGGGTGCTTCAGGCCATCGAACGACTCGGCTACCGCCCCAACACCGCCGCCCGCGCGCTGGTGCGCGGACGCTCCGGCATCATCGGCATCGTCGGCACGGCCCGGACGCTGTTCGGCCCGACCAGCATCCACCGGACCGTCGAGGACGCGGCCCGCGCCGCCGGCTACTTCGCCACCTCGGTCAACCTCTCCGAGGTGACGCGGCGGGCCCTCAGCGACGCCACCGAGCACCTGATGCGGGTCGGCGTGGAGGGCATGGTCATGATCGCCGGCCACGACGAGGCGCTCGAGGTGGTCCGTACCCAGCGATCCCAGGTCCCGTTCGTGGTGGTGGAGGGGGACCTGTCGAAGGCGTCCCTCACCGTCGGGGTGGACCAGGTACGCGGTGCCCGAATGGCCGTCGCACACCTGCTGGAACTGGGACACCGCGAGATCGTGCACGTCAGCGGTCCGCTCAACTGGGCGGAGGCCCGCGCCCGGGTCGAGGGCTGGCGCCTGGCGATGAGCGAGGCGGGCCTGCGCCCGGCCGAGCCGATCCACGGCGACTGGAGCTCCCGCAGCGGCTACGCCGCAGGGCTGCGGGTCTGCGAGATGCCCGGGACGACCGCGGTGTTCGCCGCCAACGACCAGATGGCGATCGGCGTGCTCCGCGCGCTGCACGAGTGCGGCCGGAGGGTGCCGGAGGACATCTCCGTCATCGGCTTCGACGACGTCCCGGAGGCCGCCTACCTCATCCCGCCGCTGACCACGATCAAACAGGACTTCGACGCCGTCGGTCGACGGGCGATCGAGGTCGTCACGCAGGCGATCAAGGGCGAGGAGCTGCACCCCTCGCCGTTGGTCATTCCCACGCTCGTGGTGCGCGAGAGCACCGCGCCACCGACAAGGACCGGCTGATGAGCAACGACAGGTACGTGGTGGGGGTCGACTTCGGCACACTGTCGGGACGGGCCCTGGTGGTCCGGGTCTCCGACGGCGCCGAACTGGGGTCGGCCGTGTACGAGTATCCCCACGCCGTGGTCACCGACGCCCTTCCCGCCGGCGTGGCGCTGCCCCCGGAGTGGGCGTTGCAGGTGCCCCAGGACTACCGCGAGGTCCTGCGGGTGGCGGTGCCGCAGGCGGTACGGGCGGCGGCGGTGGACCCGGCCGCCGTCGTCGGCATCGCCACCGACTTCACGGCCTGCACGGTGCTGCCGACCACGGCCGACGGCACCCCGCTGTGCGAACTGCCCGCGTACGCGGACCGGCCGCACGCCTACGTCAAGCTGTGGCGGCACCACGCCGCCCAGGGACAGGCCGACCGGATCAACGAGCTGGCCCGCCGGCGCGGGGAGGCCTGGCTGCCACGCTACGGCGGGCTCATCTCCTCCGAGTGGGAGTTCGCCAAGGCGCTCCAGGTCCTCGAGGAGGACCCCGAGGTCTACGCCGCGACCGAACGCTGGGTGGAGGCTGCGGACTGGATCGTCTGGCAACTCTGCGGCAGCTACGTCCGTAACGCCTGCACGGCCGGGTACAAGGGCATCCGCCAGGACGGGAGGTACCCGTCGCCGGAGTTCCTCGCCGCGCTCGCCCCCGGCTTCGCCCGCTTCGTCGTCGACAAGCTGGAGCACCCCATCGGCCAGCTCGGCGAGGTCGCCGGCCGGCTCACCGCGCAGGCGGCCGCCTGGACCGGACTGCCCGAAGGCATCGCGGTGGCCGTCGGCAACATCGACGCCCACGTCACCGCGCCCGCCGCCCAGGCCACCGAACCCGGTCAGCTGGTGGCGATCATGGGCACCTCCACCTGTCACGTCATGTCGAGCACGGTGCTGCGCGAGGTGCCGGGCATGTGCGGCGTGGTGGACGGCGGGATCGTCCCGGGGCTCTGGGGCTACGAGGCCGGTCAGTCCGGGGTGGGGGACATCTTCGGCTGGTTCACCCGCACCGGCGTGCCCGCGGCGTACGAGGCCGAGGCGACCGAGCGCGGCATCTCGGTACACGAGCTGCTCACCGAGCGGGCCGCCGGCCAGGCGGTGGGGGAGCACGGGCTCGTCGCGCTCGACTGGCACAGCGGCAACCGGTCGGTCCTCGTCGACCACGAGCTGTCCGGCGTCGTCGTGGGGCAGACGCTGGCGACCCGCCCGGAGGACACCTACCGCGCGTTGCTCGAGGCCACGGCCTTCGGCACCCGGGTCATCCTCGAGACGTTCCGGGACAGCGGCGTGCCGGTCTCCGAGGTCATCGTCGCCGGCGGTCTGACCAGGAACCGCCTGCTCATGCAGATCTACGCCGACGTGACCCGGATGCCGCTGTCGGTGCTCGCCTCCGAGCAGGGGCCGGCGCTCGGCGCGGCGATCCACGCCGCCGTAGCCGCCGGCGCGTACCCCGACATCACCACCGCGGCGAAGGCCATGGGCCGGGTCGCCCGGGCCGCCTACCTGCCCGACGAGGAGCGGGCCGCAGCCTACGACGAACTGTTCGCCGAGTACCTGACGCTGCACGACTACTTCGGCCGGGGCACGAACCCGGTGATGAAGCGGCTCAAGGAGATCCGCCGTTCCGCGATGGCCGCCGCCGGCCGGAAGGAGAACTGACCGTGACCGTCCTGACCGACGTGGACGCGACGATCCGACGCCTGCGCGAGGAGGTCTGCCGGCTGCACGCCGAGCTGATCCGCTACGAACTCGTGGTGTGGACCGCCGGCAACGTGTCGGCGCGGGTGCCCGACCGCGACCTCCTGGTGATCAAGCCCAGCGGTGTGGCGTACGACCAGCTCACGCCGGACAACATGGTGGTCTGCGACCTGCACGGCCGGGTCGTCGACGGCGCCCACGCGCCGTCGTCCGACACCGATGCCCAGGCGTACGTCTACCGCCACCTGCCGCACGTGGGCGGCGTGGTGCACACCCATTCGACCTATGCCACGGCCTGGGCGTCCCGGGGTGAGGCGATCCCCTGCGTGCTGACGATGATGGCCGACGAGTTCGGCGGCGACATCCCCGTCGGGCCGTTCGCGCTCATCGGCGACGACTCCATCGGGCGCGGGATCGTCCAGGCTCTCTCGCAGAGCCGTTCGCCCGCGGTGCTCATGCGCAACCACGGCGTCTTCAGCGTCGGACCGACGGCCCGGGCCGCCGTCAAGGCCGCCGTCATGTGCGAGGACGTTGCCCGCACCGTCCACATCGCCCGCCAGCTCGGTCATCCGCTGCCCATCGACGAGCGCGACGTCGACTCCCTCTACGACCGCTACCAGAACGTCTACGGGCAGCGCTGACCCGCCCGGCCACACGAGGAGATCCACCCATGCCCGCTGACCCTTCCCACGCCCCCGAGCTGTGGTTCCTGACCGGCAGCCAGCACCTGTACGGCGAGGAGACCCTGCGCCAGGTGGCCGAGCAGTCGCAGGCCATCGCCAAGCAACTCGACGCCAGCGGCGCGCTGCCCGCCAAGGTGGTCTGGCAGCCGGTCCTCACCGACTCGGCCGCCATCCACGCCCGGGTACTCGAGGCCAACGCGGCCCAGCAGTGCATCGGCGTGATCACCTGGATGCACACGTTCTCCCCGGCGAAGATGTGGATCGCCGGCATGGACGCGCTGCGCAAGCCGATGCTGCACCTGCACACCCAGGCCGGCGCGGAACTGCCCTGGTCCACCATCGACATGGACTTCATGAACCTCAACCAGGCCGCGCATGGCGACCGCGAGTTCGGCTACGTCACCGCCCGACTCGGTGTGGCCCGCAAGGTCGTCGCCGGCCACGTCAGCAATCCCGTCGTCGTGGACCGGGTCGCCGCCTGGGCCCGCGCCGCCCTCGGCGCGCACGAGCTGCGGACGCTGCGCCTGGCCAGGTTCGGCGACAACATGCGCGACGTGGCCGTCACCGAAGGCGACAAGATCGAGGCGCAGCTGCGGTTCGGGGTCTCCGTCAACACGTACGGGGTGAGCGAGCTGGTGGAGGTCGTCGACCAGACCGCCGACGCGGTGGTCGACGACCTGGTGGCCGAGTACCTCGACAGCTACGACGTGGCGGCCGAGCTACGCCCGGGCGGGGACCGCCACGATTCCCTGCGCTACGGCGCCCGGATCGAGGCGGGCCTGCGGACCTTCCTCTCCGACGGCGGCTTCCGGGCGTTCACCACCAACTTCGAGGACCTCGGCGGCCTGCGCCAACTGCCCGGCCTCGCCGTGCAGCGGCTGATGGCCGACGGTTACGGCTTCGGCGGCGAGGGCGACTGGAAGACCTCGGTGCTGCTCCGTACCACCAAGGCCATGGAAGCCGGCCGTCCCGGCGGCACCAGCTTCATGGAGGACTACACCTACCACCTGGTGCCCGGACAGGAGAAGAGCCTCGGCGCCCACATGCTCGAGGTCTGCCCCAGCATCGCCGGGCGCAGGCCCACCCTCGAGATCCACCCCCTCGGCATCGGCAACCGGGAGGACCCGGTGCGCCTGCGCTTCACCGCCGCCCCCGGCCCGGCCGTGGTGGTGGGCATCAGCGACCTGGGCGACCGCTTCCGCCTGACCCTCAACGAGGTCGACGTCGTCGAGCCCGACGAGGCGCTGCCCCGGCTCCCGGTCGCGTGCGCCGTGTGGGAGCCGCGACCCACCCTGTCGACCTCCGCCGAGTGCTGGCTGCTGGCCGGCGGCCCGCACCACACCGTGCTCTCGAAGGCGGTCGGCACGCAGGAGTTCCGCGAGCTGGCCGAGATGCTGCAGACCGAACTCGTCGTCATCGGCGCGGACGCCACGCCGGAGACGCTCCAGCGGGAACTCCGCTGGAGCGCCGCCTACCACCGCCTCGCCGCGCGCCTGTAACCGCACCGTAGCCCCCGACCACCGTCGAACCGCACCGGTTCGACGGGCGATCAGCCCTGCCCGAACGCCCCCACCTCGGAAGGAGCACCCATGCCACACCCCCACCGCTGGTCCGTCACCCGACGGCGCAAATTACTCGCCGCAGCGCTCGCCGCGACCCTCACCTCGACCCTGGCCGCCCAGCCGGCCCAGGGAGAGCCCACCGCCGGCCGGGAGCCGCAGGTCGACCTGGCGCCACTGTCCAGGCCGTTCGTCATGCCCGGCTTCAAGGAGCAGGAGTTCAACGGCGCGCTCCTCGTCGGCGAGGGGGAGACCCGGTTCTCGGTCTCGGTCGACCTGCTGACCAAGGACAACAAGATCGTCCACGAGAACATGGTGCCGAACATCCGGCGCATCGGCCCGATCGCCACCGACGGCTCCTACTACGAGATCGAACTGAGCACCGACGACCGGGTCCTCACCGCCGAGAAGATCGGCGGCCTGCAGGCGACCCTCGACCACCCGGAGAGCTGGTCCGCCGAGGACGTCGCGGCGGCCCGGACCCAGTTGCCGACCCTCAAGGCCCAGTACGAGCGGAACCAGCGGAACCGCCGCAACATCGTCATCCGCTTCGCCCGGGTCAGCCCGACCGAACTCGTCGGATCCGTGACCGCGCTCGACGACGACACCACCGTCTTCCTCGACGCGAGCGCGCCCTGGCTGGAGCCCAGCCGCTACGTGGTCGCGGGCGACCGGGCCATGACGGGCACCACCACCGGGCTCACCGACCCCGACCGGCAGGCGCACCTGCGCGTCGACACCAGCGTGCCGGCCGACAGCAGCGCGTCGTACGCCTCGCTGAAGGCCATGCTCGACGCGATGGTGGGCAAGAACGGCGCGGCCGGGGACGGCGCCGCGGCCATGCGCTGGGAGCTCGACCGCGACGAAACGGTCACCTTCACCGCCCGCATGGGCGACGCGACGCTCGCCGCCTCGTCGCGCTCGCAGGCCGAGGCGCTCGCCATCCTGACGCAGGCCCGCAGCCGGGTGAACGACGGCAGCGTGGACGGTGACGGCTCGGTTGGTCAGACGTCGACGTACATGCGTGACGCCATGGCGCTCAACGCCAACTACGACGAGAAGTTCAACCGCAGCTTCGTGATGTGGGGCCTCGGCGGCGGTGGCGACGACATCTTCAAGGGCTGGGACTCGGCCTGGGACGGGATCACCGCCCTGAGCCTCGACCCGGCGCTCGCGCTGGACCACATCCGGGACTTCTACGACCAGGGCGGCGCCCGGTACGACCAGCTCCACGCCGGCCCGATGCACGCCTACCTCGCCTGGCGGGCCTACGTCCGCACCGGCGACCGCAGCATCCTCGACCTGGTCTATCCGCTGATGGTGCCCTACATCGACCGGATGCGGGAGTTTGACACCGACGGTGACGGCCTGCTCGAGACCCCCTGGGCGGGCGAGCGTCTCGGCGGTCGCGGCAACCACCTCGGCCTCGACGACAGTCCGCAGTACTACAACGCCATCCAGGTGCCGACGAACGGCAGCGACAACCGGGACAACACCAACCTGACCGACGTCGCGCTCAACTCGTACTACGGGCTCTTCGCCGAGAACCTCTCGCAGATGGCCGAGGTACTCGGGAAGGACGCCGACCGGACCCGGTTCGCGCAACTGCACGCGAAGCTCGAGCAGCGCATGAACGACCGGCTGTGGAACGCCGAGCGTGGCCTGTACCTCAACCGGTATCTGGACGGCACCTGGGAGCCGACCACCACGCCGACGGTCTTCTACCCGCTGTTCGGTGGGCTGGCCGCCCCGGACCGGGCCGAGATCCTGGTCCGTGACCACCTGCTCAACCCAGACGAGTTCTGGGGCGAGTACGCCATCCCGAGCGTGGCGCGCAACGACCCGGCGTTCTGCTCCGCCGGGCGGACCCACGAGGTCGCCCCGCCGTACCGCTACTTCCAGCGCTACAACGACGAGGACGCGTGCGAGGAGTGGAAGGGGGCCGTGTGGCCGCCGATGAACGCCACGGTCTACGACGGCCTGAAGCGGTACGGCTTCGACAAGCCGGCCGCGGAGCTGGCCACCAAGAGCAGTGACCTGTGGTTGTCCACCTGGGAGGAGATGGGCTGGTTCCCCGAGTACTGGGACGCCGAGCCCGGCCAGGTGGTCAACGGCGCGGCCACCGACACCGCGTGGCGTACCTACAGCTGGTCGAACCTGATGCCGCTGATGGGCACCCAGGAGCTGATCGCCGACGAGCCGTGGGGTGACCCCCGGGGCATGCGCTTCGGGACGTTGGGCCTGCCGGGCACCAACTCGGTCAACGAGGTGCCGCTGCACGGGCACCGCTACAAGGTGGTGGCCGGCCCCAAGTCGACGGTGGTCCACCAGGACGGCCGCCCGCTGTTCATGGCGCAGGGGGCGCGGGTCGTCGTCCGGGACTTCGTGGTCGCGGACGGCACGGCGACCTTCACTGTCAAGTCGGACGGCGAGGCCACCGTCAAGGTCTTCCCCGAGGGCGGTGGAAAGCCCCGCACCGTTCAGGTGCCGGCGGGCACGACCCAGGTACGGCTCTGACCCAGGGCGGGTTCGGGCAGCGTCGCGCGACGCTGCCCGAACCCGCCGCACCGACGAACACAGTCACCCCCTGACGTCGGGGCTGCTCGGGCCATCGTCCTGCGGCATCCGGCGTACGCGACGGAAAGCGGGACACGACAATGAACGACCACGTGAGACTGGGTAGGCGGGGACTCCTCGGTGGTCTCCTCGGCGCCGGCCTGGCGGTGGGGCTCGGCGGGCTGCCGGCGTACGCCACCACAACAGCCGGAACAGCCGGTGCCGGGGCGCCGCCGCTGGCGTCCCTGCCCCTCGACCGGGTCCAGCTCCTGGAGAGCAGGTTCCTGGCCAACATGCGGCGGACCACCGCGTACCTGCGGGTCGTCGACCTGGACCGGCTGCTGCACACGTTCCGACTCACCGTCGGCCTGCCCAGCACCGCACAGCCGTGCGGCGGCTGGGAGGCGCCGAACGTACAACTGCGCGGGCACACCACCGGCCATCTGCTCAGCGGCCTCGCCCTGGCCGCCGCCAACACCGGCGACGCAGAGCTGGCGGCGAAGGGCGCGCGACTGGTGGCCGCCCTCGCGGAGTGCCAGGTCGCGGCGGCCAAGACCGGCTCCACCCCCGGCTACCTGTCCGCCTTCCCTGAGACGGCGTTCGACGACATCGAGGCCGGCAAGAACGTGTGGGCGCCGTACTACACGATCCACAAGATCATGGCCGGGCTGCTGGACCAGCACGTCCTGCTCGGCAACGCGCAGGCCCTCACGGTCCTGCTCGGCATGGTGGACTGGGTGGACACCCGGACGTCACGGCTGTCCCGGGAAGCCCTGCAGAAGGTCCTGCACACGGAGTTCGGCGGCATGAACGAGGTGCTGGCGAACCTGTGGTTCGTCACCCGGGACGAGCGGCACCTGGAACTCGCCGCCCGGTTCGACCACGACGAGATCTTCGGGCCGCTCGCCGAGCGCCGGAACACCCTCGCCGGGCGGCACGCGAACACGGACATCGCCAAGGTGGTGGGTGCCGCGGCGCAGTGGGAGGCGACCGGCGAGGAGCGCTACCGCACCATCGCGACCTACTTCTGGGACCAGGTCGTGCAGCACCACACGTACGTCATCGGCGGGAACAGCAACGCCGAGTTCTTCGGCCCGCCCGGCCAGATCGTGAGCCAACTGGGCGAGAACACCTGCGAGAACTGCAACAGCTACAACATGCTCAAGCTCACCCGGCAGCTCTTCCGCAACGACCCGGATCGCGCGGCGTACATGGACTACTACGAGTGGACGCTGCTCAACCAGATGCTCGGCGAGCAGGACCCGGACTCCGCGCACGGGTTCGTCACGTACTACACCGGCCTGTCCAACTCCGCCAGCCGCCAGGGCAAGGGCGGATTGGTCTCCGACCCGGGGACCTACAGCAGCGACTACGACAACTTCTCCTGCGACCACGGCACCGCGCTGGAGACGCAGGTCAAGTTCGCCGACAGCGTCTACTTCACCCGTGGCGACGTGCTCTGGGTGAACCTGTTCGTGCCGTCCGAACTGGACTGGCGCGAGCAGGGGCTGCGACTGCGGATGCAGACCGATTACCCGTACGACCCCACGGTGCGGCTCACCGTGGACCGGGGCGGCGACGCCGAGATCCGGGTCCGCGTCCCGGGATGGGTCGAGCGCACCGGGCAGCCCGCCAAGCTCCGGGTGAACGGCCGCTCCGTCGGGGTGGTCTGTCGACCGGGCGCGTACGTGGCGGTCCGCCGCACCTGGGCGGCCGGCGACATCGTGGAGCTGTCGCTGCCGATGGCCACGGTGTGGCGGCCGGCTCCCGACAATCCGGCGGTGCACGCCCTGACGTACGGTCCGCTGGTGCTCGCCGGGCGGTACGGCGACACCCCGCCCGCCACCCTTCCGACGATCGAACCGTCCTCGCTGACGCGCGTGGCCGGCACGGCGGACTTCACGGTCCTCGCCGACGGGCGGCGGGTGCGGCTGAGCCCGTTCCTGGACGTGCACCACGAGCACTACAACGTCTACTGGGCCGTGCGTCCCGGACGGCCGGCGCCCAAGCTGGTGGCCCGCTACGCGTTCGACGACAGCGCGGGGCTGGTCGACTCCACCGGACGTTGGGCCGACGCGGCGCTCGCGGGCGGGGCCTCGTTCGTCGGTCGGGACGGCGGTGGCGCGGTGGCGCTCGACGGGCAGGGCGGGCACGTCGTCCTTCCCGCAGGACTGCCCACCAACCTGACCGAACTGACCGTGTCCGTGTGGACCCGCCTGGAGTCCGTCGCCAACTCCGCCCGCGTCTTCGACCTCGGGTCGAACGCCCAGACGTACATGTTCCTGACGTCGCGCACCGGTCGTGGGACGGCACGGTTCGCCATGAAGCTGGGCGGTATGGAGACCGAGGACTTCGTCGACGCGGACCGGCCACTGCCGACCGGGGTGTGGACCCACGTGGCCGTCACGGTGGCGCCGGGCGTGGCCCGGCTGTACCTCGACGGCGAGCAGGTGGGGATCAATGAGCAGATGGTGATGTCCCCGCTGCTGCTCGGCGCCACGCAGCAGAACTTCCTGGGTCGCTCGCAGAACGTCAAGCACCCGTGGCTGCACGGCGCGGTCGGCGACTTCCGGCTCTACGGGGTCGCGCTCAGTGCCGGGGACGTCGCCGCCCTGCACGCCGGGACCTTCCACCGGTACGAGTGACGGAGGCTGGGCCGGCCCTCCTCGACCTGAGCGGGCTGGCCCCGTCGCCCGATCCGGAATCGTGTTGCCACTCAAGATCGTCGTGCGTAGGCTGTTGCCGCGCTTCCCGGTGCGAAGGTGACGGTTCCTTCCTCTTACGAAATACCGTCGCCGTTGGTGACCTCGGGAAGTTCTCACGCCGCATGCCCGGTGCGCAGACGACGGATACTTCGTAATCTATGGGTCGGGGGTTCGAATCCCCTCCAGCCTGTGCTGGCTGGTAGCTCAGTGGCAGAGCAATAGACTCTCCGTCGTCGACTTCTGATCTCGGGCATGCGGCGTGACTGTTGTTCTCGTCCATGATCACAGGACGACAAACTCCGTTGCCCGGCCACTGTGGCCGCCACTAACGTCGGACCCGCACTTCCCGGTGCGAAGGTGACGGTTACATCTTGGAGGGGTCCACGACCCCGGTGAAGAGTCCGTCCGTCACCGGATTCTGAACTCGGGAGGCGCGACCACACCGCATACCCGGTGCGCAGGCAACGGTTACTTCCCGGATCCGCAGGTTGGGGGTTCGAGTCCCCCGAAGCCTTCGGGCTGATAGCTCAAGCGGACAGAGCAGCGGACTAGTCCGTCGTCGACTTCTGATCTCGGGTATGCGGTGTGGTGGCGTTCTCCCGTCTTCGACTGACATGGGGGGACGTGATGGCCAAGTTCAACTTCACGCTTCGGCGGAATCGGCCCGAGGCCGACACGATCGTGACCGCCGAGGGCGCACCGGGCTTCGCCCGTGAGCCGCGTGCCGAGCTGTTCCTGCTGGCCGTGTCGAACATGGTCGGCGAGGACACCTTCTACGAGGGCGCCGCGGCGCGGGACGCCCGTTTCCGTGAGCTGATCGCCACTGTCGCGGTCGCCGACCCCGAGTGGTTCGGCCGGTTCGTGCCGTGGCTGCGGACCGGCGCGCTGCTGCGTTCGGCGTCGGTCGTGGCGGCCCTGGAAGGTGCCCGTGCGCAGGTCGCGGCGGGCGTGCCGGGTTCCCGGTCGACCGTGGACGCCGCGTTGCAGCGTGCCGACGAGCCGGGCGAAGCGCTGGCGTACTGGCTGGGACGGCACAGCCGGGCGCTGCCGAAGCCGGTCAAGCGGGGCATCGCGGACGCCGTGGTGCGGCTGTACCACGAGCGCAGCCTGCTCAAGTACGACTCCGAGCGCAGTGCGGTGCGGTTCGGTGACGTCGTCGACCTGACCCACCCGAAGGCGAAAGACGAGCGGCAGGGCGAGCTGTTCCGGCACGCCTTGGACCGGCGCCACCAGCGCGACAACCCGCTACCGGAGTCGCTGCGGATGTTGGCGGCGCGGGCCGAGCTGATGGCGTTGCCGGTCGAGCGGCGTCGGGAGGTCACCGACCCGGCGGTGCTCGGCGCGGCCGGCATGACGTGGGAGGCCCTCGCCGGCTGGCGGCAGACCATCATGGACGCGGCGGCGTGGGAGGCGATCATCCCGACCATGGGCTACCTGGCGTTGCTGCGTAACCTGCGCAACTTCGACCAGGCCGGGGTCAGCGACGCCGTCGCCGAGCAGGTGGCGGCGAAGCTGTCCGACCCGGGCGAGGTCGCGCGGTCGCGCGTACTGCCGATGCGTTTCCTGTCGGCGTACAACGCGGCGCCGAGCCTGCGGTGGGGGTACCCGCTGGAGAAGGCGTTGCAGCACGCGCTGGCCAACGTGCCGGCGCTGGACGGTCGGACGCTGGTCCTGATCGACACGTCCGGGTCGATGAACAGCGCGTTCAGCAAGGACGGGACGTTGCGCTGCTGGGACGCGGCCACCGTGTTCGGCCTCGCGCTGGCCGCCCGCGCGCAGCACGCGACGGTGGTGTCGTTCTCCAACGCCACCCGGGTGTTCCCGGCGGTGGCGGGGGAGTCGGTGCTGGCGGGCGTGCGCCGGTTCAAGGACGGTGGCTACTTCTACGGCGGTGGGACCGAGACCGAGAAGGCGGTCCGGAACCACTACGACGGGCACGACCGGGTGGTCATCCTCACCGACGAGCAGGCGCACTGGCACGGGTCGGCGGACGTGGCGGCCGCAGTGCCCGCGCAGGTTCCGGTGTACACCTGGAACCTGGCGGGATACCGGATCGGGCACGCGCCGACCGTCGGGAACCGGCACACGTTCGGTGGTCTCTCCGACGCCGCGTTCGCGATGATCCCGCTCATCGAGGCCGGGTCCCGCGACCAGTGGCCGTTCTGAGCGCCGTGCGGCGTCGGCCTGCCGAGGCCGACGCCGCACCTTTCTCGTACGAAGACGGGGGAGCGACGTCAGGAACGCCGCTGCGGCAGGACGACGATCGCGTCCCCGTCCGGCCGTTCGCCGGTGCTGTCGCTGGGCACGCCCTGTAGCACGCCGTCGACCACCATGGCGGTGGAGCCGCCGCCGTCGAGGTTGAGCGCGTCCACGGCACCGAGGCTCCGCATCACCTGTGCCACCTCGGGGAGGCTGAGACCCACGCTGTGTCCCGGACGGCGGCCGTCGACGGTGAGCAGGATGATCCGACCATCCGCGGTGACCCCGGCGGCGGTACGCGGGTTACGCCGCAGGTACCAGCCGTTGTAGAACGACCCACGGTCGGCCGCCCCGATGTCCTCGGGGCTGAAACCGTCCCGGACCGGGTCGAGCGCGACCTGACCGTCGCGCAGCAGCAGCGGACCGCCGTTGACGACCGAGGTGCCCGCGGTGAGCGGTACCGGCGTACCGCGCTCGGCGTCGAGGACGGTGTCGTGTACGGCGAGCCGCTGGCCCGGCCGGGCGTGCTCGCGCAGCCACTGCCCGCCCGTGCCGGTGCCCTGGAGCAGGCTGCCGTCGGCCGGCACCGGTCCACCGAGACGCTCCCGTACGGCGACCACGGTGCCGTCGGCGTCCAGCGTCACCTGGTAGCCCTCGCCCTCCGGGGCGGCCGGGCCGAAGACGGGCGTGATCGCGACCAGCTCGTTGTCGTTGCCGCAGGTGTAGTCGTGGGCCGGACGCGTGAACGGGTACGCCGCGCCGACTCCGCCGCAGTTCACGATGAGCCCCGGCCTGCGGTTGAGGCCGGTCACCTCGTGCTGGACACGCCCAGCCCGCACCGACAGGCGGGTCGCCAGCCTACGTACCGTGGCACCCGTGCCGGAGTCGGTCGGGACGACCAGCGCCGGCCGGTCGTTGACGGCTTCCGACACCAGGTCGCCGTCGACGACCGAGATCCCCGCGAGGTCGCCGTCGGTGCCGGCCAGCCCGGGGCCAGGCTGACCCGTGCCGGTCGGGGAGATGACGAAGAAGCCGCCGTTGACGGCGGCGAGTGCCCCCGTACGCTGCGCGATCGAACTGGTCGTCTCCCGACCCGGGACGATCTGCGTGGCCAGCTCCGAGCCGAGTCGCCCCCGGAACTGGCGCGGGTCGACGACCAGCACGTCGACCGACCACGGTCCGGTCGTCGGGTGGCCGTCCTCGCCGGTGAACTGGACGCTGCCGCCCACCCCCTTCGCCTGGAGGTCGGCCGCGATCGCCTGCGCTGCCGGCTGGTCCGCAGCGCGCCCCACCCGGACCATCCAACCGAGCGGACGGTCGCCCGGACCGACCGGCGACGGCCCGGCGGCCGGGTCGCGCCTCGGTTCGTAGCCGGCGGCTCGGGCCCGCTGCTCCAGCGCGACCGCCTCGGCCTCGGTCGTCGCGGTACCGACGGTGACGGTCCAGAAGTCGTCGGCGGAGGGCGCCCCGCGCTCGATCGCGACGTGGGTGACGCCGGCGGCGAGCTGGCGGGTGGTGCGGGTCTCGGCCAGAGCCGCCGGCCCGAGCGGCAGCCCACCGGGCACCTGCGCCAGCGACGACCCGCCGGGCGCGTCCGCGAGCGGCCGGCCGTCGGGGCCGTTCGGTGCGGCCGCGGCCAGCGACGATACGGCGAGACAGGCCGCCGTCACCCCACCCGCCAAACCAAGTCGTACGGTGCTGCGACGCATGGTGATCCTCTCGACTTGATGCAACATCTCGGGCATACACCTCCACAAGCCCGAGCATTCTCGGCCAGCGGCACGCCCGGTGTCCACTGTGGCCGACAGTGGTGTGGCCGGACCGGCCGTTTGCCGGCAGACATGCCTGCTACCAGTGAAAACGTCGAATCGACCGGCTGTGATCGGGTGTTAAACGGCTCGGTGCCCACCAGCGAGAAGGGCAACAACGACCTCTTCGAGGCGGCGCTGCCGGAGAACCCGCAGGTCCGGTACTGCAACGGGCGTCAGCGCGGCTACCTGTCCTGCACCGTGACGCCGGAGCTGTGGACCGCCGACCTCTGGTTCGTCGACGACATCGTCGACGCCGGCTCGCCGGTGCGCCGGGGCGCGTCCTACGTCCTGGAGGACGGGCAGCTCGGGGCGCAGGCAGCCTGAGTTCTCTCTCGACGCGGTGCCGCGACCGGATGGACGGTCGCGGCGCCGCGCGTTTTCGGCCCCGGTGGCCGGGGCGGGCTGACACCAGTGACCGTCCCTACCGAGGCCGCAGTTTGTGGCGCGAGTGTGTGGATATCGGTCAGACCGTAACTGGCTGGTTGGGCTGCACCTCGAAGTCGACGGCTGCCCAGTAGCCCTTCATGCTGCTGTTAGTGGTTGACCTTCAATGTTCCGAGCTTTACGGTGATGGCCGTAATCACGGAAGGGATGCCTATGCCTATCCAGCAGCGCCGCCGCCTGGCGTCGGTCGCCGTCCTGGCGACCCTCGTCGCCGGCACCGCCGTGTCGGGTCTCCCGGCGGTGGCCGCCACGCCGACCGAGACCCTGGTCGGCGTGCCACATCACAACCTGGCGATCTACGGCGCGACCTTCGGCTCCACGTCCGCCGGCGACTACGCGTACGCGGTGGCGCGCGGAACCACCGGCGCACTCAACGTCATCGACACCCGCACCGCGACCGTGGTCCGGACCCTGCCCCTACCTGGCGCCGGCGGTTCGTGGGGTGGCACCGTCACCCCGGACGGCACCGCCTACATTGGCGCCGACAGCAAGTTGTTCCGCTACCGACCCGGCGCCGACCACGTGGAGGACCTGGGCTCGCCGGTACCGGGTGAGACCACCGCGTGGCGCCTGGCGAACGACGGGGAGCGGGTCTTCGTCGGCACCTTCCCCACCGGCAAGGTCTACTCGTTCCACCATGGCACCGGCGCCGTCCGGGACTACGGGCAGATCTGGCCGGGCGAGCAGTACGCCCGTAGCGTCGCCGTCGCCAACGGCAAGATCTACGTCGGTCTGGGCACGGTGGCCCGGCTCGTGGAGGTCGACGTCGAGTCCGGTGAGCGGCGGGAGATCCCGCTGCCCGAGCAGTACCGCACGGAGCAGTTCGTCTACGACCTCGACGTCCACCAGCACACGCTCTTCGCCCGGCTCGCCAACAGCAACCGGGTGCTGGTGCACGACCTGAAGGCCGGCCAGTGGATCGCCGAACTGGGTACCGCCTCGGGCCTGGACTTCTCCCCGCCGGACGCGAAGAAGAACGTCTACTTCAGCTCGACGTCGACGGGCCGGCTGATGGCCTACAACCTGCACACCCGGACGCTGACCCCGACCAGCTTCACCGGATTCGGCACCTCCCGTGGATTCGGCTGGACGCACCTGGACGACCCGGAGTGGCCGGGCAGGACGCTCGTCACGATCAGCCTGGGCGGCAACCTGTCCTACTACAACCCGCAGAGTGGCGCCAAGAAGGTCGTCTCCGCCGGGGTCAAGGGACACCCCGCCCAACTACAGACGGTGGCGGCCGGCCCGGACGGCAAGATCTGGTCCAGCGCCTACCCGAGCGGCGGCATCACCTCCTACGACCCGGCGACCGGCACGTTCAACGAGAACGCCGGGGCGCTGGGCCAGGCCGAGGGGCTGTACTCCTACCAGAACAGGATCTACGCCGGCGTGTACCCGGGCGCGAACCTGCTCGAGATCGACCCGGCCAGGCCGATCGTGCGTGGCACCAACCCCCGGCAGTTCGCCTCACTCGGTGCCGACCACCAGGACCGGCCGTTCGCCATCACCGGCGTCGGCAACCGGGTCGCCTTCGGCACCATCCCCGAGTACGGCCAGCTCGGTGGAGCGCTGGCGCTCGTGGACCCGGCCACCGGGGCGAAGGAGGTGCACCGGAACGTCGTACCGGAGCAGAGCGTCACCGCCCTGACGACCGTCGGGAACCTCGTGCTCGGCGGCACCGGCATCTGGGGCGGGCTCGGCATCGCGCCGACCCAGACGGAGGCGAAGCTCTTCCTCTGGGACCCGGCGACCGCGACGAAGGTCTGGGAGGGCACCGCCATTCCGGGTGCCAAGGCGATCACCCAACTGATCGTGGCGCCGGACGGCCGGATCTGGGGGGCCACGGTCGGTACGCTCTTCGAGTTCGACCCGGTGAGCCGGAGCGTGGTCCGGACCGTCGAGGTGGAGCCGTTCGACTGGAGGAACGTCTCCCACGTCTGGCGCAGTGACCACCTGGCGGTCGCGCCGGACGGCGCGGTGTGTGGCAACTTCCGGACCACCGTCGCCTGCGTCGATCCCGAGACGCTCTCGGTGCAGAAGCTGGCCAGCGGCATCAGTGACGTCTGGACGATGGACGCGTCCGGCGTCATGTACTACGCCCGGGGCGGGGAGCTGTACCGGCTCGTGCGGTGAGCCCGGTGGCCCGGGCGGGCGGCGACCTCCGCCGCCCGCCCGGGCCCAGCGGCGTCGACCGCCGGGCGGACCGGCACGGTCACGGACAGCCTGCGGACGGTGGCCCGCCTGCCAGGTGATCGCGACCCGGGCCGGTCGGTCAGTGGGGTGGTCGCCCGGAGACGGGCTCGAGCCGCTCGCGGTCCCGGGTGAGCGTGAAGCGCCGCGGCCCGCCGTCGTCTTCGGCCTGCCAGCCTGCGGTCAGTGCCGCCCGGATCAGGTCCGCGACCAGCTGCGGCGTGACCGGGGTCAGGGCGAACACCTCGGCCGCCTGCTCCGAGGGCGTGGTGATGATCGGTCCGTAGTTGAGCCACGGGTCGTCGTAGGCCACCCGGACCTCCAACGGGGTGCCCCGTCCGGTCGTGGTGTGCCAGACCCTGACGACGACGTGACCGGGGTCGACGTGCCGGACCATCCATCGATAGTCGACGCCGTCGACGTGGATCCTCCGCTCGCGACTCCTGGCCATGCGGCGACGTTAGGCGGTTGCGGCGTCACCCGACAGCGGAATTCGCGACAGCCTGCTGGATGTCACGGCGAACCAGGACCCAATGCATCGATGTATTTACATATTTCTCCTCGACGTGTATGAAGACCGAAAGCATGTCTGGATGCTGGTCCTGGGAGGAGCGACGATGAAACACACTCTGCGCCGCCTGCGAACGGCGGCGGTCGCGCTCGGCGCCTGCACACTCGGGCTGAGTGTGCTGTCGGTACCGGCCGCCGAGGCGTACTCGGTCCAACCTCTGGCACCACACTCCGCGCGAGCGCCCGAATCGGATCAGTTCTCGGCCGAGGGCGTCACCACGGTCGGCGAACTCCGCACCGTCGACGGCTCGCTGTCCTATGCCCGGGACGGCCGGACACAGGTCATTCGGCATCCCGGCGCGTCGTACGTCAAGGTGCACTTCAGCTCACTGCGACTGGCCCACGGCGACTACGTGACCGTGTCGAGCCCCGACGGCCGGGAGAGCTACCGGTACGACCGCGACCTGAACCGGGCGACCGGCTCGGACTACACCACCGACGGGCAGCCGGGCTTCTGGGCGATGTCGGTGGAGGGTGACACCGCGGTGGTGACGCTGCACAGCAGCCGGTCCACCCGTGGCACCGCCGCGACCATCGACCGGTTCTGGCGCGGCTACGACCCCACCGAGATCAAGCAGCACAACTTCTCCACGCAGTCCGTCTGCAGCACCGACGCGCGCCGCGACGTGGTCTGCTACCAGGCCAGCCACCCCAACGAGTACGCCCGCGGCAGGGCGGTGGCGCGGCTGCTGATCAGCGGCGGCGGGATGTGCACCACCTGGCGGGTCGGCAACACCAACCGCATGCTGACCAACAAGCACTGCTTCTCGACGCAGTCCGCCGTCAGCGGCAGTGAGATGCAGTTCAACTACCAGTGCGCCACCTGCGGCGGCGCGAACCCCGGCGCCGGCACCAAGGTGAGCGGAGCGACCCTCTACAAGGTGAGTAGCGGCGGCTCCGGCGAACTGGACTACGCCCTGTACTCGGTGAACAACTTCACCAGCATCCAGGGCTTCGGCACGCTGTACCTGAGGACGACCGCCACCACGACCGGCACCCGGATGTACATCCCGGGGCATGGCGACGGCAGCCCGAAGCGACTGTCGATCTACGAGGACACCCAGAACGGCGTGACGTGCACCGTCAAGAACGCCAACTACAACACCTGGAACATCAGCTACAGCTGTGACACCTCCGGCGGCAACTCGGGCTCGCCGGTGCTGGACAGCAGTCACCGGGTGATCGCCCTGCACCACCTCGGCGGTTGCCCGTCGAACCAGGGGGCGAAGGCGCACCTGATCTACAACGAGATCGCCAGCCTGATCGACAACAACGGCTGACCACGACTGACCACGACGGGCCGCCGGGACGCACGTCCCGGCGGCCCGTCGACCGTCTGGCCCATGTGGTCGGCCTGAAACGCGTTCCCGTCGTACAGCGAACCCACCTCGGCAGGTGCCCTACACTCGCTCCCGGCGGGTGGTAGCGCAGAGGTCGTCGCGCTGGCCCATCAAGGCCGGAGGACGCCGGTTCGATTCCGGTCCATCCGCCGCCCGGGCGCCCCTCCGCCCGATCCGTGTGGGCCGTAGCGCAGAGGTCGTCGCGCCTGGTCTCCAAAACCAGGAGGACGCCGGTTCGATTCCGGCCGGCCCGCCGCCTAAACTTTTCCGGCGAGCGGCTCGTAGCGCAGAGGTCGTCGCGCCCGACTGCTAATCGGGAGGACGCCGGTTCGATTCCGGCCGGGCCGCTCCCGACGGGAACGGGGACGCCGAGATGGAGCGCCGACGCGAGCGGGACCGACAGTTGCGGTTGCTCAGGTACGCCTCGCCGCCGGCCATGGTTGCCGCCGTCACCGCCCGTCGCCGGGCTGGTGACTGGCGCGGCGCGTGCGCCGCGGCGCTGGTCGACGCACACGTCGACCTGCGGGACGTGACCTCCCGGTACGGCACCGACGAGGCTGCCCGGATCGAGGGCGAACTGCGCGGCCTCGCGCCGGACCTGCTGCGTCGCTTCCTGCCCCGCACCGACTCCCTGACCCTGGTGCCGAGGGCCACCGTCGTGCTCTCCCGGCTGCGTGGCCCGTTCCCGACGGACACGGGGAGGCTCGGTCCGGGTGTCCCGCTGCTGGTGGCGACGCTTCCGCTCACCGAGCGCGCGCCCCAACGGGTCGGGCTGCGGGTCACCGACAGCGGGCGCCTGCCGAGCTGGTGGTACGACCTGCCCGGCTGGTGCTGGGACGCGGACGAGGTCGCCGCCCGCCGTTGGGCGTACGGCGCCTCGGCCGTCCGGCTCCCCTGGCACTCGCTCGCCGGCTGCTCGTACCCGCAGGGCGACACGGCCACATCGGATCATGCCGGTGACCGCGCCGCCGAGGTGGAGCGCGTGGCCGCGCTGCTGGCGGCCCGACAACCGGTGGCGGCGTACGACGCGGCCGGGGTCGCCGTCGACCCGGACGAGGTCTGGCAGCGCGGGCCCTGGTTCGAGGCCCGGCTCGTCGCCCATGCGCCGGCGTTACCCGTGCTTGTCGACGAGACCCGACGGCTCGCCCACCGATACGCGGTGATGACGCAGTTCAGCGCGGATCGCAGGCTCGCCGTCGAGTTCGCCGCCGGAGACCGACTGACCGTCCGCGCGGCGGCGTGGAACGAGCCGGCCGCCGGGCCGTGCGCCTTCGGGGTCCCGGCACCGGCCGACGTGGCACTGCTGGGCTGGGGCGCCCTGACTCCGGACGACCTGCACCCGCTGGTGCACGAGGCGCTGTTCCCGGGGCGGGCCCAGAGGTGGCAGGCGCCTGAAGCCGCACCACACCCGCCGATCCGGGTCCGGTGCGGGCCGGACTGGCACCTCGTCCGGATCATCGACGGTCGCCTCGCCACTCCACAGCACAGCGACGAGGAACTGCGTCGCGAGTTCGTGCTCGCCGGGCTGGGCGGACCGCTCGTCGGCTGCGCGGCGGCGGTGCGGGCCTGGCGCACCGGTGCGAAACCCCTGCCGAAGGAGCTCCGCAAGGTTCGGCAGGACATCTTCGCCCGCGCGTTGCACGGCGACACCGACGGTCTGCTCGCCCTGCTCGCCGACGGCTTGGACCCCGGATTGCGCGACAGCACGGGCAGCACCCTGATGCACTGGCTGTCCCACCTGGACCACGTGCGGATGCTGCCAGCACTCACCGCCGCCGGTCTCGACGTCAACGGACGCGACAGGGACGGACGCACCCCGCTGCACGCCGCTGCGGTCGCGCTGGCCACCGAGGTGATGTCGGCCCTGCTCGCGGCCGGCGCCGATCCGGACGTGGTGGACGTGCAGGGTCATACCGCCGCCGGTCTGCTCGCCACCGCGCGGAAGCTGACGCGACGGTAGTGGGGCTGGCTGTCGGTGGCCTTCGGTATGCTGCCGCGCGGCGAGGCCGTAGCGCAGAGGTCGACGCGCCTTGACGGCAAGCTGGAGGACGCCGGTTCGAATCCGGTCGGTCTCGCCCCCACCCTTCCCGAAGGAGCAGCATGTCCGTCGAGCGTGCCGAGCTGGCGGCCTGCCTGGCCGTCCTGGCCCGCCTCGATGATGCCGACCTGGACGAGGGGACCCGGCAGGAACTGGAGCGGGCGGTCGTCGTCGCCCACCGGGGAGTGAAGAAGCGCGCCAAGGCCCGCCGGGACGCCGCTACCCGGTCGGCCGACCGCGCCTTGCTGGCTGGCGCCACCCGTTTCCACACCGAGATCCCCGATCCCGTCCCGCCCGTCACCGACCAGCCCGCCATAGCCGACCGGGCCGGTGCGGACCGGGACGGCGTAGACCAGGAGGGCCCAGGCCGAGAGGGCGCGGATCCGGACGCCGCCGGGCTGGCCGGGCCCAGGGCGCTGCGCCGAGAGCGGCGCTGCTATGTGTGCAAGCTGCCCTACCGGCAGGTCGACGTGGACTACCACATGATGTGCCCGTCGTGCGCGGCGGAGAACCGCGAGCGGCGGCACGCCCGCTGCGACCTGACCGGACGCACCGCCGTGGTGACCGGCGGCCGGGTGAAGATCGGCTTCCACACCGCGCTCAAGCTGCTCCGCGACGGCGCCGAGGTCATCGTGACGACCCGATTCCCCCGCGACGCCGCCCGCCGCTTCGCCGCCCTGCCCGACGCGGACGACTGGGCCGACCGGCTTTACGTGCACGGGCTGGACCTGCTCGACCTGGCCGGCACGCTCGACTTCGTGGCTCTGGTCGGTCGGCGCTTCGCCGGGCTGGACATCCTGGTCAACAACGCCGCCCAGACGCTCTACCGGCCGGCGGCGTACCACCGGGAGGTCCGGGCGGCCGAGTCCGTGGCACTGGCCGGGCCGGCCGCGCGGATCGCGATCGGCGCCGCCCCGGCCACCCCGACGGCGGGGAGCCTGCCCGTCGGGCTGGACACGTTCTTCCCCGCCGGGCAGGTCGACGAGACGGGCCAGCCGCTCGACCTGCGCGAGGTCAACTCGTGGGTGCTCAGCGACGCCGACGTGAGCCCGCACGAGTGGTTGCAGGTGCACGTGGTCAACGCCTTCGCGCCGTTCCTGCTCACCTCCCGGCTACGCCCGCTGATGGCGGCCAGTGTCCACCCGCAGCGGCACGTCGTGCAGGTCTCCGCGATGGAGGGCAGCTACTCCCGCTCCGGCAAGACGACCCGCCACCCGCACACCAACATGGCTAAGGCCGCGCTGAACATGCTGGTCCGCACGGTCGCCGTCGACTACCTGACCAGCGGCATCCACATGAACAGTGTGGACACCGGCTGGGTCACCGACGAGCGTCCGCACCCGGGCAAGACCGCCCAGCGGGACCTCGGCTTCCGGCCCCCGCTCGACGTGGTGGACGGGGCCGCCCGCGTCTACGACCCGATCGTGCGGGGCGTGCGCGGCGCCCCGGTGAGCGGCCAGTTCCTCAAGGACTACCGGAGCGTGCCCTGGTGACCGACCCGACGCCGGTGCGCTGCCCGGCCATCACCGATCCCGACGCCGGTCTGGCCCAGCCGGGCGACTTCGACCCGTTGCTGGTCCGCCTCGCGGTGCCGGACGTCGTCGTCGCGCCCGAGGAGTTCCCGCGCGGGACGGTGCAGCCGGACGGCCGGCTCGACCTGTGCAAGCAGGGCGTCGGTCCGGTGCAGACCGCCCGGATCGTGGCCGCCGCGGTCGACTCGCCGCTGGTGCGGCACCTGCTGCTGGGCACCAACGGCCTCGGTGCCGACGGTGCCCGGGCGGTCGCCGAGGCGCTGCGCCCGGGGCACCACCTCCAGACGCTCTACCTGGGCTGCAACCGGATCGACCCGGCCGGGGTCGACGCGCTCGCCGCCCGGCTGGCCGGTGACGACACGGTGCGGGCGCTGTGGCTCAAGCGCAACCCGGTCGGCGACGAGGGGGTCCGGCGGCTCGCCGCCGCGCTCGCGGTGAACTCCGCCATCCGTACGCTCGACCTGGTCAACGTCGGGATGAGCGTGCGCGGGCTAGCCGCGCTCGCCGAGGCGCTGACCGTGCGCGAGCAGCCGGTGCAGCGGCTCTTCCTCGGCGGCAACGGCTTCGGCCCGGACGCCGTGCCGGTGCTCGGCAGGCTGGTCCGGGACGCCGGGGTCCGGGAGGTCTACCTGGCGGCGAACCACCTCGGGGACGCCGGCGCCGCCGCCCTCGCCGAACTGCTCGACGGGGTGGCGGTGACGATCGGGCTGGGCGGTAACGGGATCACCCCGGTCGGGGTGACGGCGTTGGCCCCTCACCTGGGTGCCTGGCGGGCACTGGACCTGGCCCGTCCGCCGTCCGAGCGGGCTCTCGGGGCACGCGGCAACGTGGTCGGCGACGAGGGTGCGGCGGTGCTCGCCGACGTGCTGCCCGCCGCCCGGCTGCGCCGGCTGGACCTGCGGCGTACGGAGGTCGGCGGCCGGGGTGCGCGGCGGCTCGTCGAGGCTGTCGAGGGCCATCCGACGCTGGAGTACCTGGGCATCAACGGGGGCGTGCCGCGCCGGCAGCGTCGTCGCGCCTCGGCGCTGCTCGCTGAGCGGCCGGTCACCCCGCCCCACGAGGACATCCGGGCGATTGCGAGCGTCTACCGGTGAATTCGCCCGTGATCGACGAGATCCGCACCTGGCAGCGCGTCCGCCGGTACGCCGTGCCGGCCGCGATGGTCGAGGCGTCCACCGCGGCCCGGGAGGCCGGCGACTGGCGGGCCGCCTGCGCCGCCGCTCGGATCGACGTGGCGTTCGACCTGACCGAGGTGGCCCGAGAGCACGGCCGGGCCCGGGCCGGCCGCATCGAGGCGGATCTCGGGGTGCTCGCCCCGGACCTGCTCCGCTGGCACCTGCCGCGCGTGCTCGGTGGCCGTACCGGCGTGGCCACCCACCAGCGGTTCGTGTTGTCCACCTGGGACAAGCGGTTCGGCAAGAACGACGTCGCGCTGGTGGTGGACACGCCGAAGACCGTCGACGGGTCGCAGCGGCTGCGACTGACCGTCCGCCCCGCACTGGGCGAGAACCACCAACCCCAGGACCTGCCGCCGGTGTACTGGAGCGCCGCGCATGTCGACGGCCTCGCCGGCGCGTACGACGGTTCCCCAGTCCGGCTGCCCGGCTTCGCGCCCGACGGCACCCGGCGGCCGTTCGAGTCGTACGCGACGGTGGTCGACCCGGGCGATCCGGCGAGCCGGGCCGAGGTCTTCGACCGGCTGATTGCCGGCGGCGAGACGATCGCGGCGTGGGCGGTGGCCGGCGTCGACCTCGATCCGGAGGTCCCGGAGAGCTACTACCTCGACCTTGAGGTCAAGAAGGTCGCGCGCGGCTGCCTGGTGCCCCTCGGGCTGGGCGCCGAGCTGACCCGTCTTCACACCCGCTACGGCGTCGACCAGGTCATGATCTGGTCCGGGGGACGGCTGGTGGCCGAGGTACGCCGGCAGCGGCGCGGCCCGGTGGCCGCCGCGTTCGTCGGGTACGACCAGGAACGTTACCGCCGCTCTCGCTTCGCCGGCGTGGTCCATGAGCGACCGGTCGACCTGGACCTGCTGCGGCTCGGCCTGCTCGGTCCCGCCGAGCTGCATCCCCTGGTGCGTCGGGCCCTGTTCCCGGTGTCGGCGCCCACGATGGACGACAAGGTTCCGCCGGGGGACGGTCAACTGGCGACCGGGACGGTACGGCCACGGGCGGCCGGACCGGAGGCGGTCCAGCCGGGGGCATCCCGGGCAGCGGCGAGCCGGCCCGCCACGGCCCCGCCGGAGGCGGGCGGCCTGCGGGTGGAGGCACGTGTGCGGTGCGGCGGAGACTGGCACACCCTCGTACACGGCGACGGCCGGCTCGACCCGGTCTCGCACACCTCCGAGGAGGTCGCGGGGGAGGAGCTGCTGCGTGCCCTGGGCGGACGGTCGGCGGGCTGCTTCGCCGCCGTGCAGGCGTGGCAGGGCGGCGACGGCCGGCTACCCCGGATCCTGCGCGCGCTGCGGCGCGACGTGCTGCTGCGGATCCAGCACGGCGGAGCGACGGCGATGACCGCGCTGCTCGACGCGGGGCTCGACCCGAGGATGGGCGACGGCCGGGGTGGGACACTGCTGCACCATCTGCGCGCGGTGGGGGACGTCTCGCTGGTCCGGCGGCTGGCCGACGCCGGGGTGCCGATCATGGCGGGGAATCGCCGGGGGCGTACCGCGCTGCACGTGGCCGTCGGCGACGGCGGTAGCCCGGAACTGGTCCACGCGCTGTTGGCCGCCGGCGCCGACCCGCACGCCCCCGACGGGGACGACCTCACCCCCTTCGACCTGGCCGATGGCAAGGCGGGCATGTACGACGACGACAGTGAGGACGGGCAACCGGTGCTCCGGATCCGGGACGTGCTGACCGAATGGGTGCGGCGGTGACGGGAGCGCTCACGGCCGCCGACGACCTCGTCGCCGCGACCCGCGAGTGGCGGACCGAGCCGGCCGCTGACCCGAAGGTCGAGGCGCTGGCCCTGGCGGTGACGGCGAACCTGCCGGTGCTGCTGTGGGGCGAGCCGGGCATCGGCAAGTCCGCCACCCTCCAGCAGCTCGCCGAGGGGCTGGGCCTGCCGCTGGAGACGGTCATCGCCAGTGTGCACGAGCCGTCGGACTTCGCGGGGCTGCCGATCGTCGGGGACTCCCCGGCCACCGACGGGGTCCCGATGGCCCCGCCGGACTGGGCGGTCCGGCTGGCGCGTACCGGCTCGGGGTTGCTCTTCTTCGACGAGCTCTCCTCCGCGCCGCCGGCGGTGCAGGCGGCGCTGCTGCGGGTGGTGCTGGAGCGGCGGGTCGGCAGCCTCGCGCTGCCGCCATCGGTGCGGATCGTCGCGGCCGCGAACCCGCCGACCAGCGCGGCGGACGGCTGGCACCTGGCCCCGCCGCTGGCGAACCGGTTCGTGCACCTGCACTGGACACACGACCCCCGCACCGTCGCGCGGGGCCTGGCCGGCACCTGGCCGGCGGTGACCGTGCCGGGGATCCGGCCCGGCCGTACCGCGACGGCGCTGGCCCGGGCACGCGGGGCGATCGCCGGTTTCCTCACCGCCCGGCCGGGGCTGACCCACCACCTGCCCGCCGACGCCGAGGCCCGCGGCGGCGCTTGGCCGTCGCCGCGCACATGGGAGATGGTGCTGCGGCTGCTCACCGTCCACCACGCGGCCGGGACCGACGCGCAGGCGCTGGCGCTGGCCGTGATCGGCGCGGTGGGCGACGGCGCGGGCCTGGAGTTCGTCACCTACCTGGAGAACCTTGACCTGCCCGATCCGGAGCGGGTGCTCGCCGACCCGGAGGCGTTCCGGCTGCCTGACCGGGGCGACCGGCAGTTGGCGTTCCTCACCGCGGTGATCTCGGCGGTGCAGGCGAAGGTCGACCGGTCCCGCTGGGAGGCCGGCTGGGTGGTGCTGGGCAAGGCGGTCGAGGCGGGTGTGCCGGACGTCGCGGCCCGTGCCGCGATGGACCTCGCGGCGCTGCGGGACACCTCCTGGCCGGTGCCACCGACCATCCACGCCTTCGCCGACGTGCTGCGGCTCTCCGGACGTCTGCCCGGATGAGCCCCGGCGGCGGCCGGCTGGACCGTACCAAGCTGCTCGCGGCCCGGTTCCGAGCGGCGCAGGACCGGCCCTACCTCGCCACCGCGCTGTACAGCGTCACGGTGGTCGAGTCCCCGCACGTGCCCACCATGGGCGTCGACCGGCACTGGCGCTGCTACGTCTCGCCGGGGTTCGTCGACCGGCTGCCGGTGGCCCAACTCGCGGCGGTGTGGATCCACGAGGTGGCCCACCTGCTCCGCGACCACCACGGTCGCGCCGACCGGCTCCCCGTCGGGCAGCGGCGCGACCACCACCGGGTCAACGTCGCGCAGGACTGCGAGATCAACGACGACCTGCTGGCCGACCGGCTGCCGCTGCCAGCGGACCGGATCGAGCCGAAGACCTTCGGGCTGCCGGCCGGTCTGCTGTTCGAGGCGTACCTGCCGCTGCTGCCCGCGCGGGTGTGCGGCGGGGCGCACGGCTGCGGGCCCGGGGAACACGACTGCGCGGCCGGGGGGCACGACTGCGGGTCCGGCGCGCACGGCGTCGACCGGCCGTGGGAGCAGGGCGGCTCGGGCGGCGTCAGCGCGGTGGAGGCGGGCGCGATCCGCCGGGAGACCGCGCACGCGGTCCGCGCCCACGTCCGGGCCCGGGGCACCGTCGCGGCCGGCTGGGAACGCTGGGCCGCCCAGGTGCTCGAACCCCGGGTGGACTGGCGTCGGGCGTTGACCGGCGCGGTACGCGAGGCGGCGGCCTGGGCGATCGGCGCGGTCGACTACACCTACCAGCGGCCCTCCCGGCGCGCTGCGGCCATGCGGCGGGTGGTGCTGCCCAGCCTGCGCCAACCGGTGCCCCGGGTGGCCATCGTGGTGGACACGTCGGGGTCGATGGGCGACGCGCAGCTCGCCGCCGCGCTTGCCGAGGTATCGGGGGTGCTCCGGGCGGTCGGCGTCGGCGGCAACCGGGTCACCGTGCTCTCCTGTGACGCCGCCGTGCACGTCGTACGGCGAGTGCACACCGTCGGCGAGGTGCGGCTGGCCGGGGGCGGCGGCACCGACATGCGGGTCGGGATCGAGGCCGCGCTGCGCGACCGACCGCACATCGTGGTGGTGCTGACCGACGGGCTGACCCCGTGGCCGGCCGCGCCGCTGGAATCCACCCGGGTCATCGCGGGGCTGATCGGGACGGATGCGCCACAGCCGCCGTCCTGGATCACCAGCGTCACGATCGACGACTGATCCGACCCGGTCGCGTGATCGCGGCCGGCCCCGTCGTCGCTGACCCCCGCATGAACTGAAGTTCGCCAGGTCTTGACGGCCTTCTGCGGCACCCTGCATCATCCTTGTCACATCCGTGAAACACTGTTTCACACAGTGAAACTGGAGCTGTCAGTGGATATGCACAGCGGCGATGAAGCCGCCATGAAAGCGGAGCGCGACGAACGCCCGATCGGCGCCTGGGCGGCGCAGGCGGTCCTGATCGCCATCGCCCTGTACGTCGTCGTCTCGGCCCGCGCGCTGGGCCTCTGGGCCTCGCACGGCCCCGGCCCCGGCTTCTTCCCGCTGGTCCTGGCGTTGGCCCTGGTCCTGTTGAGCGTCGCCTGGTTCGTCCAGACCCGCCGTGCCGCCGGCGGTGGCGCTGCCCGGGAGCCTTACCCGTGGCGGCGGCCGGCAGTCACCATCGCCTCGCTGGTCGTGCTCGCGGTCGTGCTGGACTTCCTGGGCTTTCAGGTCAGCATGCTGCTGTTTCTGCTCTTCTACCTGAGGGTCATGGGTCGGCGCCGGTGGCTCACGTCGGTCGTCGTCGCCGTGGTGGGCAGCGTCGGCACGTTCCACCTCTTCAACGACGTCCTGCTGGTGCCGCTGCCGTACGCCACCGTGCCGCCGTTGACCTGGCTGGGGGTGTGACGTGGACGTCGTGAACGAACTCCTGGGCGGGTTCGCCGCCGCGCTCTCCCCGCAGAACCTGCTGTTCGCCCTCATCGGCTGTCTGCTCGGCACATTGATCGGTGTGCTGCCCGGTATCGGTCCGGTGGCGGGCGTCGCGCTTCTCATTCCGCTCACGTTGAACATGGAGCCGACCAGCGCGATCATCATGCTGGCCGCGATTTTCTACGGCACCGCGTACGGCGGCACGATCACCAGCGTCCTGCTGAACACCCCCGGTGAGGCGGCCTCGGCCATCACCACGATCGACGGCTACGCGATGACCAAACAGGGCCGCGCCGGAGTGGCCCTGACCATCGCGGCCATCGGATCGTTCGTGGGTGGCGTGATCGCCACTGTCGGTCTTGTCATCGCGGCCCGTCCGCTGGGTTCGCTGGGGCTGAAGATCGGTCCGCCGGAGTTCTTCGCCCTCATGGTGGTGGGCATCTCGCTGCTCGTCGCGTTGGCGGGAAAGAGCATGGTCCGCGCGCTGATCTCCGGAGTGCTCGGCCTGCTGATCGCGATGGTCGGTATCGATCCCGTGGTCGGCGCGCCCCGGTTCACCTTCGGCAGTGAACGTCTTCTCGACGGGGTCAGTTTCGTGGCGGTCATCGTCGGTCTCTTCGGCCTGTCCGAGGTGCTCATGACCGCGGCGGGTGGCCGTACCCGGCTGTCCACCCCGGGCATGCGGGGACTGCTGCCCACGCGTACCGACCTGCGGCGCAGCGCACCGGCGATAGCCCGTGGGACCGGTGTGGGGTTCGCCCTCGGTCTGATTCCGGGTATGACCGGGTCCGTCTCGTCGCTGCTGTCGTACGGGGCGGAGCGGAAGTTCTCGCGTTACCGTGACGAACTCGGCTCGGGTGCCGTGGAAGGTGTCGCCGGGCCCGAAACCGCCAACAACGCCCACGCCAACGGCGCGCTCATTCCGCTGTTCACCCTCGGCATTCCCGCGTCGCCGACGATCGCGGTCCTCATGGGCGCCTTTCTCCAGCAGGGCCTGACTCCTGGCCCGACGTTGTTCACCGAGCATTCCGAGGTGGCGTGGGCCATCATCGCGAGTTTGTTCATCGGCAATGTCATCCTGCTGGTGCTCAACGTCCCGCTGGTGCGGCTCTGGACGGCGATCCTCCGGATTCCCGAGAAGGTCCTCACCGCCCTGATCCTGCTCTTCCTCGTGGTGGGCTCGTACACGATCAACTACAGCGTGTTCGACGTCTTCGTCATGATTCTCTTCGGGGTCGTCGGGCTTGCCATGCGGCGTCTCGACATCCCCTCGCCCCGCTGGTCCTCACCCTGGTCCTCGGGCCACTGATGGAGCGGTCGCTGCGGGAGTCCCTCGACATCTCGCAGGGCAGCTTCAGCATCTTCCTCACCCGTCCCCTGACCGTCGTCCTGCTCGCCGTCGGCGTCCTCATCGCCGTGAGCCCCCTGCTTCGGCTGCGTAAGCCGGCTGCCCTCAACGAGGACCCGGAGACCTGACGCCGAGCGGCACTGACCCCCGCCACCACCAACCCCCACAGTTATCGGAGAAGCCATGCGTCCCAGAGCGTTTCTCGCTGTCACGGCAGCACTCGCGATCAGCCTGCCCCTGGCCGCCTGCGGCCCGAACGGGTCGGCGTCCTCGGCGGGCGATGCCAGGAACTGGCCCCGCAAGGGCAAGCCGATCGAGCTTGTCGTCTCCTTCGCGCCCGGTGGCGCCGTCGACACCGCCGCCCGGCTCGTCGCTCCGATCCTGGAGAAGGAACTCGGCACCAACGTCGAGGTGGTCAACAAGCCCGGCGCCGGCGGGCAGATCGGCTACACCGCGCTCACCAGCGCCAAGCCCGACGGCTACACCATCGGCGCCACCGGCTCGCCGTCCGTGGTGGTGTCCCCGTTGGACAAGTCCCGGGGCGCCAAGTACACCCGGGAGAGTTTCCAGCCGCTCGGCATGCAGGTGATCGACCCGGCGGTGGTCGGGGTCGCGCCCGACAGCCCGTACCACACGTTGGGGGACCTGATCGCGGCGGCGAAGACCACCCCGGGCAAGATCACCGCCAGCACCACCGGTCTGCAGACCGGCGAACACTTCGCCGCGGTCGACATCGAACAGAAGACCGGCGGGAAGTTCGCGCTCGTCCACTTCTCGGAGGGCGCGTCCCAGGCGATAGCCGCCTTCCTCGGCGGCCACGTGCAGGTGTACGTCGGCAGCGCCAGTGACGTCACCGACCTGGTGAAGCAGAAGAAGATCAAACTGCTCGGGGTGATGGGCGAGGAGCGCAGCGAGTTCCTGCCCGACACGCCGACGTTCAAGGAGCAGGGCGTCGACGTCATCTCCGCGACCGCTCGTGGGTACTCCGCGCCCGCCGGCCTGCCGGCGGAGGTCGCCGCGAAGTTGGAGGCCGCGCTCAAGAAGGCGATCGAGGACCCCGCCGTCGCATCCAAGATGAAGGCCCTGGGTCTCCAGACGAGCTACCTGAGCGGAGTCGACTACAAGACGTTCTGGAGCGAGCAGGAGGAGACCGTCAAGGCCGTTCTTCCGCTCGTGATCGAGAAGTGAGTACGACGATGACGGAAACCGTGAGCGTTTCGCCGGCAGCCGCCGACTTTGCCCGTCCGAGCCCGGACCTGGTCCGCCGCCTTGCCGCGCTGCCCGCGGCGAACATCGGCGACGCCATGGAACGGTTGGGCGCGCTCGACTCCCGCATCCAGGCCATCTGGTCGGGTGCCCGGGTCGCCGGGCCGGCCCTTACCGTCTGGACGCGGGCCGGCGACAACGCGGCCGTCCACGCGGCACTACGGATCGCCAAGCCCGGAGACGTCATCGTCGTCAACGGACAGGGCGACGAGACGAGGGCACTGCTCGGCGAACTCATCGGTGGACGAGCAGCGGCGGCAGGCGTGGCCGGTTTCGTCCTCGACGGTGCGGCACGAGACGCCGCCGACCTGGCGGACATCGGCATGCCGGTGTTCGCCCGAGCCTGCACGCCGGCCGGTCCCTACAAGCACGGTCCCGGCCGGGTCGGCGTGACCATCGCGGTCGGCGGCGTCGCGGTCAGTCCCGGAGACATCGTCGTCGGCGACGCGGACGGAGTCGTCGTGGTACCACAGGCGGACGCTGAGGTCATCGCCGCCGCCGGGGAAGGGGTCTTCGCCGACGAGGCAAGGCGACGCGCGGCGATCGCTACAGTCCGTCGGTAATCGAGCGGGCGGAACAGGGAGCGGTTATGGCGGCAGAGGTCGTCCCACAGGAATCACCGGGCAAGGGCGCATCCAACATGCGATCGCTGGAACGCGCAATGGATGTTCTCGACGCGCTCGCCAGACACGAAGGGCCGGTGCGACTGTCCGACATCGCCCGTGCCACCGGTCTGCACCGGGCGACCGCGTTGCGGATCCTCACCACCCTCCAGAAGAGGGACTACGTGACCAGCGACGCCGGGGTTACCGGATCGGCGTCGCGGTTCTCGCCGCCGCGCACGCCTTTCTCGTTTCCGACAGCGTCAGTCGGGCCGCCACCCCGGTCCTGCAGGAGCTTGCGGTGACGACCGGGCTGACCGCCTCCTACCACGTGCGCTCCGGAATGGAGCGGGTGGTGGTGGCCCGGATCGAAGGCACCTACCCGCTCCGATACCAGTTGCCGATCGGCCGGCGCCTGCCGCTCTACCTGGGCGCCGGCAAGGTCCTCGCGGCGTGGATGACGGAGGTGGAACTCGAGGAGTTGACCGGGACCGCAGGCCCCATGCGTACGACCGAAGGCGAGGTCATCACGCCGGAGGCCCTTCGCGCGCAACTCGCCCTGATTCGCGCCCGTGGCTACAACATCACGGTGAACGAGCGTGCCGCCGGGACGTCCGGAGCCAGTGCGCCGGTGCACGGTCCCGACGGGGAGGTTGTCGGAGTCGCCACCCTCTCCGGCCCGAGTGAGCGTCATCCCATCGAGGACCTGGAGACCTGGGTTCCAGAACTGAGGCGCGCGGCGAGCGCCCTGGCCGCCGCGTGCGCCCGGGTCCGCTGACAGAACGACGAGCTTGGAGGCAACGAACCGTGAAGTGCGCAGTGATCGGCCTTGGTGAGGCCGGTGGCCGATACGCCACCGCCTTGGCGGACCAGGGTCACGAGGTGATCGGGGTCGACCCGGCAGACAATCCCACGCCGGACGGCGTACGCCGGGTCGGCTCCGTGCAGGAGGCCGCCACGGGCGCGGAGTTCGTACTGGTCATGACCGGTGCCGCCGCATCACCCGGCATTGCGAGAGCGGTCGCCCCGTACCTGCTGTCCGGAGTTTGCTATGCGGACTTCACCTCGTCCGCGCCAGCGGTGATGGAACAACTCGCTCGGGTCGTCGAAGCGACCGGAGCCTCCTTCGCCGACGTCGCGATCCTCGGCCCGGTCACCTGGCACGGGGCACACACACCCCTGATGGTCAGCGGATCCGGTGCCGGGGCGGTCGAGAAGCTCATGCGCACGGTGGGCGCGAAGGTCGAACCGCTCGACGCCCCGGCTGGCGCCGCCATGGCACACAAGCTGCTGCGCAGCGTCTTCATGAAAGGAATTGCCTCCACGATCTGGGAGGCAGTCGAGGCCGGTCGTGTCGCAGGTTACGAACAGTGGGCTCGCGACCAGATCGCGTCCCAGTTGGCGGGAGACGGGCACGCCGTCATCGAGCGCCTGCTCACCGGCACGAGGCTGCATGCCGAACGGCGCAGCATCGAGATGAAGGACACCGCGGCCTATCTGGAGTCCCTGGGAGTCACGCCGGTGATGACCCGTGCCACCGAGGCATCCCTGCGACGCATCGCCGCAGCCCAGTAACCCACCCCACCACCCCCGCCGCTCGGTCGATCAGGAAGTTCGCGTCGCGACACGCCGACGGCGGCTGACGCGAACTTCTTGATCATCGGTGTGGGGCGGCGGGGTGGGGAGGGGGAGGCGGTCAGGCGGGGGCCTCAGCAGCCTTGGCGTGGGCAGTGATGTGTCGGCGGGCGGCGTTGCGGTAGCGCAGCACCTGGACCGCGCCGAGCGCCCAGAGGACGTACTGCACGGCGAAGGCCCACCGGAACGCGGTCAGGTCCGGGGCGTCCCGGTCTGCCGGGGTGGCCAGGTCGAGCACCACGCCGACGGCCAGCACCAGCATGATCGAGGCGACGAAACCACCGACGTTGACGACGCCGGTGGCGCTGCCGATCCGGGTGATCGGGTTGAAGCTGCGCGCGTAGTCGAACCCGATGAGGGAGCCCGGTCCATTGACCCCCAGCACCACCACCAGCGTGACCAGCAGCCAGCCCGGCGCGCGCCCCGGCCAGGCGAGCACGACGCTCCAGACCACGGCGGTGGCCCCGGTGATCGCGAACACCAACGCCGAGCGGTGGAACGGGTGCCGGGCGCAGAAATGCGCGACGACCGGCCCGGTCACCAGCATGGCGACGGTCATCAGGGTGATCAGCAACGCCGCCGCGGTCGGGCTGAGCCCCTGCCCCTGCACCAGGAACGGATACCCCCAGAGCAGGCCGAACACGGAGCCGGAGAACTGGGTGACGAAGTGCGTCCAGAGCCCCAGTCGGGTGCCCGGCTGAGCCCACGCGTCGGCGAGTTTCCGCCGGACCTCGACGAGGGTGGACACCGCGCCGGCCGTGACCTCCCCGCCGGGGGTGTCCCGGACGGCGACGACGACCATCAGCAGCACCGTCGCCCCCACCGCCGCCAGGGTGACGAACGCGGGGGTCCAGCCCGCCCGGTGCAGCAGGGCCACCAGCGGTACGGCGCCGAGGATCGCCCCGAGCTGGCCGATCATGCCGGTGAGCTGGGTCATCATCGGGTAGCGCCGCCCCGGGAACCACAGCGACACGATCCGCAGCACGCTGATGAAGGTCATCGCGTCGCCGAGCCCGATCAGCACCCGGGCGGCGATCGCGAGCGGCACGTCGGTGGCGAGGGCGAAACCCAACTGACCGACGACCATCAGCGTGCCGCCGACGATCAGCAGTCGCCGGGACCCGAACCGGTCGAGCAGTACGCCGACCGGGATCTGCATCGCCGCGTACACGGCGAGCTGGGCGATGGAGAACGTGGCCAGCGCCGAGGCGCTGATGTCGAAGCGGTGCGCCGCGTCGACGCCGGTGACGCCGAGCGAGCTGCGGTGGAACACGGCGGCGACGTACGCGGTCACCGCCACGCCCCAGACCAGGCCGGCCGCCGACCGACGCGGGGCGACCGAAGCGCTCGGTGTGCTCGGTGTGCTCGGTGTGCTCACCGCAGTGTTCGCAGCACGTCTGCGACCTGGTCGATGTGCGTGGCGACGGCGGCGAGCCACCGCTGGGGATCGTCGGAGTCGAGCGCGGCGAGCTGGTCGGTGTGCTCGGCGATCGCCTTCTCGGCCCGGCCGGGGGAGAGTCGGAAGAAGGCCTCTCCCATCAGCAACTGCCGGTCGCGCAGCCGCTGGTACAGCTCGGCGAGGATCTCGTTGCCGGCCGCCTCCACGACCGTGGCGTGGAACGCCCGGTCGGCCTGCGTCAGCGCGGTCAGATCGCCGGCCGCGTACGCGTCGCGCATCTCGGCCAGCCGGGCGGCGAGGTCGGCCCGCAGCTCCGCGCGCCGGGGCCAGATCCGCTCGGCGGCGTGCAACTCGACCAGCCGTCGCGCCTCGATCACGTCGGTCATCTCCCGGGCGGAGACCGGCCGGATCAGCGCGCCCCGCTTCGGATAGAGCCGGACCATTCCCTCGGCCTCCAAACGCAGCAGCGCCTCCCGGACCGGGGTACGGGAGACCCCGGTGGCCTCGGCGATCTCTCCCTCGCTGACCAGCGACCCGCCCGGGTGGATCTGCTCGAGGATCGCGCGCTTGAGGTACTGGTAGGCGCGGTCGGCGGCCGAGGGCGCGACCGTTCGACCCGAGGGGGAGGGATGCGTCATGTATCTATGGTGCGTCCGTCTCGTTGTGGTGCCGTCGCCGCCCCGGCCGAAGGTGGCGTGGGCCACGATCCGGCCCGGCCTGGCCGTTGGGCCTCCTGACCAGGGTGAACACACGGTCAGCGCGAGTAAACGATCAGTGTGGGCGCAGGGTCAGCAGTCCGTCGGACGCGACGGCGAACCCGGGGGCGAACGGCGGACCGAAGCCGTCGAGCAGCTCGGCCAACCAGCGGGTCTCGTCCGGCGCGGCCCGTGCCAACCGCATCCGGCGCATCCGCATCGGGGCGGCCCGCAGTCGCCGCAGCACGCCGGTGGCCGCATCGAGGGTGGGCAGCCACAGCAGCCGTAGGTGTGGCCGGTACTCCTCCTGCCCGGCGATCCCCTCGTAGTCGTCGATCAGGTCGCCGCAGCCGTAGAGGACCAACCGGTCGCGGTACACCTCCACCGGTCGGGGGTGGTGCGACGAGTGACCGTGCACCACGTCCACGCCGGCGTCGACCAGCCGGTGGGCGAAGTCGACGTGTTCTGGCGGCACGTCGTACCCCCAGTTGGTGCCCCAGTGCACGGAGACCAGCACCCGGTCGCCCGGCCCGGCCACGGCGGCGATCCGCCCGGCCAGCGCGTCCGCCGAGGCGGCCGAGACCTCCGGCAGGTACGCCACCCCGGGCGTGCCGGCGGTGGCCGCCCAGGACGAGGGCACGCCGCTGGACGGCGCCGCCACCGACCAGACGAGCAGGTCCCGGTCCTGGCCGAGCGGGACCCGGGTGGGGCCGCCGGCCGACGCCGCGTCCCGCCCCGCGCCGGCGGTGGCGATGGCGGCGCCGGCCAGCGCGTCGAGGGTGTCGGTCAGCCCCACCGGGCCGAAGTCGAGGACGTGGTTGTTGGCCAACGCGCAGACGTCGAGCCGGGCTGCGGTGAGGCAGGCCAGGTTCCCCGGGTGCATCCGGTAGTGGATCGCCTTGGCCGGTGCGTGCGTGCCCCGGCCGGTCACCGCGGTCTCCAGGTTGACGACCCGTACGTCCGGGCGGACGTCGTCGAGCAGGTCGAGCGCCTCGCCCCAGGGCCAGGCCGGGGGCGCCGGGCGGGGGATCGGCCCGTTGGCGGCCTGGGCGAGGTCGACGTAGTCGCGGGCGTCCCGTACCGCCCGTTCGCGCAGCTCGGGCGGGCCGGGGGTGGGCAGGATCGCGTCCACGCCCCGGCCGGTCATCACGTCGCCGCCGAGGAAGAGGGTCAGGTCGGGCATCCGGCTGCTTTCCCCGTCACACCGCCCGCTCACCTGCCGACGACCGGGTGCCGCCGCACCCTGGGGTCACGCTCGGCCGGTGTTGACGTACACCCTGTTGTCCAGCCCGCGGACGAACAGGTGCAGGTCGCCGTCGTAGATGTTGGCCGCCGGGCCGCTCAGGGTCGTGCGGTTGCCGGACAGCTCCGTCCATTGGTTGAAACTGGTGCCGGCGGAGGCGATGGCATATACCTGGTCGTTGCCGCCCCGGGCGAACATGCGCAGCAGGCCGTCGTAACTGGTGAGGCCGAGCGGGCTGGCGGTCCAGCCGTTGCCGGTCACCGGGACCCAGCCGGCCCAGGCGCCGGCCGCGTACGTGTTCAGGTAGATACGGCCGTCGGTGGCGTGCACGGCCAGGCGCAGCGTGCCGTTGAGCTCGGTCACGGCGGGCGCGTCGGGGGTGGCGCCGTTGCCCGGCAGCACGGTCCAGCCGGACCAGCCGGTGGCGGTGTGGACGTTCTCGACGAGCTTGTCGTTTCCGGCCCGCACGATCAGGTGCAGTTCGCCGTTGACGACCGCGGCGGTGGGGGCGCTCGGGCTGGTGCCGCCGCCCGGCACCTCGGTCCAGCCGGACCAGGCCGTGCGGGTGGACGTGTTGACGTGGATCCGGCCGGCGTCGTCGCGTACGAAGAGGTACAGCATGTTGTTGTGGACGGCGACCGCCGGTGCGCTGGGGGTGGTGCGGCCACCGGGCACCGGGAACCAGCCCGACCACTGAGTGCCCGTGCGGACGGTGTAGATGATCTGGCCGTCGGCGCGGCGGGCGAAGACGTGCTCGCCGGAGGAGAAGGTGGTCACCGCCGGGCTCGAGGTGACGAGCTGGCCGCCGGGTACCTCGGTCCAGCCCTGCCAGTAGCGGGTCAGGGTGAGGCCGAAGGTGTGCAGGATCGGTCGGATCGGCTGGAAGTACGACCGGTAGTCCTCGTCGCTGCAGGGGAGCTCCTTGCCACCGGAGAGCACACCCTGGGCCTGGTCACCGGCGACGTAGGGGCCACCGGAGTCGCCCGGTCCGGAGCAGGCGTCGGTCACCGTCAGGCCGGTGACCACCTTGTCCGGGCCGCCGTTCCGGCCGTGGTACACGATGGTGGCGTTCTTGGTCAGGATGGTCCCGCACTGCACGCCGGTCGTGGCGCCGCTACGGCAGACCGTGGTGCCCTCGGCGGCGGGCTCGTCGCCGTTGACCGGGCCGAGGCCGAGCACCTCGGCGGTCGGACGCCAGTCGGCGTACGTACGCACCCAGGCCATGTCGGCGTACGGGAAGGAGTAGCCGCCCCAGACCCCGAGCGGCCGGCCCTGCGCGGTGAGCGCCCCGGGGGGCGTTTCGAGAGCGCAGTGCCCGGCGGTGAGGAACCCGGCGTCCCCACTGATGTTCTCCGTCACGGCGAACCCGGTCGTGCAGCCCGCCGTCCCGCCGATCACGTATCCGTTGCCGCCGGCCAGCCGGTCGGACTGCTGCTGCGGGCGCCCGGCGGCCTCGACGACGCGCACCGTGTTCTCCGGTGCCCCGTTGGCCTCGGCGAACCGCCGGGCCGCCGCGGCTCCACCCGGCAGCACCTCGACCACCAGTGTCCGACCGTCCACGTCGGTGTGCCATCCGGTCACCTCGGCCGGCACAATCGTGGCCTGGTCAAACCGGACCTTCATCCGCTCCAGCGCCGGGCCGTCCGGCACCGGCTGCGCCGCTGCCGGCGCGCCCACCAGCATCGTGCCCGCGACGCTCAACGCCGCCAGCCACCCCACCCCGATCCTTCGCACCCACAGGCCTCCTCGTCGCAGGCGCCGGGCGACGGCCCGGCACCTGGCAATGAGAACTTCCTGGCCACTGTGGTGGGTATATCTTGGTCGGGTTCCCGTCCCGAACCGCCGAGCGCTGCCCGACTGCGGGCAGGCTTCTACGCGGGCTGTGCTCCACAATGGCGGCCCTGGTGAGGGGTGGCCACATCGGAGCCGGATTGTCATCCGTCCGGGCATGGCCTGGGCAGAGCGATGTCGATATGGTTACCGGATCATTTCGGCGGCCGATGATGCCTATCATCAGCCGACCTCCCGTACCCCGAGAACGGAGGACCCGCTGGTGGTCTCACCCACCGGAGCGACGGTCAGCGGCGACGACACCGAGCCGCAGCGGCCCATCCCCAAGTTCCTGACGGAGTTCACGCCCACCCGGTGGCGTCGTCGGCTCAGTCCGTTCTCGCGCGTGCCAAAACACTCCAAGATGGGCGAGACCTGGCACGTGGCGGCGAAGACCGCCCCGGACGAACTGGTCATCGTCGACCGTCCAGCGGACATCGACCCGGACGGACCCGAGGTTCGCACCTACACGCAGTGGGCCGAACTCGTCGACCGGGCAGCGGCCTGGCTGCACCAGGCCGGCGTCCGGCCGTGGGACCGGGTGGCCGTGCTCAAGGCGAACCACCTCGACATCGTCGTGCTCGGCTGCGCGATCGCCCGGATCGGCGCCATTCCCTGCATGTTCTCCGGGTCGTACGGCCCCGAGGCGATGATTCCGATGCTGGAGCGGCTGGAGCGGCCGATCCTGCTGACCGACCGGAAGCACCTCGACAAGTGCGGCATCACGCCGGAGGTGGTCGCGAACCTCACCGTCCGGACGATCAGCGTCGACGCGGTCGAGGACCGACCGGACGTCCTGCACCTGGACGACTTCAAGGACGCGCCGCCGGTCCAGCCGAACATGCGTGAGTTCAGCGAGCCGGTGGTCATCACCCACACCTCGGGCACCACCGGGGTGCCGAAGCTGGTCATGCACTCCGCTGAGTCGATCTGGGCGATGGCGATCGTGGAGACCGAGCGGTGGCCCCGGTTCGGGCTCCGGCGCAGCGACACCGTGGCGTTCTGCGACCCGTACACGCACGAACGGCTCACCACGATGCAGTTGGCGATGGCCGCGGTCGGCCCGCGCATCATCTACCTCTCCGACCCGCTCTCGCCCCGGGTGCGGGAGCTGCTGGCGGAACACAAGCCGACGCTGGTCGAGGCGCTGCCGAACATCTACCTCGCGTGGGAGCCGCTGGCCCGGGACCCCGCCGGGCTGTTCAGCAACGTCCGTGAGTACGTCAACTCCTTCGACGCCATCCACACGCGGACGATCCGCACCTTCATGGCCGCCACGAAGCGCCGCTTCCCGATCTGGGTCCAGTCCTGGAGCCAGAGCGAGAACGGGGCGCTCTGCATCCGGCCGTTCTTCCGGTTCGTGGTGCGGCGCAGGGGACACCGGCCGCCGCCGACCCAGCTGATCGGCTGGCCCATCCCGTTCCACGCGAAGATGCGGTCGGTGAATCCGGAGACCGGGCAGGAGGTCCCGCGCGGCCAGGTCGGCATGATCGAGATCGACCAGCCCGGACGGTGCCTCGCCTACGTCGGTGAGCAGGATCGACACGACCTGAAGTGCAACGGCAACTGGTGGAGCACCGGCGACCTCGGCATCATCAACAAGTGGGGGGCCGTCCGGATCGTGGACCGGGAGATCGACCGGATCCCCAACGGCAGCGCCATCGAGTTCGAGGACCTGATCCTCGACCGGATCGACTACACCACCGAGGTCATCGTCCTGCCGGTCGCCGGTGGCCTGCCGGTCCCCGTGGTCAGCACCAGGGACGACATGCCGCTGGACAAGGCCGACTGGGAACGTGCGGTCGCCGACCTGAGCCCGATGGCCGAGCCCATCCAGATCAGGTGGGACGAGTTCCCCCGGACCGGCACCTGGAAGATCCGCCGGGTGGCGCTCCGGGAGCAGCTGCTCTCCGGCGCCGAAGCGATCGGTATCGGACGCTGGACCTGACCGCCGATCTCTGATCACCCGGATGCGGCGCCGGCCTGGTTGCGCCGGTGCCGCATCCGGTCGGGGAGAGCTGCGGTCGACCGAAGGGAACTGCGATGTTGGACCTCCTTGGCCGGTTTGCGCACCAGGTGCGTTGGTGGGTGATCGCCGGTGCCACGGTCTTCCTGGCCGCGGCCGGCGCATGGGGAGCCAACGCCTTCGACGACCTGGCCGTCGGCGGCTTCACCTACGCGGCGAGCGAGAGTTCGCGGGCCGCGGAGGTCGAACGGGAGCGGCTCGGCCGCAACGACGCGGACGTCGTGGTGCTCTTCGGCAGCGACCGTTGGACGGTCGAGGAGCCCGCGTACCGTACCGCGGCCCAGCAGGTCCTCGACCAGCTTCCGGCGGACCGGGTCGAAGGCGTGACCGACTACTGGCGAGCCAGCGAGCCCGCCCTGGTCAGCGCCGATCGCCGGGAGACGTTCGCAGTGGTGCAGATTGCCGGCGCCACCGAGAACGAGCGACTCACGAACTACCTGGCCGTCAAGGACACCCTGGACAGCCCGGAACTCGACGTCACGGTCGGCGGGCCGTTGGCGCTGGTCGACGACGTCAACACCCAGAGCAAGGCGGACCTGACCCGCGCCGAGGCGATGGCCCTGCCGATCCTCTTCCTGCTGCTGGTCCTCATCTTCCGTAACGTGCTGGCGGCGCTGCTTCCGGTGCTGGTCGGGGTGCTGGCGATCGTGGGCTCGATGGCCGGCCTCCGGCTGCTGGCGCAGTTCACCGACGTCTCGATTTTCGCGGTCAACGTGGTCACGCTGCTCGGACTCGGCCTGGCCGTCGACTACAGCCTGTTCATGGTCAGCCGGTTCCGGGAAGAGATCGGCGCAGGGCACCCGGTGCCGCAGGCGGTACGGCGGACCATGGTCACCGCCGGCCGGACGATCGTCGTCTCCGCGGTCACCGTCGCGCTCGCGTTGGCCAGCCTGGCCGTGTTCCCGCAGGTGTTCCTACGGTCCATCGCCGTCGGTGGGGTCACGGCGGTGCTGTTGGCCGGGTTCTTCTCGTTGACCGTGATGGCGGCGATGCTCGCCCTGCTCGGTACGCGCCTACGCGAGCGCCGCCGCAGGCCGGCGGCCACCGATCCGGACTCCGGCGCGTGGGCGCGGATCGCGCGGACCGTGATGCGTCGACCCGTGCTGGTCGGAGGCGCGGTGATCGCCGTGCTCGTGGTTCTCGGTCTGCCGTTCCTACGCATCTCCTACGGCTGGCTGGACACCCGGGTGCTACCCGCCTCGGCGGCGAGCCGGCAGGTGCAGGACACCCTCGAGCAGTCGTTCCCGGACAGCGTCACCCGGCCGATCGACGCCATCGTGACGCTGGCCGGTCCGGCGACCGAGCCCGCCGGCCGGCAGGAGATCGCCGCCTACCTGGAGCGGGTGGCGGCGCTGCCCGGCGTCCGGCACGCGGACGTCACCGGCCTGGCCGGTGACACCGCCCGGATCACCGTACGGTTCGACGCGGAACCGATCTCCGCTGAGGGACGGGAACTGGTCGACGCCGTGCGCGCCCTCGAACCACCCCCCGCCGGCACGGTACTGGTCGGTGGTGACGCCGCCGGCTTCGCCGACCTGATGGACATGCTCGCGGAGCGGCTGCCGTGGATGGCGCTGCTGGTCGTGGTCACCACCTTCCTGCTGCTGTTCTTCTCCTTCGGCTCACTGGTGCTGCCGGTCAAGGCGATCCTGATGAACGTGCTGAGCCTGACCGCGGCGTTCGGCGCGGTGGTGTGGATCTTCCAGGACGGCCATCTGGACGGGCTTCTCCGGTTCACCTCCACCGGCAACATCGACGTGGTGCAACCCATCCTGATCTTCGCGGTCGCCTTCGGGCTGTCGATGGACTACGAGGTGTTCCTGCTCTCGCGCATCCGTGAGCACTACGATCTGATCGGTGACAACACCGAGGCGGTCGCGGTCGGACTGCAACGCTCCGGTCGGATCATCACCAGCGCGGCCCTGCTGCTGGTGGTGGTGATCGTGTCGTTCGCGACGTCGAGCGTACTGGTCGTGAAGATCATCGGTATCGGACTGGCCATCGCCGTCGTCGTGGACGCCACCATCGTGCGGGCCCTGTTGATGCCAGCCACCATGCGGCTGCTCGGCCGGTTCAACTGGTGGGTGCCGGGACCCCTGCGGCCGCTCTACAACCGGTGGGGAATCCGCGCGGACTGACGAGCGGGAACAGGCGCGCCGACGCCCGGCGTCCGCCGCGTGGTAGCGCTGGCCGCGCCGGTGGACGTCAATTCGGTTCTCCCATGCCATTCGTGCCGCTCAGGACCTTCGTGATGCCGGCCGACGGGTGGTCGCCAGCGCCCAACCGCCGACCGGTAGGCCACCCTGGTACGCCTCGGCAGCGGGCCGCCCGGCCCGCTGCCGAGGCCGCGCTTACCAGGTGCTGCCGCCTGCGGGGACCTCGCCCCCGGCGACCATCCAGTCGTTCCACTTCAGATGGACATCGGTGAAGCGTTGGCCGTTGCTGCGGGAGACGTACACGTCGGCCGTATCGCCCCGGGTGAAGGTGGCGATGTCGTCCTTGCCGTCGCCGTTGAAGTCGCCGACGCCCGGGATCTCGTTGTAGGCGGCGAAGTCCGCGTTCCACACCGCCGCGGTGCCGACGAACGACGAGCCGTTGCTCAACGCCACGAAGACGTCGGCCTGGCCGCCCCGGGTGAAGGTGACGATGTCGGCCTTGCGGTCGCCGTTGAAGTCGCCGACGGCCGGGATCTCGGAGCCGAAGCAGAAGTCGGCGTGCCAGCGCTGCGGCGACCCGAACCGGGTCGCGGTGCTCAGCGACACCCACACGTCACCCTGGCCGCCGCGGGTGAAGGTGACCGTGTCGGCGCGGCCGTCGCCGTTGACGTCGGCGAGCGTCGGGATCTCGTTGCCCATGGCGATGCCGTTACCCCAGAACGTCGCCGCGCCGAACGCCGCGCCGTTGCTCAGCGCCACCCAGGCGTCGCCCGAGGAGCCGCGGGGAAAGGCGACGACGTCGTCCTTGCCGTCGCCGTTGACGTCGCCGACGGCCGGGATCTCGTCGTTCGGCGTGAATGAGGTGTGCCAGGCCCGCGAAGGGCCGAACCCGGTTCCGGTGCTCAGCGCGACGTTGGCGGTGCGCACGGTGCCGCGGGTGAAGACGACGATGTCGTCGCGTCGATCGCCGTTGAAGTCCCCGACCATCGGGAACTGGTCGGTGTCGGCGAACGACGACGCCCATTGCGTGGGCAGCCCGAACGGCCCGGTCCCGGACGGGTTGCTCAGCGCCACCCACACCGAGTAGTTGCCGGGGCTGCCGGGGACCACCGCGCCCCGGACGAACGCGACGATGTCGTCCTTGCTGTCACCGTTGAAGTCGCCGCTGCGGCTCATCCAGCCGTCGCTGGCCAGCGTGGGGACCTGCTCGATGATCCAGCGGGACAGTGGTCCCTCGCCGACGCGGGCGAATCCGCTGCCGGTGACCGCCCGACCGCACTCCTTGCCCTTGATGAAGCTCGTGACCCCGATCAGCCTGGCGGTTCCCTGCCCGTACGCGATCAGCGGCCCGCCGGAGTCGCCGAAGCAGATGCCGCTGATGCCTGCCCCGGCCACACCGGCGGTGAGCATCGTCTCGGCGCGGTAGGTCGGATAGGTACCGCGAGCGGCCGCGTCGTCGGCGACCTGGAGCCCGCGGACCTGCAGGACATCGGGGTAGCCGCCGGGTGAGCCGAACAGCGGGTCGCCCACCCAGGTGGTCGCACCCCAGCCGAGGGTCGTGACGCCGCTGCCGGGAAGCCAGGTGTTGCGGTTGTTCGTGAACGCCATCCGGATCGGGGTGATGGCCGACGGCGTCGACAGCTTGAGCAGCGCGACGTCGTAGTCGGGGGTGGCGTCCCAGGTGCGGGTGTACTGGGGGTGGCGGACGATGCTGCTGACCGCACGTACCTCCCCGGCGGAGTTGGTGAGGCGGGTCCGCCCGATGACCACGGTGATCTGCTGGGGGTCAGGCCGTCGGTGCAGTGCGCGGCGGTGAGGATCCAGCCGCGGTCGATCAGCGATCCGCCGCAGAACCGGGTGTCGTAGGCGTTGCCCGGCTGGTCCGCCCGCGTCAGGGCGGCCATGAACGGAAACTCTCCGTCGGCGGCCGGTAGGCCGTTGAAGATCGCGTGGGCGGGCGCGGCCGGCAGCAGGACGGCTGCCGCGGCGACCACTGCCAACGCCGCCTGTCGTAGGGGTGTGCGCATGGTAGGTCCCTTCTCGGTTTACAGTGACCGGTGTATGACCGAGTGTGTGTGGACGGCGGTGGCCAGTCGTCCGGGCGATCTGCGGTACCCGGTGCGGAAACATCCGGCGAGGGAGCTCAGAAACCTTGGTTGCGTCCGGCTGGCGGCGGCAGTGAGGTTGGCTGCGGGCCCATGATCCGGAGGACAGCCATGCAGACCACGGCGTCGCGCCACCGGTGGATCGTCGCCGGTCTCGGTGGGGCCGGCGCCTACGGCATCGCCGCCTGGACCATGGCCGTGTCGTGGTCGGTCCGCAGCCCGCATTGGTGGGAGGAGGTCTCGCCGCGCACGGTCGGGGTGGTGATCATCGCCGCGGGCCTGGTGCTCTGGGTCCGGCTGCCGAGGCCCCACATCGGGACTCTGATCACGCTCGGCGGTGCCGTGTACTACCTGCAGTACCTGCGGGCGGTTGACGGGTGGCGCTTCGCGGTCGGGTTCTGCCTGGCGTACGCCTGGATGGCGATCGCCGGGCACGTCCTGCTGAGCTGGCCGGACGGGCGGCTGCCCGGTCTGGTCGACCGGGTGTACGTGGTCGCGGCCTATGTCATCTCCATCGGCACGCAGACCGTCCGATTCGTCGTGGACGCCCCTCAGCCGCCGTGGGCGCCGCACCTGCCGCAGCACACCACCGCGTGGGGGGCCATCGGCAGCGCGTCCGGCGTAGTGATGGGCGTGGCGGCGGTCTCGCTGGTGCTGTTTCGCTGGTCACGGGCCAGCGCGGCGCGGCGGCTGCCCTCCGGGCGGGTGTGGCTCGGCGTCGGAGCGGTCAGCTCCCTGAAGATCGCTGAGGCCGCCGCCACGGTCCTGCCCGGCCCCGACCGGTTGAAGATCGGCCTGGCCCTGGCCTTCCCGGCCACCGTCCTGGCCCTGGTACCGGCCCTGAGCCTGATCCGATGGCTCCGGCTGCGCATCGGCCGGCTGCGTGTCGTCGGCATGATGCAGGAACTCGACGCCGACCCCGGGACCCCGGTCGGTCCGGCCACCATGGAGTCCGCCCTTCGCCGCACGCTCGGCGACCCGACACTGTCGGTCGCCTACGTCCGCGACGACGACACGACGATCGACACCGCTGGACGCTATGTCGACCGCCCGGCGCCGGGACCCGACCGCGCCGTCACCGAGGTGCACCGCCGGGGCCGGCTCGTCGCCCTCATCGAACACGACGTGGTGCTGCAAGAGCAGCGGGACGTGGTCGCCGCCGCCGTCGTCGCCGCCGGGCTCGCGATCGACAATGCCCGCCTGTACGCGATGACCCAGGCCCACCTCGAACACACCCTGCACTCCAGGCTGCGGCTCGCCCAGACCGCGTTCGACGAGCGTCAGCGGATCCAGCGCGACCTGCACGACGGCGCGCAGCAGCGCTTCTTCGCTGTCCTCATGCGGCTCGACGCCGCCCGCCGGCTACTCGCCGGGCCCGACAAGACCGCTGCCGTCGACGCGGTGACCGACGCCCATCGCGAGCTCACCGACGCGTTGGGCGCGCTACGCGACCTCATCCAGGGCATCTACCCGGCCGTTCTCACCGACCACGGGCTGGCCGCGGCCATCGAGCACCTGGTCGACCGGATCCCGCTGCCCGTCACCGTCGTCGTCGACCCGCAACGGTGGACCAAGTACGTGGAGATCACCGCGTACTTCGTCGTCAGCGAGGCGCTCACCAATGTGTACCGGCACGCCGGCGCGACAACGGCCCAGGTGACGATCCGCGACGAAGCCGGCGCGCTCGTCGTCGAGGTTGCCGACGACGGGCGCGGCGGCGCCACGGTCGGCAGGGGCAGCGGCCTCGTCGGCCTGCACCATCGAATCGTCGGCGTCGGTGGCACTTTTGCCGTCGACAGCCCACCCGGCTGCGGTACCACCGTCCGGGCCGTCTTCGCGCACACCGGGGGTGGACCGGCATGAGAGTCGTCATCGTCGAGGACCAGGGGTTCTACCTCGACCTGCTCGCCGACGCGCTCCACGGTCGCGGGATCGACGTCGTGGGACGGGCCCGCACCGAGGCCGAGGCGCTCGCCGTCATCGACGAAACCGCACCGGACATCGCGGTGGTGGACATCCGGCTGTCGCCGGCCCGCGACGACGACGGCCTACGCGTCGCCGAGCACGTCCGCCAGCGGTACCCCGAGATCGCCCTCCTGGTGCTGTCGGCATACCTCGAACCGGCCTACGCCCAGCGGCTGTTGACCATCGAACCGATTCCCCGCGCCGTCGGCTACCTGGGCAAGGAGCGGCTCGGCAACCTCGACGAATTGGTCCACGCATTCACGGCCGTCGACCGTGGCGAGGTCGTCCTCGACCCGTCCATCATCGGCCGGCTGATGGCCCGGCCCCGGGCCGCGAATCCGCTGGACAGCCTGACCCCCCACGAGCGGCGCGTTCTCAGCCTGGTCGCGGAGGGCCGGTCCAACCGCCGGATCGCCCAGGAGCTCAACACCAAGATCAGTACGGTGGAGCGGCAGTTCACCGTCATCGCCGCGAAGCTCGGGCTGACCAACGCCACCGACCTCGATCGGAGCAGCGTCAACCTGCGGGTCCTGGCTACCCTGACGTACCTGCGTGGCACCGGCCGGCGATGATCCAAGGCCCTGGGGCACGGCGTCACCCTCCCAGGCTGTCATCGCACCACACGCTCTCGGCGCCGGTGTATCTGGGCGCCACCCCGTCATGGTCGAGTAGGTAGTCAGCCCCGTACCGGCGGTTCGGGGCCCGATACGCGAGGATGGCCTGGTGGCTCTGGACGTGCGCGCCGACGACGACTGCCACCTGTGGACTGAACAGGCCGGCGCCGGGCCGCCGTTGGTGCTCTGCCACGGCGGTCCGGGCCTGTGGGACTACCTCGACCCGGTCGCCCGGCTGCTCGAACCGCATGCCCGCACCATCCGGTGGGACCAGCGCGGCTGCGGACGATCGCAGCGGCGCGGACCGTACCGCGTCGCCCGCTTCGTCGCCGACCACGGGACCGCCCTGCGGCACGCCGAAGACATGGCCACCCCGTGGCTGGGCATCAACCACGACTGCAACCGGGCCATCAACGCCGAGGTCAAGCAGGAGCTCGCCACCACCGAGATGGCCGGGCAGTGCCGAGCGCTCGACCTGCCCGTGCTGATCGTCGACGGCACCGAGGACATCCGCCCCCGCTGGGCCGTCGACTCGCTGCACGAGGCGCTGACCAACAGCCAGCGGGTGAGCCTCGCCGGGGCCGGTCACTCGCCGTGGGTCGAGAGCCCGGACGACTTCCGTCGGGCGGTGACCACCTTCCTGACGCAACACGCCACCGACGTCGCCCGGTAGACCCGCGTCGGTCCGCCCGCCGGCCTCCCGGAAAACGGTTCGACGGCGGTGCGGCACCGTGCCACCATGGCGCACCATGGCGAACGTCGAGCGTGTGACAGCCGGGGACCTACAGCTCATGCAGGGGCTGGCGCAGCGGGTCACCGCCACCCGCCTGGAGTTGGTGAACAGCGAGGCGACCTTCGGCGAGCTGGCCTGGAACTGGGGCAAGGGGCACGCCAGCGAGGGCGCGAGCTGGCGACGCCGGTTGTGGTTCTCCGGCGAGGATCTGGTGGCGTGGGGCTGGGCCCAGCTTCCGCGCCAGGTGCGGCGCAGCGACGGGTCGGTGAAGGACATCACCGGCGCCTACCTGACGTATCAGGTCCATCCCGACCACGCCGGGCTGGTCGACGAGGTGATCAACTGGTACGACGGGACGGCGGCGGACATCGAGCGGCGGGTGGTGCCGAGCGCGGCCGACGAGTTCGCCCTGCGGCGCTGGACGGCGCACGGCTATGTGACCGACCCGGCCTCGCTCGGTGACACCGGGTTCTGGACCCAGCTCAACGAGCGGGACCTCGCTGACGTGGCGCAGCCGGTGCTGCCGGACGGATTCCGGTTCCGCACCGCCGACGAGGCCGGGCCGGAGGCCGCGGTCCAGGCCCATCTGGACGCCTGGGCTCCGTCGACGTACACGGCCGAGGGCTACCAGGGGGTCCGGCGGGCGACGGGGTATCGCGGCGACCTGCACATCCTGGTGGAGGCGCCGGACGGCACGATGGCCGCCTCGACGATCATGTGGTTCGACGAGGCGAACAGGTCCGTCGAGTTCGAGCCGGTCGGGACGCATCCGGACTACCGGCGTCGGGGGCTGGCACGGGCGATGCTGCTGCACGGGATGCAGATGGCGCGGGCGGCCGGGGCCACTCATGCGACGGTCGCCTGCCTGGGCGCGCCGGGCCATGTCCAGGCGCGCGAGCTGTACTACGGCGTCGGGTTCCGACAGCTCTCCCGGGACGCGCCGCTCATCAGGACCGCGGGCTGAGGACCGGTCGTCCGGTCAGTCGCCGGTCCGGCCACGGTGACCCGGGCGACGAGCTGACGTAGGCGGTTTCCGGTACGGCTGAGCCGGGTGCGGTGGCCGGCCGGTAGTCGCCGCGCCGTCAGCCGGGCGAGTGCCGCGCAGCCGATCCCGACGGCCAGGGACGCGACCAGCGCCGCCCACCGCGACCACGGGGCGACCAGCGGCATCACCTGCCAGTGGGTGAGGTAGATGTACAGGGAACTGCCGGCCAGCAGCGCCGCCGCCCGGTTGACGGTCCGCCGGCTCGGCAGCCGCGGCACCCAGACCAGCAGTGCGAACCCGGCCACGATCAGCGCCTCCCGTGCCGGCTGCCCGAAGAACCCGGGCACCGTGAGCAGGGCGGCGGCGGTAACCACGAGTCGTCGTCCGGTGCTGCTGGCGCGGGCGGCGGCCCAGCCGAGGGCGAACAGCCAGAACACCACCACGGCGGACGGGACGTGGCCGCGCCCGGCCAGCCCCAGCAGGTCGTACCGGGTGACCAGACCGAGCGCGGCGAGGGCGAGCGGCAACGCGAACGGCAGGCGTCGCTCCAGCCGGTCCACCGCGGGTACGGTCAGCAGCGCGGCCGTGCCGAGCAGGACGTACACCAGCGCCTCGACGAACCAGAAGTGCCACTGGGTGGCCCCGTCGTGCGGTCCGAGGACGCTGTTGAGTAGCAGGACGTTGGTGATCGTGTAGTCGCCGGTGACCGCGCCGGCCGCAGCGATCCAGAGCGCTGCCGGCAGCACCACCCGGCCGATCCCGCGCCCGGCGGCGCGTAGCCGGTCCCGACGGGGCGCGTCGGCCAGCTGGAACCGGGCGAAGTTGAACCCGGCGACCGCGAGCAGCAGGTGCGCGCCGCCCTTGACGGTGAACAGCGGGATGTGCGAGCCGACGATCGCGATGATGGCCACCGCCCGTAGCGCGACGCTCGTCTCCAGGGCGGCGGCGCGGCGGCGCGACGCGTCCGGCGCGGGCCGGCGCAGGTCCCGGATCGGGGTGGTGTGCCAGTCGGCGGGCAGCCTGCCCAGGGCCTCCTCCAGCCGCACGGACATCTCCACGTACGACAGGGAGTCGCCGCCGAGGGAGACGAAGCTGTCGTCCGGGGTGACGTCGGCGACGTCGAGCACCCGCTCGTACAGCCGGCACAGGTCCGGCCCGGCCGTGGCGGTCGGTTCGGCGGGAAGCGCCAGCAGGGCGGGCCGGTCGGGCTTGCCGTTGCCGAGCCGGGGCAGCTCGGCCAGCACGCGCACCCGTACCGCCCGCGCTGGCAGCCCGGCCGCCGTGGCGGCGAGCCGCCGGACCCGGTCCGGCTCGGCCGGGGCCTCGGCCCCCACGACCAGCTCCCGGTCGGTGCCCGCGCAGTACGCCGACACGCCGGCCGCGCGTAGCCGCTCCTCGACCCGCGCCAGGTCGACGCGCAGTCCGAAGATCTTGGCGAAGCCGCCGACGCGTCCCACGATCTCCCACAGACCGTCGGGGGCGTGGCGGGCCACGTCGCCGGTGCGCAGCTCGTCGACGGTGCGGCCGAGGGCCAGGTCGGCGGGGTCCTCCGCGTAGCCGAGCATCACGTTCGGTCCGGTGTAGACCAGCTCCCCGGTGTCCGGCTCCGGCCGGTCGGGCAGCGGGCACAGCCGGAACGAGCCGCCGGGCACCGGAACGCCGATCGCCTCGGGGCGGGTGGCGGCCAGATGCGGCGGCAGGTACGCCATCCGGGCGGTGGCTTCGGTCTGGCCGTACATGACGTACAGGTCCCAGCCGCGCCGGCGGCCGAGGGCGGCGTACCGGGTGACCCGCTCGGGGTCGAGCCGCCCGCCGGCCTGCGTGACGTAGCGCAGGTGGGGTAGACGCATCTCGGCGAAGCCCACCCGGTCCAGCAGCTCGAACGTGTACGGCACGCCGGCCAGGGCGGTGCCCCGGGCCGCCCGGAACAGCTCCCAGAACCCGTTGTCGGCGACGGACAGGTCGGTCAGCAGCAGCGCGGCTCCCCGCAGCAGGTGGCTGTTGACCACCGACAGCCCGTAGCAGTAGTGCAGCGGCAGCGTGGTGGCCGCCCGGTCGGTGTCGCGGATGCCCAGGTAGCCGGCGATGGCCTCGGCGTTGGCCTGCAGGTTCGCCCGGGACAGCCGGACGAGTTTCGGGGAGCCGGTCGAGCCGGAGGTGCTCAGCAGCAGAGCCAGTTCGGGATGCAGCTCGTGCCGGCTGCCCGGCCGGCGCTCGTCGAGCGCCATCGTCCCGCCGTCGCGGCGCAGCACCACGTCCGGGTCGTACGACTGGATCAGCGCGTCGGTCGCCGCAGTGTTGTCGCCGGGGGCCAGCAGCAGCGGGTGTCCGCCCGCGAGGGCGGCGAGGTACGCGACCAGCTCGTCGAGCCGGTTGGCGCCGGCGAGCAGGACCAGCCGTCGGTGCGGGCCGAGGCGGGCGGCCAGCTCGTCGACCCGGCCGGCCAGGTCCCGGTAGCTGAGCGGGCCGTCCGCGGTGATCACGGCGGGACGGTCGCCGTGGCCGGCCAGGTCGGCGGCGAACGGCACCGGCTCGATCGCAGGGAGCACGTGCATGGCGCTCAGGTTAGGGCAGGCTCACCTCATATCGAAAGGTCGGGTCGCCGGAGTCACCCTCGGTCGGACGAGAAGAAACTTGCGTCCAGGTGCAGCGCTAAGGTAAGCCTTACCTGTGCAGAAGCGTCTGAGTCTCATCCTGACCGCCACCCTGGCCGGCCTTCTCTCGCTGACCGCGTGCGGCGGCGGCGACGAGAGCGACCCCGGCAAGTCGGGCGACAAGCGGCTGACCATCTACAGTGGGCGCAGCGAGAACCTGGTCAAGCCGGTGCTGGAGAAGTTCGAGAAGTCCTCCGGGATCGACGTGGACGTCCGGTACGGCACCACGGCGCAGATGGCGGCCCAGCTGCTGGAGGAGGGCGAGCGTAGCCCGGCCGACGTCTTCTTCGCGCAGGACGCCGGCGCCCTCGGCGCCGTCACCAAGGCCGGCCAACTCGCCACCCTGCCGCAGGAGGTGCTGGACCGGGTGCCGGCGGCGTACCGCGCCGGGGGCGGACAGTGGGTCGGCGTCAGCGGCCGGTCCCGGGTGCTCGCCTACAACGCCGATCAGGTGCCCCAGGAGCAGTTGCCCAACTCGGTGTTCGAGGTGACCGACCCCCGGTGGAAGGGCAAGATCGGGGTGGCCCCCACCAACGGCTCGTTCCAGGCGTTCGTCACCGCCCTGCGGGTGCAGCACGGCGACGCCAAGGCGAAGGAGTTCCTGACCGGGCTCAAGGCCAACGAGCCGCAGATCCGCGAGAACAACGTCCAGATCGTCGCCGACATCGACGCGGGTAAGCTCGCGGTGGGCCTGGTCAACCACTACTACGTCTACGAACTGGCCAAGGAGCGCGGCGGCACCCCGGAGACGCTCAAGGCGCGGCTGCACTTCTTCCCGAACGGGGACACCGGCGGGCTGGTCAACGCCGCCGGCGTCGGCCTGCTCAAGCGGGCCGGCTCCGACCCGGACGCCCGTGCCCTGGTCGACTACCTGCTCGGCACCGAGGCGCAGACCTACTTCGCGACCGAGACGTTCGAGTACCCGCTGGCCGCCGGCGTCCCGGCCGCCCCCGGCCTGCCGGAGCTGACCACCCTCGAGGCGCCGAAGATCGACCTGAACGACCTCGACACGCTCGACGCCACGGTCGCCATGATCAAGGAAGCGGGGCTGGCCTGAGCGGGATTCTCGCCGGTGACCGTCGGGCCGCAACGCGGGCCCGACGGTCACCGCGTCGTGTGCTGCCCCGGCCCGGCCTGACCGCCGCGTCGGCCGCCGCCGTCGCGGTCGCCCTGATACCTCTGGTCTACCTGGGCGTACGCGCCGGCGAGGCGGGCTGGGACCGGATCGCGGCCGAACTGCTCACGGAACGGCTCGCCGTGCTCGCCGGCCGCAGTCTGGCGCTGGCCGCCGTGGTCACCGTCGCCTGCACGGTCGTCGGCGTCGGGGCCGCGTTCCTCGTCGCCCGCACCGACCTGCCCGGTCGTCGCGCGTTCGGCGTTGTCGCGGCGCTGCCGCTGGCCGTGCCCACGTACGTCGCCGGGTTCGCCTGGATCGCCACCGTGGACGGATTCGCCGGCTTCTGGGCGGCGGCGCTGCTGCTCACCGTCTGCTCCTACCCGTATGTCTTCCTGCCGGCCGTCGCCGCGTTCACCCGTGCCGACCCGGGGCAGGAGGAGGTGTCCCGCTCGCTGGGTCACGGCCCGTGGGCGACCCTGTTCGGGGTGACCCTGCGCCAGGTCCGCCCGGCCGTCGCCGCGGGCGCGCTGCTGGTCGCCCTGTACGTGCTCTCCGACTTCGGCGCGGTCTCCCTCGTCCAGGTCGACACCTTCACCCGGGCCATCTTCACCGCGTTCAACCTCGGCTTCGACCGCACCGGCGCGCTCGTGCTCTCCACCGTCCTGGTCGTCCTCACGGTGCTGCTGATCGGCGCCGAGCTGACCACCCGAACCCGTGACGCCCGGTACGCCAGCACCGCCGTCCGGCCGCCCGTTCGGCTCGGGCTGGGCCGCTGGCGATGGCCGGCCGTGGCGGCCCTGCTCGCGGTCGAGGCGCTGGCCCTCGGCGTCCCGGCTGTCGGGCTGGCCCGCTGGCTCGCCGCCGGGGTGTCCCGCCCCGGCTCGCTCGCCGAGATCGCGTCGGCCGCCGGCGGTTCGCTGTCGGTGTCGCTCGCCGGTGCGGCGTTCACCATGCTGCTGGCCCTCCCGCTGGGGCTGCTCGCCGCCCGCGCCCCCGGCCCGGTGACCACCCTGCTGGAACGGCTCACCTACGTCGCGCACGCCCTGCCCGGCGTGGTGATCGGCCTCTCCCTGGTCTTCTTCGCCGTCAACGTGGCGTACCCGCTCTACCAGAGCCGGTGGCTGTTGGCGCTGGCGTACGCGACGCTGTTCCTCCCCCTCGCCGTCGGCGCGGTCGCGTCCGCCGCCGCGCAGAGCCCACCCGCCGTGGAGGAGGCCGCCCGGTCACTCGGCCGGGGACCGTTCGCGGTGTTCCGCACCGTCACCCTGCCGCTGACCCTGCCCGGCATCGGCGCCGGGGCGGCGCTGACGTTCCTCACCTGCATGAAGGAACTCCCGGCGACCCTGCTGCTGCGGCCCACCGGGATGGACACCCTGGCCACCGAGCTGTGGACGCACACCTCCACCGCCGCGTACGCCGCCGCGGCCCCGTACGCGGCCATCCTCGTCGCGCTCGCCGCCGTGCCCACCTGGCTGCTCGCGGCCCGCACCGGACTCACCGATCCCGGAGGGACCCGATGACCGAGAGCATGCTGACCGTGGCCGGCCTGGCCAAGTCGTACGGGACGGTGCCCGCCCTCACCGGCGTCGACCTCGACGTCCGGCGCGGCACGCTGCTGGCCGTGCTGGGCCCGTCCGGCTGCGGCAAGACCACCCTGCTGCGCTGCGTCGCCGGATTCGAGCGGGCCGACCGGGGCACCGTCACCGTCGACGGCCGGGTGCTCGTCGGCAACGGCGTGCACGTCCCACCGCACCGCCGCCGCGTCGCCGTCGTCCCGCAGGAGGGGGCACTCTTCCCGCACCTGTCCGTCGCGGACAACGTCGGCTACGGGCTGGACCGGGCGGCCCGCCGCTCCGGCCGGGTCGAGGAGGTGCTCGACCTCGTCGGCCTCGCCGGGTACGGCGCGCGGATGCCGCACCAGCTCTCCGGCGGCCAGCAACAGCGGGTCGCGGTGGCCCGCGCGCTGGCGCCCCGGCCGCCGCTGGTGCTGCTCGACGAGCCGTTCAGCGCCCTGGACGCGAAGCTTCGCGCCGAACTGCGGGCCGACGTCCGGCAGGCGCTGCACGCCGACGGCGCCACCGGCGTGCTGGTCACCCACGACCAGGGCGAGGCGCTGTCCATGGCGGACGCCGTCGCCGTGATGGACGCCGGGGTGATCGTGCAGTGCGGGACGCCCGCCGAGGTCTACCGGGACCCCGCCGACCCGTGGGTCGCCCGGTTCGTGGGCGACGCCGTGCTGCTCCCGGCCACCGTCGACGACGACATGGCGGTCACCCCGCTGGGCCGGCTGCCGTTGCGCGGGCCCGCCGCCGGAGGCACGGCGACCATCCTCGTCCGCCCGGAACAGATCCGGATCGCCCCGTCCGGTGGCGCGCCGGCCACGGTGGTGCGACAGGACTTCCACGGGCACGACGCGCTGACCACGCTGCGCCTCGACGACGGCACCGTGCTGACCGCCCGGACTCTCGACGAGGGCACCGGTCTGCCCGCTGGCGCCCAGGTCGCGGTCACGGTGCAGGGACAGGTCCGCGCGTACGCCGGATAGTGGACCGACCCCGCCCCGGTGCCCACCCGGACCACCGGGGCTGCGCGGCCAGCCCCGCCCTCGCGGCGTCCTGAGTGGACCGGTTCGGCCCATGTAGCGGAGCCGGCCGACGTCGCGAGGCCCAGGTCCACCTTGCACAGCGGAGGCGTGGACCGAGCGCGCCCGCAGCGCGGACTCCTCCTCACCATGCCATGACCCGGCGGCAGCAACGCTTGGTGCACTCCGAAACGCGGCTATATCTCTCTTAACAACCAAGACGGACAATGTTTCGAGCTCTTGACCGTCGTGTGTCAACCGTTTACGGTCCTCTGTTAACGGTAAACGGGGGGTGAAACAGTGGTCACGTCGCACAGGCCGACCCGAGCGCCAACGCTGGGTGACCAACTCGCCGAGGTCATCCGGAACCAGATCGTCCGGCGGACGGTGCAACCCGGAACGCATCTCATCGAGGACGCCCTGGCCTCGCAGTACGACGTCAGCCGGGGCCCGGTCCGGGACGCGCTGCGCCAACTCGAGTCCCAGGGGTTGGTCGAGTCCCGGCGGCGGGGCTACTTCGTCGCCGGGCTGAGTCAGCGCGACATCGAGGACCTGTACGAGCTGCGCGAGGCGATCGAGGTCGTGGCGGTGACCCGCGCCATCGACCTGGCGACGCCGCAGCAGCTGCAGGCCGCCCGCGACATCGTCGGCGAGATGGCCGCCGCGGCCGACCGCTCCTCCGCCGCCGAATTCGCCAAGGCCGACCTGCGCTTCCACGCCCTGCTCTACCAGATGGGCGGCAACCGACGCATCGCCAACGTATGGAAGGACTACGAACCGGTGTTCGCCAGTCTGATGCAGCTCACCGTCGAGGAAACCGACCTGCACCCGTCCGCCAACGATCATGGGCTCCTGCTCGACCTCATCGTCGCGGGCGATCCGGGCCCCTTGGCGTCCGGGATGCGCGAGCACGTGCGCGGCGCGCGCAAACGGATGTCACACGCCATGCTCGAGGCCGGGCTGATCCACAGCGGCCGGGCCGAGCGGACATCCTCATGACCGGCGTGACGACCGAGGCGCCGCCGGTCCGCGAGGCGTCGGCCGGCGAGGTACGCCCGGCCACCACCCGCGCCCGACGCAGTCCCGCCGCGCTCTCCCGAGGGCTGCTCTGGTTCACCGTGCCCGCGCTCGCCTTCTACGGCTTCGCAGTCGTCGTGCCGACTCTGCGCGGCGGTCAGCTCGCCCTGACCGACTGGGACGGGCTGTCCCGCAACTACGAATTCGTCGGCTTCGACAACTTCGTGCGCATCTTCACCACCGAGAGCTCGCTCAACGCGCTGAAGATGACCCTCATCTTCGCGGTTGCCATCACCATTCTGCAGAACGGCATCGGGCTACTGCTCGCGCTCGGCGTCAACACCGGCCTGAAGTCGCGCAACTTCCTGCGCGTCGTGTTCTTCGCACCCGTCGTCGTCACGCCCGTCGTCGTGGCGTACCTGTGGAAGTTCATGCTCGCCCCGGACGGCGCCGTGGACAGCGCGCTCCACGCGGTCGGGCTCGGCAGTCTCAGCCAGACCTGGCTCGGCGATCCCACCTGGGCGGCGGTCTCCGTCGTCATGGTCGTGGTGTGGCAGCACGCCGGCTACTCGATGGTGATCTACCTCGCAGGCCTGCAGGCGGTCCCGCAGGAGCTGCACGAGGCCGCCGCCGTGGACGGCGCCGGTGTCTGGCGTCGCTTCCGGTCCGTCACCTGGCCGTTGCTGGCACCCGCGACGACCATCAACGTGGTGCTGACCATCATCGGCGGACTGAAGATGTTCACCGAGGTCTACGTCCTGACCGGCGGCGGGCCGGGTGGGTCCACCGAGACGCTCTCGACGTTGCTGTACAAGTCGGCGTTCCAGTTCGACGAGTTCGGTTACGGCATCGCGCTGGCCCTGGTGCTGGCCGCCATCGTCGGGCTCTTCTCCGTCGTGCAGTTCAGGCTCTCCAGCGGAAAGGGCGTCGACTGATGTTCCGCTACACCAAGCGCACTTTTCTCCGCGAAGTCCTGCTGTTCGCTGTCGCCGTGGTCTTCGCGTTTCCGCTCTACATCCTGGTGAACCTCTCCCTGCGTCCGGGCGACGACGTCTCCTCGCCGCTGCTGCCCCCGACCGCGCCCACGCTGGCCAACTACGCCGCCGCCTGGGAGCAGGCCGGCCTGGCCAGCGCGTTGCTCAACAGCGCGATCGTCACGGTCGCGAGCGTCTGCATCATCGTGCTGATCTCGTCGATGGCCGCCTATCCGCTCGCCCGGATCACCTCACGGCTGTCCACCGGCACGTTCTGGCTGGTGATCGGTGGGATGCTGGTCCCGTTCCAGGTGGCGCTCATCCCGCTGTACCAGAGCATGCGTGACCTCGGTCTGCTCGGTTCGCTGTGGGCGCTGGTGATCTTCTACAGCGGCGCGCAGGTGCCGTTCTCCGTATTCCTCTACACGGGGTTCCTGCGGGCGCTGCCCAAGGAGTTCGAGGAGGCGGCCGCGATCGACGGCGCCGGCACACTGCGTACCTTCCGCAGCGTGGTCTTCCCGCTGCTGCGGCCGGTCACCGGTACCGTCGTCATCCTCAACGCGATCAACGTGTGGAACGACTTCCTCGTACCGCTGCTGTACCTCAGCGGCACTCCGCAGCAGACGGTGACCGTCGCCCTGTACGCCTTCGTCGGGCAGTTCGTCTCCAACTGGCCGATCGTGTTCGCGGGCCTCGTCATCAGCATCCTGCCGGTCCTCGCCGTCTACTTCATCATGCAGCGCCAGATCATCCGCGGCTTCGCCGGAGGGCTGAAGGGGTGACCGGCTTGCTGGCATATGCGTTGCGGGTGAACGGGCAGGACGAACCGCTCGGGGTCGTCGCCGCGCCCGGCTTCTCCTGGCGACTGGAGTCGCAGCGGCGCGGCGCGCGTCAACGTTCGTACCGCATCCGTGTGCACCACCTGCCCTCGACCGGCCGGCCGGTGACCGTGTGGGACTCCGGCGACGTCGATTCGGCGCTCACCGTCGGCGCCCGCTACGACGGAGCGCCGCTGGTGTCGTCGTCGGCGTACGAGTGGGAGCTGGAGGTCGTCGACGACACGGGCGCCCGGACCCGGGCCGGTGCCCGGTTCGGCACCGGCATCGTGCACGCCGACGACTGGCGGGCCGCCTGGATCGCCCGCAACCCGGTGTACCAACAGGTCGCGTCGCCGCCGCAGGACACCGACATCAGCTACACGGTGAACAAGCTGCAGCCGGTGCGCCGGTTCGTGCGCCGCTTCGACCTCACCGACGCGCCCGCGTCGGCCCGGGTGCACGCCTCCGCGAAGGGCATCTACCGCCTGTACGTCAACGGTCACCGGGTCGGCCACGACGAGCTCGTGCCCGGCTGGACCGAGTACCGGCAGCGGATCACCTACCAGACCTGGGACGTGACCGACCTGCTGCGACCCGGGCCCAACACGGTCGCGGCGCTGCTCGGCGACGGCTGGTACGTCGGGTTCATCGGCACCGACCGACGTCACCAGGCCCAGCACTACGGCACCGAGCCGGCCGTCCTCGTCCAGCTGGTCATGGACGGTTCGGACGGCTCACGACGCTTCGTCGTCAGCGACGACGGATGGCGCGAGTCGGCCAGCGACATCCTCTACGCCGACCTGCTGATGGGTCAGTACGAGGACTCGCGTCGCGCCGAGCCCGGGTGGCAGTTGCCCGGGCACGACACCTCGGGCTGGTCCGAGGCGGTGACCGTGTCCCGGGACACCTCGCTGCTCGTCCCCGAGGCCGACCCGGCGGTGCGGGTGACCGAGCGCGTGGCGGCGGTCCGGGTCACCGCCCGCGGCGCCGGACGGCACGTCGTCGACTTCGGGCAGAACCTCGTCGGCCGGGTCGCGCTGACGCTGCGCGACCAGGCCGCGGGCACGCGCGTGCAGCTCGCCCACGCCGAGGTGCTGGACGAACGCGGTGAGCTCTACACCGCCAACCTGCGTACCGCCGAGCAGGTCGACGTGTTCTGGACCGACGGCTCACCCCGCCAGGTGTTCGAGCCGCGGTTCACCCTGCACGGATTTCGCTTCGTCGAGATCAGCGGCGTCGCCGGTGACCTGTCCACCGACGACGTCGAAGCGGTCGTCCTGCACAACGACTTCGACCGTACCAGCGCGTTCGAGACCTCGAGCGCCGACCTGAACGCCCTCGCCTCGAACATCTCGTGGAGCCTGCGCGGCAACTTCGTGTCCATCCCGACCGACTGCCCGCAGCGCGACGAACGGCTCGGCTGGCTCGCCGATGCCCAGGTCTTCACGCCGACCGCCCTGCTGTTCGCGGACGTGGCCGCGCTGCTGACGCGGTGGATGCGCGACGTACGCGGCGCCCAGTCCGACGGCGGGGCCTTCCCCGACATCGCCCCCCACCTCATCCACCTGCGGGAGGGCGCCCCCGCGTGGGGTGATGGCGGCGTGACGATCCCGTGGCACGTGCACCGCGCCACCGGCGACACCACCGTGCTGCGCGACGCCGCGGACTCGATGATTCGTTGGGTCCGCCACGTCGAGCGGCACAACCCCGACCTGATCTGGCGCAACCGCGTCGGCAACAACTACGGTGACTGGCTCCAACTGGGCGAGGAGACGCCCAAGGACGTGCTGGCGACCGCCTACTTCGCCCGCAGCGCCGAGCTCACCGCCCGCAGCCTTGCCGTGCTCGGGCGGCCTGAGGCCCCGGAGCTGGCCGACCTCGCAGAGCGCATCCGCCGCGCCTACCGCGCGGAGTTCATCGCCCCCGACGGCCGGGTGCACGGCGACACCCAGGGCAGCTACCTGCTGACGCTCGCGTTCGAGTTGTGCGCCCCGGAGGACCGGGACCGCGTGGCCGAGCGGCTCGTGGCCGCGGTCGAACGGCGCGGCGTCTCCCTCACCACCGGATTCGTCACCGTCGGGCTGCTGTGCCCGGTGCTCACGTCGATCGGGCGGTCCGACCTGGCGTACAAGCTCGTCACCAACGACCGCTATCCGTCCTGGCTCTTCTCGGTCCGCAACGGCGCGACGACGATCTGGGAACGGTGGGACGGTTGGACCCCCGAGCGTGGGTTCCAGTCGCCGCGAATGAACAGCTTCAACCACTACTCACTCGGAGCCGTCGGCGAATGGCTGTTCACCGGGATCCTGGGCATCACCCAGACACCCGACTCCGCCGGCTACCGCCACATCCGGCTCGCCCCGCAGGTGGACGCGTCCCTCGACTGGGCGCGCGGGGCGATCGAGACACCGCGTGGACGCGTCGAAAGCTCGTGGCGTCGCGTCGGCGTCGAGGTGGAGTGGACCCTGCGCATCCCGCCGGGGGACACCGCCGAGGCCGCCATTCCCGCTTCCTCAGCCACCATCAGGGAAGGAAGCGAGACCGCAACCCGCTCGCAAGGAATCTCTCTGCTGGCGCAACAACGGGGACTCACCCTGTTGCGACTGGAGTCCGGAAGCTATCACTTCCGCTTTCCGGCCGAAGTCCCCGCTGTGCCGCCGATCCATTGACGCCAGGGCCCCGTCCCCTTCCTGCAACGGAGTGAACAAAGATGAACTACCGGAAATCCGTCGCCGCCGTCGGCGTCGTCGGGGCGGCCATCGCGCTCGGCGCGTGCGGCCAGTCCGACTCGTCGTCCACCTCCGCGACCGAAGAGACCAAAGCGCTCACGATCGCCACCACCTCGAACAACAAGACGGCGATGGAGGCGGTGATCGAGGCGTACAAGAAGAAGACCGGCCTCGACATCAACCTCACCGTCGCCGACACCGCGCAGTACCAGACCACACTGCGTACCCAGTTGTCGTCGGGTACCGCCCCCGACGTGTTCACGGTCTGGGCCGGTAGCGGCAACCCCGGCGCCATCAACGTCCTGCAGAAGGCCGGCTACCTGGCCGACCTCTCGGACCGGTCGTGGGTCGGCGACGTCGAGCCGGGCACTGCCGAGACACTCAAGGTAAAGGACAAGACGTACGGCCTGCCGTCGAAACTCGACGCCGTCGGCACCATCTACAACGTCAAGACGCTCGAGGGTCTCGGTCTGAAGGCGCCGACGACGTACACCGAAATGCTCCAGTACTGCAAGGACGTGAAGGCGAAGGGCAAGGTCGCCTTCGCGTTGGGTATCCAGACCGACTGGGTGGCCCAGCTGATTCCCTACGCGCTCGTCGCCTCGACCGTCTACGCCAAGGCTCCCGACTTCAACGACCAGTTGGCGTCCGACAAGGCGACGTTCGCCGGATCGGGCTGGACGGAAGCGTTCGACAAGTACCTCGAGATGAACGAGGCCGGCTGCTTCAACGACCAGCCGCTGGGCACCGACGTCACGGCCTCGTACAACCTCGTCAACACCGGCACCGCCGTCGGTGTCGTCCAGGTGCTCGCGTCGTTCCCGCAGATCACCTCCACCGCGCCGGCCGGCACCGAGTTCGGCTTCTTCCCGCTGCCGGGCGACGACGACGCCAGCAAGAACCCCATCCCCCGGGGCATCGGCGTGAGCTTCGCCGTCAACGACGGCGCGAAGAACAAGAAGAACGGACTCGAGTTCGTCGACTGGCTCGCCTCGGCCGAGGGCACCAAGGCCTGGTTCGACGCGGCGCCGGGCATCCCCGCCGTCAAGGGCGCCACGGTCACCGCGAACCCGGTCAACCAGGCGGCGATCGACATCATCGAGGCCGGGAACACCGCCCCGTTCCCGGACCAGAGCTGGCCGAACGCCAAGGTCCAGGCGGCCCACCTCAAGGGCGTCCAGCAGATGTTCTCCGGACAGGCGACAGGCGAGCAGGTGTTGAAGTCGATGGACGAGGCCTTCGGCGCGTAACCCGCGCCGCCATCGTCCGACCCGGGTGCGGGACGGATTGTTCCGCCCGCACCCGGCCATCCCTGCGGCCCGACACCATCGAGAGAGCAGATGCGTACACCGTCTCACGAGATCATCACCGCGGTACCCGTGTCGTTCACCGACGACGGTGCCCTGGACCTCGACGGAACCCGCGAGATCCTGCGGTATGTCGCGGGGTCAGGAGTCCAGGGAGCGCTCGTCCTCGGCACGACCGGCGAGTTTCCGGCCCTGTCGATCCCCGAGCGCAACGCCGTCGCGGCGCTCGCCGTGCAGGTCCTGCACGGCATTCGCGTGATCGTCCACGTCGGGGCGGCCAGCCGGTACGAGGTGTCGCAGCTCATCGAGGGCGCACGGGCCTCCGGTGCCCGCGAGATCGCGATCCTGACCCCCTTCTATCTGCCCGCACCGCCGGACGAGGTGTTCGCGTTCTTCCGTGACGCGACCGCCGAGGCCGACGGGCTCGACGTCCATCTCTATCTGTTCGAGGCCCGCACCGGCGTGCGGGTGGACGTGGAACTGCTCGTCCGGCTCGCACAACTGCCGAACGTCGTCGGGGTGAAGGTCAGCGGCGAGCCGCTCGACCGGATCCCGCTGTACCGGGCGCGGCTGCCCGAGGGGTTCCGCATCTACACCGGCAGCGACCGCGAGTTCGCCGCGGCGATCGCCGCGGGCGCCGACGGGGTCATCTCGGGTGTGGCGTCCGCGTTCGCCAAACCCTTCGTCGAGATGCGGGCCGCGCTGCAACGCGCGGACACCGAGGCGGTCGCGAACCTGCAGAACGACGTCGACGAGGCCGTCGCCGCGATCTGCGGCGAGCCGACGCGGATGCGTGCCGTGCACCGTCTCGCCGGCCGACCGGTCGGCCGGTCCCGCATGCCGATCCCGGAACCGGGCCCGGAGGAGTTGCAACGCCTCGCCCGGGCCCTGCCCCAGTTCCACTGAGCACACCAGACCAGGCCGGCTGTCGGTCCCTCCGGGCCGACGCCGCTGAGCACACCAGACCAGGCCGGCTGTCGGTCCCTCCGGGCCGACGCCGCTGAGCACACCAGACCAGGCCGGCTGTCGGTCCCCCCAGGCCGACGCCGCCGGTTCCCCCTGAGGTAATCGGAGACCACGATGGCCCCTACCGCCTTACGAACCTCGCTACGTACCGCCACCCTGACCGCGCTGGCCGTCCTCGCGACGGCTGCGGTTCCCGCCCCGTCGTTCGCCGCCACCGAACCGCCGCTGCAGGTGATCGCCGGACTCGTCGACACCACCGACCCCGTTGCCGTCGGCCTGCCGCGGGCTGCGAACGCCGAGACGATCACGGTCGCCGCCCCGGGCGACGACGACCTGAAGTTCAACCACGGCGTCGTACTCATGCCGTTCAAGAACCGCCTGTACGCGCAGTGGCAGAGCTCCGCGAAGGACGAGGACGCGCCCGACACGATCGTCGTCTACGCGACCAGCGAGGACGGGACGAACTGGTCGGCGTCGGCCCCGCTCACCGCGCCCCGCACCGACGGGTACACCTCCAGCGGCGGCTGGTGGACCGACGGCGAGACCCTGGTGGCGTACCTCAACGTGTGGCCGAGCGCCCTCACCCCGCGAGGCGGCTACACCGAGTACGTGACCAGCACCGACGGTGTGCGCTGGAGCAGCCCGAAGCGGGTGCTGGGCGCCGACGGTCAGCCCGTCGACGGCATCATCGAGCAGGATGTCAAGGCCCTGCCCGACGGGCGGATCCTGACCGCCTTCCACGTGCAGCCGGGGCTGTTCGTCAAGCCCTACTACACCGACGACCCGCTCGGCGTCTCCGGGTGGAAGCAGGGCCAGTTCACCAACCAGCCGAACAACTCCGGCATGAGCCGCGAACTCGAACCGAGCTGGTACCAGCGTGCCGACGGGTCGATCGTGATGGTGTTCCGTGACCAGGGCGGCAACACCTTCCGCAAGCTCGCCGCGGTGAGCACCGACAACGGCGAGACCTGGTCGGACTCGGTCGTCACCAACGTGCCGGACGGCCGCACCAAGCAGAGCGCGGGCAACCTGCCCGACGGCACCGCGTACCTGGTCGGCAACCCGACCGGGACCCGCAACCGCTACCCGCTGTCGGTGCTGGTGAGCGCCGACGGGGTGACCTTCGACGTGGCCTACAACCTGCGCACCGCCGAGGACCTCCAGCCGCTCCGCTACGTGGGTCTGTACAAGAACCTCGGTTACAGCTACCCGAAGAGCATTGTGTGGAAGGACCACCTCTACGTCGCCTACGCCACCAACAAGGAGGACGTGCAGATCAGCCGCCTGCCGGTCGCCGACATCTCGCTGCGCGACGACGCGGCCACCGTCCCCGGCCAGGGTGTGCTGTCGCATGACAACGGCCGGGACACCGGTCTCCAGGACGGCGACTACACCGTCACCATGAACCTCTGGTGGGGTCAGAACGCCAGCTCCGTGCGGCTGTACGAGAACGGCAAGCTGGTGGCGTCCCGTGCGCTGGCGTACCGCGGTGTCGGTCCGCAGTCCATCGCGATTCCGGTGACCGGCCGGCCCAACGGGACCTACGTCTACACCGCCGAACTCGTCAACTCCAAGGGGATCACCGCGACGCGTCCGCTGACGGTGAAGGTCACGCAGGCCGCGCCCGCCACACCGGTGCTCAGCCACGACAACACCGACCGCGACGGCACGTACCGCGTCACCGCGAACCTGTGGTGGGGCACGAACGCCACGTCGTACCGTTTCCTGGAGAACGGCGCCGTCGTGGCCGAGGGCGCGCTCACCGCGAACACCCCGCAGGCGCAGACGGCGGCGATGGCCGTGACTGGACGCGCGTCCGGCGACCACACGTACGTCGTCGAGTTCAGCAATGCCGCCGGCACCACCGTGAGCAAACCGATCACGGTGACCGTGGACCGCTGAGCGGCGCCGGCCGTGTCCCGGGTCTCCGGGACACGGCCGGGTCGCTTGCGTCGACTGAGGCCGGGAGGCGGCGCAGGGCTCAGTGCGGGGACTGTTCGCTCGAGCGACGGACGACGAGTTCCGGTTGGAACACCACGTGCCGGTGCCGGTGCCTTTCGCCGGCCGCAGCCTCCTCGAGCAGCAGTTGGGCCGCCGTGCGCCCCAGTTGCTCCCGGGGTTGGCGGACCGACGACAGCGGGACCGCGGCCGCCCCGGCGAACTCGATGTCGTCGTAGCCGACGATCGCCACGTCGTCCGGTACCCGCAGCCCTCGAGCGGTCAGCTCCTGCAGCACACCGAGCGCGATCAGGTCGTTGGCGCAGAAGAGGGCGGTCGGGCGCTGCCGGGCGGGCAGGGTGACCAGCTCCTCGGCGGCACGTCGGCCGGCGGTCACGGTGAGGCTGGCCGTGGCCGCCACCCGTAGTTCGGTAGCGCTGTCGCGTTCCGCCAGCGCTGCTGCGGCACCGGCGTGCCGGTCGGCCACCTGCTGCATGGAGAACGGACCGCCCAGGTACGCGATACGGCGGTGACCCTGGTCCAGCAGGTGCTCCATGGCGAGCCGGCCGCCCATCACGTCGTCCACCGCGACGGAGCACCGGCTGGCGCGGCCGGATCCCCGGTCGACGAGCACCACCGGGATGCCCCGCTGGTGCAGCCGGTCGAGGTCGGGCTGGCGACCGTGGCCGACCGGCGTGATGAGCACACCCCGGACCCGCTGCTCCTCGAGCAGTTCGAGGTGCCGGCGTTCCCGGGCGCTGTCCTCGCCGCTGTTGCACACGACGAGCATGGCTCCCGCCTCCTCGACCACCTGCTCCGCGCCGCGGACCACGTCGGTGAAGAAGGGGTTCGCCACGTCGAGGACGACGATGGCGACGGTGCGGCTCTGACCGGCGCGAAGCTGTCGTGCGGAGTCGTTGCGTACGTAGCCGAGCTCGGCGATGGCGTCGAGGACGCGCTGCCGAGTGGCGGGAGTGACGCTGTTGGGCCGGTTGAGCACGTTGCTCACCGTGCCCAGGGACACTCCGGCGTGCCGGGCCACCTCCTTGATGCTTGCCGCCGCCATCGCTCCCCTCGCCCGATCGTGCGCACGTCCCGGGCGTACCGCCCGCCCCCGCCGGGGGAGTCTACAACGCCTTAAAACGTTTCATGGCGCTGTTTCTTCGCCGAGTGTGTCCGGTGGTCGGGCCCGGCTGCGGGGTGCGGTGGCGAGGTTGCGCAGGAGTCGTCCGAACCCGAGGAGGGAATGCCTTCAGGGCCCTTGACGCCTCCCGAAGCCACCCCTACAGTCTCAACCCGAGCCTCTTGAAACGATTCATAAAGGGGTCGGATGAGCCCCCGGACGAGCGGGCGCCCGCCGGCAGGCGGAGGCGACCCCGTTCGTCGTCAACATCGAGGCACACCTCGGCGCCCCGACGGGAGAAGCACCATGACGCAGAGCGACGCGAACCGCGACCGGGTGGCACAGGCCTTGCGCGCGCAGCGCATCGAGACCCCCTCCTGGGCGTACGCGAACTCCGGCACCCGGTTCAAGGTCTTTCCACAGGAGGGCGTGCCGCGCGACCCGTACGAGAAGATCGCCGACGCGGCCGTGGTGCACCGGCTCACCGGGGTCGCGCCGACCGTCGCCCTGCACATCCCGTGGGACCGGGTCGACGACTACGCCGCCCTGGCCAGGTACGCGGCCGACCAGGGCGTCGCCCTCGGCGCGATCAACGCCAACGTCTTCCAGGACAACGACTACCGGCTGGGCAGCGTCACCAACCCGGACCCGGCGGTCCGGCGTAAGGCCATCGACCACCTGCTCGAATGCGTCGACATCATGGACCGCACCGGCTCCCGCGACCTGAAGCTCTGGTTCTCCGACGGCACCAACTACCCCGGGCAGGACGACATCCGCACCCGCCAGGACCGGCTCGCCGTCGCGCTGCGGGAGACGTACGACCGGCTCGGCGACCACCAGCGGATGCTGCTGGAGTACAAGCTGTTCGAGCCGGCCTTCTACACCACCGACGTGCCGGACTGGGGCACCGCGTACGCGCACTGCCTGGAACTCGGGCCGAAGGCGCAGGTCGTCATCGACACCGGACACCACGCGCCCGGCACCAACATCGAGTTCATCGTGGCGTTCCTGCTGCGCGTCGGGAAGCTCGGCGCGTTCGACTTCAACTCCCGGTTCTACGCCGACGACGACCTCATGGTCGGGTCGGCCGATCCGTTCCAGCTGTTCCGCATCATGTACGAGATCGTGCGCGGCGACGCCCTGCGCCCGGAGGCCGGTATCGCCTTCATGCTCGACCAGTGCCACAACATCGAGGCGAAGATCCCGGCGATCATCCGTTCGGTGCTGAACGTGCAGGAGGCCACCGCCAAGGCACTGCTCGTCGACGCCGACGCGCTCGCCGCCGCGCAGCAGGCGGGTGACGTACTCGGCGCCAACGCGGTGCTGATGGACGCGTACCACACCGACGTGCGGCCGCTGCTTGCCGAACTCCGCGCCGACCTGGGCCTGGACCCGGACCCGATGGCCGCCTACGCCCGCTCCGGCTACTTCGAGCGCATCCGGGCCGAGCGCGCCGGCGGACAGCAGGCCGGCTGGGGCGCCTGACGCCCACCCGCCCGACGACCCGCACCCCAGCCGGCGCAGTCACCGAGAACGCACACAGGAGACGTGAGGACAATGCATTCCCAGGTACAGGCGCTGATCGCGCGCAGCAACCGGCTCGGCGCCGACCCGACCACGACCAACTACGCCGGCGGCAACACCTCCGCCAAGGGCGACGGCGTCGACCCGGTGACCGGTGGCCCCGTCGAACTGCTCTGGGTCAAGGGCTCCGGCGGCGACCTCGGCACGCTCACCGAGGCCGGCCTGGCCGTGCTCCGGCTCGACCGGCTCCGCGCACTCGTCGACGTCTACCCCGGTGTCGACCGCGAGGACGAGATGGTCGCCGCGTTCGACTACTGCCTGCACGGGCGGGGCGGCGCGGCCCCGTCGATCGACACCGCCATGCACGGCCTGGTCGACGCCGCACACGTCGACCACCTGCACCCCGACGCCGGTATCGCCATCGCCACCGCCGCCGACGGGCCCGAGTTGACCAAGGAGATCTTCGGCGACCGGGTGCTCTGGGTGCCGTGGCGGCGGCCCGGCTTCCAGCTCGGCCTCGACATCGCCGCCGTCGCGCAGGCCAACCCGCAGGCCATCGGCGTCATCCTCGGTGGACACGGCATCACCGCCTGGGGGCCAGCAGCGAGGAGTGCGAACGCAACTCGCTGGAGATCATTCGCACCGCGCAGGCGTACCTCGACCAGCACGGCCGAAGCGAGCCGTTCGGCCCGGTCGTCCCCGGCTACGAGCCGCTGCCGGCGGTCGAGCGGCGCGCCCGCGCCGCGGCGCTGGCGCCGGTGATCCGGGGCCTGGCCTCGGCCGACCGGCCGCAGGTCGGGCACTTCACCGACACCGACGTGGTGCTCGACTTCGTCGCCCGCGAGCGGCACCCGGCGCTCGCCGCGCTCGGCACCTCCTGCCCGGACCACTTCCTGCGCACCAAGGTCCGCCCGCTGGTGCTCGACCTGCCACCCACCGCACCGATCGAGGAGACCATCGCCCGGCTTCGGGAACTGCACGCCGCCTACCGCGACGACTACCGCGCCTACTACGAACGGCACGCCACCGACGACAGCCCGGCGATGCGCGGCGCCGACCCGGCCATCGTCCTCGTCCCCGGCGTGGGCATGTTCAGCTACGGGGCCAACAAGCAGACCGCCCGGGTCGCCGGTGAGTTCTACGTCAACGCCATCAACGTCATGCGCGGCGCCGAGTCGGTGTCCCGGTACGCGCCGATCGACGAGGCCGAGAAATTCCGCATCGAGTACTGGGCCCTCGAGGAGGCCAAGCTCGCCCGGATGCCCAAGCCGAAGCCGCTGGCCACCCGGATCGCCCTGGTCACCGGCGCCGGCTCCGGCATCGGCCGGGCCATCGCCCACCGGCTCGCCGCCGAGGGCGCCTGCGTCGTCGTCGCCGACCGGGACACCGCCGCCGCCGAACGGGTGGCCGCCGAGCTGGGCGGCCCGGACGTCGCGGCCGCCGTACCGGTGGACGTCACCGACGCCGAGACGGTGGCCGCGGCGGTCCGCGCGGCGGTGCTCGCCTACGGTGGCCTGGACCTGGTGGTCAACAACGCCGGGCTGTCACTGTCGAAGTCGCTGCTGGAGACGACCGAGGCGGACTGGGACATCCAGCACGACGTGATGGCCAAGGGCTCCTTCCTGGTCTCCCGCGAGGCCGCCCGGGTCCTCATCGACCAGGGGATGGGCGGCGACATCGTCTACATCTCCAGCAAGAACTCGCTCTTCGCCGGCCCGAACAACGTCGCGTACGGTGCGGCCAAGGCCGACCAGGCCCACCAGGTTCGCCTGCTCGCCGCCGAACTCGGCGGCCACGGCATCCGGGTCAACGGCATCAACCCCGACGGGGTGGTGCGCGGCTCCGGCATCTTCGCCGCTGGCTGGGGCGCCCAGCGCGCCGCCGTCTACGGGGTGCCGGAGGAGAAGCTAGGCGAGTTCTACGCCCAACGCACCCTGCTCAAGCGGGAGGTGCTGCCCGAGCACGTCGCCAACGCGGTCTTCGTACTCACCGCCGGCGACCTGTCGCACACGACCGGTCTGCACGTCCCCGTCGACGCCGGCGTCGCCGCGGCCTTCCTCCGCTGATCCCGGCTGGCGCGCGATGGGGGCGACAGTGATCGTGGAAGATCCGGTGCTCGACGAGGAGGACCTGCGGTGAACGGCGTCGCCCACCTCGCCGCCGTCGACCTGGGCGCGTCCAGCGGCCGCGTCATGCTCGGTCGCGTCGAAGCTGGCCGGTTGACGCTGACCGAGGCGCACCGGTTCCCCAACGAACCGGTGCGCGCCGGGGGCAGGCTGCACTGGGACGTCCTCGGCCTGTGGCGTGGCGTCCTCGACGGCCTGCGCGCCGCCGGCCCGGTGACCAGCATCGGGATCGACTCCTGGGCGGTCGACTACGGGCTGCTCGACGCGTCCGGCGCGCTGCTCGGCAACCCGGTGCACTACCGCGACGCCCGCACCGACGGGGTGGCCGAGCGGGTCGCGAAGCAACTGGGGGAGGAGCGGCTCTACACCACCACCGGGCTGCAGCAACTGCCGTTCAACACCGTCTACCAGCTCGTCGCGGCGGTCGGCACGCCACAGCTGGACGCCGCCGACCGGCTGCTGCTGATCCCGGACCTGATCGCGTACTGGCTCACCGGGGAGCTCGGCGCCGAGATCACCAACGCCTCCACCACCCAGCTGTACGACGTCCGCCGCCGCGCCTGGGCCGTCGACCTGATGACCGACGCGGGCATCCGCAGCGACCTGTTCCCGCCGCTACGCGAGCCGGGCAGCCGGATCGGGCCGGTCCTGGCCGACCTGGCGCTGCCCGGCGAGCCGGACGTGGTGGCGGTGGGCTCGCACGACACCGCGTCGGCGGTGGTGGGCGTGCCGGCGGCGGGGGAGAACTTCGCCTACATCTCCTGCGGCACGTGGTCGCTGGTGGGGCTCGAGCTCGACGCCCCGGTGCTCACCGAGGCGAGCCGACGGGCCAACTTCACCAACGAGTCCGGTGTGGACGGCACCATTCGCTACCTGCGTAACGTGATGGGCCTGTGGCTGCTGCAGGAGTCGCTGCGGACCTGGGGCGCGACCGACCTGCCCGACCTGCTGCTCCGGGCGGCCCGGGAGCCGGCCTTCCGGTCGGTCGTGGACCCGGACGACCCGGCGTTCCTGCCGCCCGGCGACATGCCGGCGCGCATCGCGGACGCCTGCCGGCGCGCCGGTGAGCCGGTACCCGCCAGCCCGGCCGCCACCGTCCGCTGCATCGTCGACAGCCTGGCCCTGGCGCACCGCCGCGCCGTCCGTCAGGCGCAGCAGCTCTCCGGACGGCACGTCGACGTCCTGCACGTCGTCGGTGGCGGCGCCCGCAACGAACTGCTGTGCCAGCTCACCGCCGACGCCTGCGGACTACCGGTGCTCGCCGGACCCGTCGAGGCCACCGCCTTCGGCAACATCCTGGTGCAGGCCCGCGCGGCCGGTATCCTCGACGGTGACCTGACCGCCCTGCGCGCCGTGCTGCGCCAGACCCAGCACATCGTGCGGTACGAGCCGCGCGGCCACGAGGCGGCGTGGCGCGCCGCCGAGGACCGGATGGGCGGCTGAGGATGCGCATCGCTCTGTTCGTCACCTGCCTCGCCGACACGCTGTTCCCTGAGGCGGCGAAGTCGACGGTTCGGCTGCTGGAGCGCCTCGGCCACGAGGTGGTGTTCCCGCCGGACCAGACTTGCTGCGGCCAGATGCACGTCAACACCGGCTACCCGGACGACGCGGTGCGGCTGGTCCGCCGGCATGTGCGGGTCTTCGCGCCGTACGACGTGGTGGTGGCTCCGTCGGGCTCGTGTGTGGGGTCGGTGCGGCATCAGCACGCGATGCTGGCGCGCCGGGCGGGGGACGAGCGGCTGGCCTGGCGGGCGGAGGAGGTGGCCCGGCGTACGTTCGAGCTGTCGGAGTTTCTGGTGGACGTGTTGGGGGTGACGGACGTGGGGGCGTACTACCCGCACCGGGTGACGTACCACCCGACGTGTCATTCGCTGCGGATGATCCGGGTGGAGGACAAGCCGTTGCGGCTGCTGCGCGCGGTGCGGGGCCTGGATCTGGTGGAGTTGCCGCAGGCCGAGCAGTGCTGCGGGTTCGGGGGACGTTCGCGGTGAAGAACGCGGACACGTCGACGGCGATGCTGGCGGACAAGATGCGCAACGTGTTGGCGACGGGGGCCGACGTCTGTACGGCCGGGGACTCCTCGTGTCTGATGCACATCGGCGGCGGGTTGTCCCGGCTGCGGGCCGGGGTGCGGACGGTGCACCTGGCGGAGATCCTGGCCTCGACCGAACCCGGCGAGACCAGCAGCGCACCCGCCGAGACCGGCGGCGAACCCGGCGAGACGGGTGGAGAACCCGGCGAGACCGGCGGCGAGCGCGGGCGACCGGGGGTGCGGCCGTGACCCGGACGTTCCTCGGCATGCCCGCCACCGCACCGCGCGGGGTCGGGCATCTGCGCGGCGACGAGTCCTTTCCCGCGGCGGCCCGCCGGGCCCTCGGTGACGCGCAACTGCGCCGCAACCTGGGCCACGCGACCACGACGATCCGGGCCAAGTCCGGCGCGGTGATCGGCGAGGTGCCGGACTGGCAGGAACTGCGCGCCGCCGGCTCGGCGATCAAGGCCGACACCATGGCCCGCCTGCCGGAGCTGCTGGAGCAGTTGGAGGCGGCGGTGACCGCCGCGGGCGGCACGGTGCACTGGGCGGCCGACGCGGTGGAGGCGAACCGGATCGTCACCGACCTCGTCCGGGCCGCCGGCGCGGACCGGGTGATGAAGGTCAAGTCGATGGCCACCCAGGAGATCGGCCTGAACGAGGCCCTCGAGGCGGCCGGGATCGAACCGGTCGAGACCGACCTGGCGGAGCTGATCGTCCAGCTGGGCAGGGACAAGCCGAGTCACATCCTGGTGCCGGCCATCCACCGCAACCGGGCCGAGATCCGGGAGATCTTCCTGCGCGAGATGCCTGGCGTCGACCCCGGGCTGACGGACGAGCCGGTGGCCCTCGCCGCAGCGGCCCGGCAACACCTGCGGCGGACCTTCCTCAGTACGAAGGTCGCGGTCTCCGGGGCGAACTTCGCCGTGGCCGAGACCGGCACCCTCGCCGTCGTGGAGTCCGAGGGAAACGGGCGGATGTGCCTGACCCTGCCGCAGACCCTGATCACCGTGATGGGCATCGAGAAGGTCGTCCCGACCTGGGACGACCTGGCCGTGTTCCTGCAACTGCTGCCCCGGGCCTCTACCGGGGAACGGATGAACCCCTACACCTCGATGTGGACCGGGGTCACTCCCGGTGACGGGCCGCAGCAGGTGCACCTGGTGCTGCTGGACAACGGCCGCAGCGCGGTCCTGGCCGACGACGTCGGCCGGCAGGCGCTGCACTGCATCCGCTGCTCGGCCTGCCTCAACGTCTGCCCGGTCTACGAACGCACCGGCGGGCACGCCTACGGTTCGGTCTACCCCGGACCGATCGGCGCGGTGCTCTCCCCACAGCTCACCGGGGTGGCGGACAACGCCTCCCTGCCGTACGCGTCGTCGCTCTGCGGCGCCTGCTACGACGCCTGTCCCGTGAAGATCAACATTCCGGAGCTGCTGGTCCACCTCCGTGCCGAGGCCCCCCACCCACGCAGCGAGGCGATCGCGATGGCCGCCGCCGCGTACACCCTGGACCACCCCCGCCTGTACGCCGCCGCGCAACGTGCCGCGAAGCTGAGCCGGCTCGCCGGCCCGCGCGGCGGTGGCCTGCCACCGCCCCTGAACGGCTGGACGGCGAGCCGGGACATCCCGGCCACCCCGCCGCAGACCTTCCGCCAGTGGTGGGCGGCGCGATGAGCACCCGGGAACTCGTCCTCGGCCGCCTCCGGGCCGCGCTCGGTGAGCCACGGCCGACACCGGCCGAGGTGCCTCGGGACTACCGGCCCGCCGGCTCCGTCCCGGTCGACCTCGACGTGCTCGTGGACCGCCTCACCGACTACCGGGCCACCGTGCACCAGTGCGCCGACGCCGACGTCGCCCGGGTCGTCGACGAGGTGCTCGGGGGCGGGCGGGTCGTGGTGCCGCCGGGCCTGCCCCGGCGCTGGCTGCCGGACAGCGTCGTCCAGGTGGTGGACGACGACCTCAGCACGGAGGAGATCGCCGCCTCGAACGGCGTCGTCACCGCGGCGGCGCTGGCCGTCGCCGAGACCGGCACCATCGTGCTCGACGGGAGCCCGGACCAGGGCCGCCGTATCGTCACGCTGCTGCCCGACGTGCACCTGTGCGTGCTGCGGGCCGACCAGGTGGTCGCCACCGTGCCGGACGCCATCGCCCGCGTCGATCCGCACCGGCCACTGACCTGGATCAGTGGCCCGTCGGCCACCAGCGACATCGAACTCAACCGGGTCGAGGGCGTGCACGGGCCGCGCAACCTGCACGTGGTGATCACGACGTGAGTCCGGCCGGCGGGAGTGACGATCACGCCGGCCGTGCCGCTTCACCGACACCCTGCCGTAATAGGCTTCTGCGCAGCACTGATGCGCCACGACCGCCGGAAGGACCTGCCGTGTCGTCGACCCCGACAATCGCCACGCCGAGGGTGGTGGTGTTCGGTCTCGGTGGCACGATCGCCATGACCAGCGGCACCGGCGAAGGCGTCAGTCCCACCCTGTCCGCGCGCGACCTGCTCGACGCCGTACCGGGACTGGCCTCGGCTGGCATCGAGATCGAGGTGGTGGACTTCCGCCGCCGTCCCGGGGCGTCCCTCACGTTCGCCGACGTCGTCGCGCTCGCCACCGCGGCGACCCGCGAACTCGCCGCGGGCGCGAGCGGGGTGGTCGTCACCCAGGGCACCGACACGATCGAGGAGACGGCGTACCTGCTCGACCTGCTCCACCACCGACCCGAACCCCTGGTCGTCACCGGCGCGATGCGTAACCCCACGATGGCCGGCGCCGACGGCCCCGCCAACCTGCTCGCCGCCATCCAGGTCGCGGCCTCCCCGGCCGCTCGGGACCAGGGCTGTCTCGTCGTCTTCGCCGACGAGGTCCATTCTGCCCGCTGGGTCGCGAAGACCCACTCCACCAGCGGCGCCACGTTCCGCTCGCTGGACACCGGCCCGATCGGCTACGTCCTCGAGGGTGCCGTGCGGCTGCTGACCCGCGTGCCACACCGGCTCGCCATCCCCGCCCCGCATCCCGGTACGCGCGTCAACGTCGGTCTCTACCCGGTCACCCTCGACGACGATCCGAGCCTGCTCGACGCCATGGGTCTGCACTGCGACGGCCTCGTCGTCGGCGGCTTCGGGGTCGGTCACGTACCCGAACCCCTCGTCGACACCCTCACCGCCCTCGCCGGACGGATCCCCGTCGTCCTGGCCTCCCGGACCCCGGCCGGTCCGACGCTCACCCGCACCTACGGCTTTCCCGGGTCCGAGCGTGACCTCCTGACCCGCGGGCTCATTCCGGCCGGCTGGCTGCACCCCTACAAGGCCCGCATCCTGCTCCGCGCGCTCCTCGCGGCCCAGGCCAAGCCAACGGACATCGCCACTGCGTTCTCCGTTGCCGGTGGCCTCGGTGAACCTTCCTCGTGGCCCTGGCCCACACCGACCCTGCCGTGAGGTCCGGGCGATCCGAGCCCGCGGTCGACCCGGCAGATCGCGTTGCTGGCCTGCCGGTGGTCCCGCCACGGCCCGCCCGGGCTGTGCCGGCAGCAGCGGTACCGGCACAGCCCACGGACGGACGACGGGACGCCGTCAGAAGTTGACGACCCCCTCCACGACGGGGGTCACGCTCCGGAACGTGTATCGGCGGGCCGGGTAGAGCGACGTGCTGACCAGCCGCACCTTCGGCTCGGTGTCCATGGCGATCGACTGGCGTACCAGCAGTGGTTCGCCTCTTTCGATCTCGAGGATGATCGCGTGCGTCGGGTCGGCCAACCGCGCGTTGATGTCCGACTGCATGATCGTCACCCGGACGCCGGCCCGGGCCAGGACGGTGAACACCGGCGCCTTCTCAAAGTCCTCGCGCGTGGTGCGCTCGAACAGTTCGGCCGGCATCCATCGCCCGTCCCAGGCGACCGGCTGGCCATCCGCGCGCCGCAGCCGCTCCAGATAGGTCATGACCGTGCCCGGCGCCACGCCGAAACGCTTCGCGATGTGCTCGGGCGTCTCGCGCTGGTCGAACGTCAGCACCTCGGACGTTATCTCGTCGGCCTGCCAGGTTTCGGTGTAGGGACGCCCGGTCAGTTGGCCGAGGTCGTCGGTGATGTGGGTGACGGCCCAGGTGCCGCGGAACGGCTTTCTCGTCACCGCACCGGCGTTCACCAGCGCGTTGTACGCCTGGCGGACCGTCATGATGCTGACGCCGAACTCACGCGAGAGATCGACCTCGCTGGGCATCGCCTCGTTGATCCCGGCGCCGCTGTCGAGGAGCTCCCACAGGTGCCGCTCGATCCGCGCGTACGCGGGCTCCCTGCGCCGCGTGCTGGGTTTCGCGTCCCGGTCGGCCATTACCGAATCCCCCTCTAGATATGTAACACGACGACCGTATCCAATGGACGGACACGTGTCACGGCATGACGCCGCGAGACCCCGGCGTGTCAATCTGACGGTGCGGTCAACGCCGTCAACGCGTCCACCTCGTCGTCGTCCAGGACGAGTCCGGCAGCGGGCAGGATGTCGTCCAACTGCTCGAGCGTGCGCACGCCCGACAGCGGGAGTGCGACCGTGGGCCGGGAGGTGAGCCACGCGAGTCCCACGGCGGACATGGTCGTGTCGTGTCGACGTGCGATCGTCTCGACGGTGCCGAGCAGTTCCGTGCCGTATTTCTCTAGGTACGAGGTGGCGATCGACGTGTGCGTCGTCTCCTGCCAGGAGCCGCCCGGCCGGTAGCGTCCCGAGAGGAAGCCCTTGGCGAGGCTGCGGTAGGGGATGTTGACCAGCCCGAACTCGACGGCGACCGGCATTGTGCCGGTCTCGAACGGCTGCCGGTTGACCAGGCTGTACTCGTCCTGGATGACCTGGTAGCTGTGCAGGCCGCGCTGTCGCGCGAGGGTCAGGGCGCTGCGCAGCCGGTCGGGGGAGAAGTTCGACGCGCCCAGCGTGCGGACGAGGCCGGCGCGCACGAGCCCGTCGAAGGCCGCCGCGGTGTCCTCCTGGGAAGTGTTCAGGTCGTCCTGGTGGGCGTAGTAGAGGTCGATCCGGTCTGTGCGGAGACGGTCCAGTGAGCGCGCCAGCGCCTCGTCGATGTGCTTCCTGTCGAGGACGGTGTAGGGCTCCAGCATGCCCACCTTCGTCGCGACGACCATCTCGTCGCGACAGCCGCGGGACTCCAACCACTCACCGATGACGGTCTCGGACTCCCCGCCGACGTTGCCGGGCGCCCAGACGCTGTAGAAGTCGGCGGTGTCGATGAAGTTGCCGCCGGCCGACGCGTACGCGTCGAGAATGCGGAAGGACGTGTCCCGGTCGGCGGTGAAGCCGAGGGTGTTGCCGCCCAACTGCAGGGGGAAGACCTTCAGGCCGGTCCCGCCGAGGTTGATTCTCATTGCGCACCGTCCCCGAGGTGGGCCAGGGCGGCGACGGTCAGGGTGCGTACGCCGACGTCGAGCGTCCGACGCGCCTCCGGCGCGAAGCGCGCGTCGTGCAGCCGTGGGATCTCCTGCGCCACGCGGTCGCGCGCCAGCGCGTCGGCGTACCTGGCCGGATCGGTGCTGCCGATGAACCAGTACAGGTGCGGCACGCCCAGCCGCTCGCCGATGATGCCGAAGTCCTCGCTGCCCATCACCGCGTCCGGCACGGTCACCCGGGCCGAGGGGAGGTGCTCGCCGAAGGCGTCGGCCACGCGTCGGGCGACCTCCGCGTCGTTGACCAGCGGCGGGAGCCCTTCCTTCCCCACGTACTCGGGCGGCGTGGTGACGCCGTTGGCGGCCAGCGCGCCCTCGATCGTCCGCCGGACCGACTCCCACGTCCGGGCGCGTACGACGGGATCGAGCGCCCGGATGTTGACGGTGAAGTAGCCCTCGTTGGCCAGGATGTTCTCCTTGGTGCCGATGTGGATGTTGGCGATCGTCACCACCGCGGAGTCGCGCGCCGACGTCTGCCGGGCCACCACGTTCTGCGCCATGGTGATGGCGTTCGCCGCGGCCAGCACGAGATCGTCGCTCTGGTGCGGCCACGCGCCATGGCCGCCCTTGCCGCGCAGCACGACACGCCACGAGTCGGAGCTGGCCATGAGGGGCCCGGCGGTCACCAGCAGTTCGTCGAGCGGCCCGGCGTCGACGTGCTGGCCGAGCACGACCTCCGGACGGGGCACCCGGTCGAAGATCCCGGAGTCGACCACGGCCTGGGCGCCGAGGCCGCCCTCCTCCGCGGGCTGGAAGATCAGTACGAGGACGCCCGACCAGGCGTCGCGCGCCGCCGCGAGCAGGCTGGCCGCGCCGAGCAGGCTCGTGACGTGGATGTCGTGACCGCAGGCGTGCATGAGCGGTACCGGTGCGCCGTCGACGAGCTGGGTCGCGGTGCTGGCGAAGTCGAGGCCGGTCTGCTCGAGGATCGGCAGGGCGTCCATGTCCGCCCGCAGCGCGATCACCGGACCGTCGCCGTTGCGTAGTACGCCCAGCACACCGGTGCCGCCGACGCCGGTGTGCGTCTCGTAGCCGAGGGCGGACAGCCGCTCCGCGACGCGACCGGCGGTCTCGAACTCGCGGTAACCCAGCTCGGGGTGGGCGTGGAACCAGCGGTAGTCCTCGACGAGGCCGTCCAGGACGCGCTCGTCGAGGGTCGCGAGCACGTCCCTTGCGGGAGAGGAAGAAGTCTTCATGGCACCTTCCAAGTGATTGACGGGGCGACTCTATCTCCATATATAGTCATGGCGCCAGACAGCAGGTATGGCGAATCTCGCGCCTCGCCACGAGTGCCCGCCGCCCCGCTCCGGGGCAGCCGAGGTGGAGCGACGACGCCTGTACGAAGGAGGCCACGACGGTGCTGGCAATGGATCCCGCGACCCGAGAGAAGGTCCGGGCGCACGTCACCGGGAACCTCGACGCGACCATCGAAGAGCTGAAGGAGTACATCCGTATCCCGACGGTCAGCGTCGGCGACGGCACGGGCATGCGCGAGGCCGCCGAGTTCCTCGCCAGGCGCTACCGGGACTTCGGCTGTCAAGAGGTCGAGATCGTGGAGACGGAGACGTTCCCCGGCGTCTGGGCGTACTACGACGCGGGATCGCCGATCACGATCCTGAACTACAACATGTACGACGTCCGCGCGGTCGGCGACCTCACGGCGTGGGACACCGATCCGTTCGAGCCGGTCGTCGCCCCGCGTGGCGACATCCCGGCCGTCCTCTACGGCCGTGGCGCCCGGGTGCCGAAGGGTCCGGACACCGCGTGGATGGCGGGCCTGAAGGCGCTACGGGAGGCCGTCGGAGAGCTGCCCGTGAACATCGCGTTCCTCGCGGAGGGCGACGAGATCCTGGGCAGCATCTCGTACGCCGGACTGCTCGACCGCTACCGGGACCGCCTCGCCGACGTCGCGGGCCTCATCTACCTCCGGGCCGACCAGAACGACGAGAACGTCGTCTCCGTGCGGCTCGGGTACAAGTCGTTCATCACCTTCGAGCTGACGGCCAGCGGAGAGTCGTGGGGCCGTGGCCCCACCGCCGTCGGTGGCGCGCACAGCGCCCTGCGCACCATCGTGGACAGTCCGGCCCTGCGTCTCACCCAGGCGGTGGGAACGCTGTTCACCGAGGACGGCCGGATGGCCGTGGACGGGTGGGCGGAACACCTCGAGCCAGCGACGCCGCCCGCCGCCGACCTGACTGTCATCGAGGAGTTGCTGGCGCACTACGCCGGCAGGCCGATGAGCCAGGTCATCCCGGGCCTGGCGGGCACCGGGGTGACCGCGTACGTCGACGGGCTCGCCGACCGCGCCCTGCTGGAGCGCTACATGTACGGCTCGGCCCTGAACATCCAGGGCCTGCGCGCCGGGTACACCGGCCCGGGAACCCGCACCCACACGATCCCGGAGTCCGCCGTCGCGCGGCTCGACGCCCGGCTGTGCACGTCCGCCTCCCCGAGCGTCTTCATGGACGCGCTGCGCGCACACCTGGACGCACGGGGCTTCGCCGACGTCGAAATCGACGTGCTGAGCGCCTACCCGGCGTCGCGCAGCTCGCTGGACAGCCCACTGATGTCGGCGTTCCTCGACGCCGTGCGGGAGTGGGGTGGGAAGCCCGTCGTCTGGCCGGTGCAGGCGTACGGCGGCCCGTGGTCGTTCCTCGCCCACGACTGGGGGACGCCACTGGTGTTCGGCACCGGCATCGGACACGGCGGCGGGGTCGCCCAGCCGAACGAGTACGTCGTCGTCGACGGCGGCGGCCGCCGAAACGGGCTGGCCGAGGTCGCGATGTTCGCCGCCGACCTCGTGATGGGGCTGGCCGACCGGATGAAGGAGCGGAGCTGATGGCGTACCCAGGTATCCGTGCCGCGGTCGCCGACCGACGCGCGCGAGCGGTGAGCGTCAGTCGGGCGATCCACGCCGACCCCGAGCTCGCCCTCCGCGAGCACCGGTCGAGCGCTCTCCTGCAGGACTGGCTGCGCGACGAGGGCTTCACGGTGGCCGCCGGGGTCGCCGGCCTCGACACCGCGTTCGTCGGCGAGTGGGGCACTGGCAGGCCCCGGATCGCCTTCATGGCGGAGTACGACGCGCTCCCGGGCATCGGGCACGCGTGTGGGCACAACCTCATCGCCTCCGGCGGGCTGCTGGCCGCCGCCGCCGTACGCGCCGAGCTTGAGCGGACCGGCGCGGCCGGCACCGTCGTGGTCATCGGCACACCCGGCGAGGAGGGCGCGGGCGGCAAGGTCATCGAGCTGGACGCCGGGGTGTTCGACGGCGTCGACGCGGCGATGATGTTCCACCCCGCCGACCGGACCATCCTCACCCGGCGGATGCTCGCCTGCCTGCACTTCGACGTGCACTTCCACGGAGTCGCCGCGCACGCCGCGAAGAACCCCGCCGACGGGCGCAGCGCGCTCGCCGCGATGCTGCTGTTCTTCAACGGCGTCGACGCGCTGCGCCAGCATGCCGGCGACGGGTCGCGGATGCACGGGATCATCACCGACGGTGGCCAGGCACCCAACATCGTGCCCGAGCACACCAGCGCGACCTTCATCGTGCGGGACGTCACGCTGGAGCGCGCCCAAGCGCTCGCCGAGCGTGTGTACGAGGTGGCCCGGGGCGCGGCGGCCATGACCGGGACGCGCACCGAGATCGTCCCGACCTCGCCGCCGTACGCCCACCTGAACTCGAACCACACGATGGCCGCGCGGGTCGGGGAGCACCTGGCGACCCTCGGCCACCCGCACGAGGCGCCCTCGCCGACCGACGGCACCGGGAGCACGGACGCCGGGAACGTGAGCCTCGCGGTCCCGACGGTGCATCCCTTCATGCAGATCGCCGACCGTGGCACCCCCGGCCACTCGCGGGTGTTCGCCCAGGCGTCCGGGACGGAACGCGCCGAGGAGGCGATGGTCGCGATGGCCACCGCGCTGGCCGGACTGGGGTGGGACCTGTTCACCTCGCCGACCCTGCTCGCCGAGGCCACCGAGGAGTTCCGGGCGGGCGGGCACGACCCGGCCGCCGCGCTCGAGGCGGTGATCGCGTGACCGCGCGTACGCCGAGCCAACGCGTGCTCGACCGCAGCGTCGGCGAGAACCTCGACCGGCTCATCACCGTCGACGCGCGCGGCGACGGGATCTGCCGGGTCATCTACGACGCGGCACGCGCGCTGACCGACGAACCCCTCACCCTCACCGCGGCCCGCCTGCTCGTCGATCACGTCGCCCCCGGCGATCGGGTGCTGATCCTGACCGGTTTCCTCATTCCCCCGGGTGACGTGCCCGAGACCGACGGGCCCATCGGCAGCGCGGTGCTGGCCCACGCGCTGGTGCGCGCACTGCGCGCGGTGCCGGTGTTCGCGTGCGAACCACAGGCGTTCGCCGTGGTCGACGCCGCGCTGCGCGGCGCGGGACTCGCCGTCGTCGACGACGTCGCGACCGCCGAGGAGCGCGGCAACACCGCGGCCCTGGTGCCGTTCCCGCGCGACGCCGCTGATCCCGCCGCGCTGGCCGCCGCGCTCGCGCAGGACATCCGTCCCGCCGTCTGCGTCGCGGTCGAACGGCCCGGTGCGAACCGCCAGGGCCAGTACCACTTCGCCGGCGGTGCCAACGTGACGGCGTCGATCGCGCGCGTCGACGCGCTCTTCGCCGAGGTCGCCAGGCGTGGCAGCCGGACGGTCGCGATCGGTGACTTCGGCAACGAACTGGGGATGGGCGCGATCGCCGACGCCGTGCGGGCGGAGACGCCCGCAGGTGGGTCCTGCGGCTGTGGCTGCGGCGGCGGTACGGCGAACGAGGCGTCGGCCGACGCCACCGTCGCCTGCACGGTCTCCGACTGGGGGGCGTACGCGCTCGCCGCCGCGGTCGGCCACCTGACGGACCGTCCGGAGGCGCTGCCGACGACCGAGACGTACCGGCGCGTCGCCGAGGCGGCCTGCGCTGCCGGAGCCATCGACGGGACCTCCCGGCTGGCCGTACCCGACATCGACGGGGTTCCCGCCGCATACCACCTGCGGCTCTTCGACCAGTTGCGCGACGTCGTCGCCCTGCCGCGCCGCCCGTACCTCGACAACGCCGGCCGGGCCTTCCGCGCCGGCCGCTACTTCCCGGAGACGTCGGAATGACCATCAGCACGTACTTTCCGAACTCCCGCCGGCCCACCGGCGCCTTCAGTCCCGCGGTACGGGCGGGCGCGATGGTGTTCACCTCGGGTCACGTCGGCACCGACCCCGAGACCGGGCAGGTCGCCGGCGACGACATCGCCGCGCAGACCCGCGCGACCATGGAGAGCATCGGCCGGACCCTGGAGGCCGCCGGTGCCGGCTTCGCCGACGTCGTCTCGATGACGGTCTACCTCACCCACGGCGAGGACCTGCGCGGCATGGACGCCGTCTACCGGGAGTTCTTCGACGGCACCTTCCCGGCCCGCTCGACCGTCACCGTCGCCGGTCTGGCCCGCCCCGACTTCCGCGTCGAGATCGACGCGATCGCCATCGCCTGACCGGGAGTGGACACATGGCACCCAAGAAGATGATCATAAATCTGGATATCCGCGCCTCGCAGTTCAACGCGTTCTGGCGGCTGCCGGAGACCGACGTCGCGGCCCTGTACGACTTCGAGACGTACCGCCGTCTCGCGCAACGAGCCGAGGCCGTGGCGATCCACGCTCTGTTCGACGCGGACAGCCTCGGCATCAACCCCGAGGACGCCGCGTACACCCCTTCGCGGATCTTCGAGCCCACCGGCTACTTCAGCGCCCTGGCCGCCTCGACCAGCCGGATCGGTCTGATCGGCACCTGGTCGACGACCTTCAACGAGCCGTTCAACCTGGCCCGCAAACTCGCCTCGCTCGACCACCTGTCCAAGGGGCGTGCCGGGTTCAACCTCGTGACCAGTGCGCTCGACGCGGCCGCCCGGAACTTCGGCCTGGACGAGCTGCCCGAACACGACCAGCGTTACGCGCGCGCCGCAGAGTTCGTCGAGGTGATCCGCAAGCTGTGGACCAGCTTCGACGCGGACGCGCTGGTCGCCGACAAGGAGACGGGTCTGTTCACCGACCCCGGCCGGGTCCACCGGATCGACCACGAGGGCACGTTCTTCAAGGTCCGTGGACCGCTGACCACGTTCCGCCCGCCGCAGGGCTGGCCGGTGCTGTCGCAGGCGGGGGAGTCCGAGGCCGGCAAGGCACTCGCGGCCCGGTACGCGGAGCTGGTCTACACCGGTGCCCACAACCGGGAGACGGCGAAGGCGTACCGTGACGAGCTGCGTGTGCGTGCCGAGAAGGAGGGGCGCGACCCGGACTCGATCAAGCTGGTGCAGGCGCTGCACGGTGCGATGGCCGACACCCGCGCCGAGGTCGAGGACTACATGGCCCGGATCACCGCGTTGACGCCGGCAACGGACGAGTTGCGTCGGTGGGAGCGGATGACGGGCTGGGACCTCAGCGCCCTGGCCGAGAGCGACCCACTGCCGCCGCTGCCGGATCCGCGTTCCACCAACAACTACCAGACGCAGCTCATCCGCATGCACCAGATGGTGGAGTCCGAGGGCATCACGACCGTGGGCGAACTCATCGAGAACACGCGCCAGCGCAAGCACAGCAAGCTCGTCGTCGGCAGCGTCGGCGAGGTCGCCGACCACATGCAGGACTGGGTCGAGTACGGAGCCGTCGACGGCTTCGTCGTGGGACACGGCGACCAGACCCGGTACGGCGTGGATGCCGTGCTCGACAAGCTGGTGCCCGAACTGCAGCGTCGCGGGGCGTTCCGGACCGAGTACACCGGGACCACGCTCCGGGAGAACTACGGACTGCCGGCGGCGCCCTGATCTCTCCCCGCATCCGGCCTCTCCCCGTATCCGGGCGGGAGTACCCGAGGTGCCCGAAAGCCGCGCGATCCGTGGTTCCCGCTCGGTGAGAAGTCCGGCGCCGCTCGTCGGCGGGGCCGATGGCGGATCGACAGGATCGTATATCTAGATATGAAATCTTCGGGAGTTCTGCACGTAACAGGGGTGGAATCAGTGGGCCTTAAGGTTTTGTCATGGTCGAGTCATCTCTAGAGCTGGACGATGCCCTCGTCGTTGAGGATCTCACCATTCAGTACGGCGACGACGCGCCGGCGATCGACGGCGTGAGCCTCCGCGTGGGTCGGGGCGAGACGGTCGCGGTGGTCGGCGAGTCCGGATCGGGGAAGTCGACCCTGATCAGCGCCATTCTGGCGATGCTCCCGGCCAACGGCCGGATCACGGCCGGTCGCGTCGTCGTGGGTGCCCACGACGTCGCGCACCTCGAGGGCGATGCGGTCAGCGCGCTGCGCGGCCAGTGGGTCGGACTGGTTCCGCAGGATCCCATCGCGAACTTCAACCCGGTCGCCAAGGTCGTGTCGCAGTCGGTCGACGTCGACCGTGCCCACAGCGACCGCACCCGCGCCGAGGCCCGCCGGCACGTCCTGGACGCCTACGAGGAGGCGGGGCTGGCCGACGCGCACATGACGATACCGAACAAGTACCCGCACGAGCTCTCCGGCGGCATGCGGCAACGGGCGCTCATCGCGACCGCGCTGCTGCACAACCCGACGCTCGTGCTCGCGGACGAACCGACCTCCGCACTCGACGTGATCACCCAGCAGCGGGTGCTCGACCTGTTCGGACGTCTCACCGCCGAACACGGCTCGTCGGTCCTGTTCATCACGCACGACCTCGAGCTCGCGCTCGAACGCGCGGACCGCGTGATCGTGATGAAGGGCGGGCGCATCGTCGAGGAGAGCACGGGCGAGCAACTGCGGACGGCCCCCCGCACCGCCTACACGAAGGCGTTCCTCGCGGCATCCGAGCGGTTCACCCACGACCCGGCTGGCACCGACGACCATCTCCAGCGCCCGATCGTGCTGCAGGGCAGCGGGCTGCGTAAACAGTTCGGCCGTCGGTCGCGGCTCCGGCTCGGGCGGGGGTATCCGACGATTACCGCGCTCGACGGTGTCGACTTCGCTCTCCGGGCGAAGAGCACGCTCGCCGTGGTCGGACAGTCGGGCTCGGGAAAGACGACCCTGTCGTCGATCGCCCTGGGTCTGCTCAAGCCGGACGCCGGAGAGCTCCACTGGAACGGGCAGAGCATGCTCGACCCGTCGCGTCAGCGGCGTGCGGGGTTCCGGTCCGCGGTGCAGCCCGTCTTCCAGGATCCGCACACCAGCCTCGATCCGAGCTTCACCGTGGAACGCACGCTCTTCGAGTCGCTCGGTCAGGCGGGCGTCTCCGGGCGTACGGAGAAGACCCGCCGGGCCCGCGAACTGCTCGACCAGGTCGCGCTCCCGTCCCGGGTGCTGCAGAGCCTGCCCCACGAGCTGTCCGGTGGACAGAAGCAGCGGGTCGCGATCGCCCGTGCCCTCTCGCTCAGCCCGCAGATTCTCGTGTGCGACGAACCCGTGTCGGCGCTGGACGTCATCGTGCAGGCACAGGTCATCGACCTGCTCAAGCAGATCCAGCAGGAGAGCGACCTGAGCATCCTGCTGATCTCACACGACCTGGGCGTGGTGAGCAGCATCGCCGACGACGTGATCGTGCTCCGCGACGGTGTCGCCGTCGACGCGGGCACCTGCCGTGCCGTATTCGCGGCGCCCACCTCGGAATACACGAAGGCGCTCCTGGCGGCCATCCCCGGCCGTCCCCGGTCGCTGTCGCCCGCGGTGGGTGCCTGATCCCCCCGTAGCACATCCCCCAGTTGAACTAGGAGCGTCATGAAACGCAGAGTGGGCGCAGCGGTCGCCCTCGTAGCCGTGCTCGCGGCCACAGCATGCTCCTCAGCGGACTCCCAGAACGAGGACGCGGCCGCGGCCCGGGAACCGCTGCGCGTGGCGACGATGCAGCCGGCGAGCCTGTTCCCGCCGGACTCCTCCGGCGCGTACGCGTTCGAGGTACTCGACAACCTCTACGACGGCCTCATCCGGTTCGACCAGAAGACCGGCGAGCCGGTGATGATGGTCGCCGAGTCCATCAAGACCGAGGACAACGTCGTCTTCGACATCCGGCTGCGCACCGGATGGACCTTCAGCAGCGGCGAGGCGATCACCGCCAAGACGTTCCAGAAGTCCTGGAGCGAGGCGGCGACCGTCAAGAACGAGTGGCGCAACAGCGCGAAGTTCGCCCAGATCACGGGCTACGCGGAGCTGAACGCCGCGGGTGGCGCCGGGGAGTTCCTCAGCGGCGTCCAGGTCGTGGACGACCAGACCCTGAAGGTGACCCTCACCGCTCCCGACAACCAGTTCATCTACGCGCTGGGCACGGCGCCGTTCTACCCCCTCCCGGCCTCCGCGTACGACGACGTCGAGGCGTACACGAAGCAGCCCGTCGGCAACGGCCCCTACAAGATGGCCAAGGCGTGGGACGGTGAGGCGGAGATCGAGCTCGTGCGCGACGAGGCGTACAAGGGCCCGAAGCCGGCCGCGAACCCCGGCATCCACTTCACGATCGTGACCGAGGAGGCCACCCCCTGGGTGCAGTTGCAGGCCGACGAGCTCGACATCGCGCTGGTCGCCGCCGCGGACCAGCCGAACGCGAAGAAGCAGCTGAGCGACCGTTTCGTGCGCAAGGCGCAGAGCAACGACCTCGTCTACCTCATGGTGCCGACGCACCTGGCCGGTTGGAACGACCCGCGCGTGCGCCAGGCGCTGTCGATGGCGATCGACCGTGAGGCGATCATCAAGGCGTTCTTCGACGAGAGCACGGTTCCGCTCACCGACTTCTCCGTTCCGGCGAGCGTCGGGTACCGGCAGAAGACCGACCTGCCGTACCTGAAGTACGACCCGGCCGCCGCCAAGGCGCTCTGGGAACAGGTCAAGGCGGACGTCGGTGGGGAGGTCGCGCCCATCTCGCTGGGTGTGCCGGCCAACTACGGCTGGGACGAGTGGGGTCTCGCGGTGCTCAACGGGTGGCGCGACGTCCTCGGCATCGAGGTCGCCAAGTTGGAGCCGCTCGCGAACGTCTCGACGGCGTACGAAGGCGGCTTCGCCGACCCGGTCACCCGGTCCCGCTACTCGGACACGCCCAGCCCCGCGACCATCCTCGTCCAGCAGTTCACCAAGGGCGGCACGGCCAACTGGACCGACTGGCACAACCCGGAGTTCGAGACGACCATCCAGAAGGCCCTCCAGCAACGTGACCAGCAGGCCGCGGTGGCGGCGTTCGACGAGGCGAAGGACATCCTGATCGAGCAGATGCCGATCATCATGCTCTGGAGTCAGGGCGACGCCTTCGGACTGTCGGACCGGGTGGTCGACTTCCCGGTCGACAACTTCAACAAGAGCAACTACCGCGACGTCAAGGTAGTCGATCTGAACTGAGCCGCCAGGGGCGTCGGGCGCTCGAACGCGCCTCGGTCGCCGCAGCCGCCGGCCGTCGCGCCAGGCGCCCGGCGCCCCTCGAAAGAAGGTCGCACCATGCTCAACCGCATCCTCCAATCCGTTGTCACGGTGATCGGCGCATCCTTCCTGATCTTCGCCGCGGTCTTCGTCCTGCCCGGTGACGCCATCGACGCGCTCGTGGGCGACAACCCGGTCAGCCCGGAGGTCGAAGCGGCGCTCCGCGCGCGGTTCAACCTCGACGGTTCGCTCTGGGACCAGTACACCGGCTACGTCCAGGCGGTCCTCAGCGGTGACTTCGGACGGACGACCGACGGGCGCAACGTGTCGCGCATGCTGGAGCTCGCGTGGCCCGTGACACTGCTCCTCGCGGCGACGGCCTGGATCCTCGAACTCGTGATCGGACTCGGGATCGGGATCGCGTCGGCGCTCCTCCCGGGCCGGCTCGTCGACCGGCTCGGCTGGGCGCTCACGCTGCTGTCGCTGGCCGTTCCCACCTTCGCCGTCGCGCTGCTGCTGCAGCACTACGTCGGTCTCGGAACCGGGCTCTTCCCGGTCGCCGGCACCAGGGCGGGATGGCCGATGGCCTACATCCTGCCGGCGGCCGCGCTCGCGCTGGTCGGCTTCGGCTCGACCGCACGCCTCACGCGGGTCAGCGTCGCCAACACCATGGACAGTGAGTTCGTCCGACTGGCCCGAGCGCGGGGGATCAGCGGGTCACGGGTGATCTTCTCCTACATCCTCCGGCCGGGCATCATCCCCCTCGTCACCCATCTCGGCGTCTCGTTCGCGGGAATGCTCGGCGGCGCGGTGATCGTCGAGGCGATCTTCAACCTCGGCGGGGTCGGCGGCCTCATCGTGAACGCCGTCTCGCGCCGCGAGGGATCGACGATTGTCGGCCTCGTCACGATCCTGGTGGTGCTCGTGGCCGTCATCAACATCGTCATCGATCTCGCCTACCGCTTCCTCGACCCCCGGTTGCGGACCACCACGTGAGCGGGCACATGGCGACCAAACGGGAAGGACGGTAACGGACGATGACGGTGGACACGGCGAAGATCGATCCGGTCAGCGACGACGCGCCGAAGGTCGGACGTCGGTGGTCGCACCTGCGCCGGGACGTCGGATTCTGGACCGGCAGCGCGATCATCGGCCTGTTCCTGCTGGTCGCGGCGGTGCCGTGGCTGTTCGCCGGGCTGTTCGGCAACGGCGATCCGGACGCCTGCGCGCTCGCGGACAGCCGTCGACCTCCGGCACCGGGGCACCCGTTCGGGTTCACCATCCAGGGCTGTGACATGTACGCGCACGTGCTCCACGGAGCGAGCAACTCGATCGCGATCGGCCTCCTCGCGGCGGGGCTGGCCGGCGTGTTGGGCACGACCGTGGGACTGGTGACCGGGTACTTCGGCGGGGGGACCGACGCGCTGCTGTCCCGCCTCGCGGAGATCGTCTTCGCCTTCCCCATGGTGCTCGGCGCGATCGTCATCCTCGCCTCGGTCTCGTCGCGGGGAGTGGTCGTGGTCAGCGTGACGCTCGGCATCCTGAGCTGGGTGCCGATGATGCGGGTGGTGCGGTCGGCGACGATCGCGGCGAAGGCACGCAGCTACGTGCGTGCCGCGCAGGCGATGGGACGCCCCACGGTCGCCATCATCGTCCAGCACATCCTGCCGAACGTCCTCGGGCCCATCCTCGTGATCTTCACGACGTCGATCGGTGTGATCATCGGCGCGGAGTCGACCCTGACCTACCTCGGTATCGGCCTGCAGGTGCCGGCGATCTCGTGGGGCCTGCAACTCGGTTCGGCGCAGAGCTACTTCAGCTCGGCACCTCACCTGCTCGTCTTTCCAGTCCTCGCGCTCGGCTTGTCGGTGGCGGGCTTCATCCTGCTCGGCGACGCGATCCGACGCGCGTTCGGTGTACAGAGGGATGCGATCTAGTGACTGACTCCAGGAGTGCGGTTCCCCGCCATGTCTCCCAGTTCAAGCGGACCGGCCCGGAGTGGATTCGCGAGGCGACGAAGCTCTATCCGGCCGGGGTCGCGGCGATCTGCGCGATGGTCGACGGTCAGCCGGTCGGATTCGTGGCGACGTCGTTCACCGTGGGCATCTCCTTCGAACCGCCGCTGGTGCTCTTCGCCGTACAGAACAGCTCACGGACCTGGCCGCTCCTCCGGGACCGCCAGCACCTGGGCGTGTCCGCGCTGGCCGCCGACCAGATGCCCGCGGTCTACCAACTGGCCTCCCGGAGCAGGGACAGGTTCGCCGGTCTGTCCATCGCGCAGACCGACACCGGAGCGCTGTTCATCGACGGCGCGGCGCTGTGGCTCGAGTGTCACGTCGAGACGTCAACGCCGGCCGGCGACCACGAGGTGGTCATCCTGCACGTGGAGGGGGCGGCCAGCGGTGAACCGCGCACGCCGCTCATCCAGCACGGGCCACGGCTGTGGACGCTGGCCGAACCGCTGCAACGGTAGGCGTCGACCTGCCCGGCAACAGGTGACCACCGACAGACACGCCACCTTCCCTGCGGGGGAGTGTCGACAACGAGAGTGTTCCTGGGAGTGAGACATGCGGATTACGGTGCTCGTCGGCAACCCCAAGCCGGGGTCGCGAACCCTGGCGGTCGGCGCGGCGCTGGCCGAGCGGCTGGCGGCCCTGGCGGGCGGCGCGGAGGTCCTGGTCGTGGATCTCGCTGACGTCTCGGACCGGCTGTTCCGCTGGCCGGACGACGAGTTGGCGGCGCTCGGACGGACGGTGGCGTCCAGCGACCTGTTGGTGGTCGCGTCACCGACCTACAAGGCGACGTACACCGGGCTCCTGAAGGCGTTCCTCGATAGATACGGCGAGGCGGCCCTCACCGGAGTGCCCACCATCCCGGTGATGACGGCCGGGTCGGACCGCCACGCCCTCGCCTCGGACGTGCACCTTCGGCCGCTCCTCGTCGAGTTGGGCGCCTGTGTGCCGACGCCGGGCTTCTTCCTCCCGATGGCCGACCTGGAGCGACTGGACCAGGTCCTGGACACCTGGTTGGCGGTGAACGCCCGACCAGTTCAGCTCCTGCTGGCCGGGCTGCGCCCCCAGCCCGCCGTCGAGTGAGGAAGATCAGATGACAAGCGCCAACCCGCCGGCCATGTGTCCACCGGTCACCGACGCCGACCTGCTCGCGCTCGCCCAGAATCGTGGGCTCGCCCTGTTGCCCCGCTCCGAGGTGCCGCCGACAGTGGCCACCGTGGCCGGTCCGGTGCGCGTCCGGACCGTGCACGGGCCCGTGGACGCGTTCGTCTTCCAGTTCCCGGGCGAGTCGGCGGAACATCTCGTCCTGACCCGGGGAATCGCCTCCGGCCCGGAGACCGCTGGCCCCGTTCCCGCAGTCCTCGTCCACAACGAATGCGTCGCCGGTGACGTGTTCCGCAGCGGACTGTGCGACTGTCGGCGCAAGCTGACCGAATCGTTGGCGACCCTCGCAGGAGTTGATTCGGGTGCCCTGATCTACCTGCGGTCGACGGCGAACACGTCACTGTCCCACCGGGCCCACCTGACCTATCGGATTCTTGTCCGGCTCGGTCTGCCGCTGGTCAGTTTCGACGGTGTCGACGCCGCCGCGGGCGGGATCCTGCCCTCGCCCGCCGTGATCGAGCCACACGTCCGAGCCCGGATGTGCCGCACGCCGCACCTGCTGTAGACCGTGACCGGCGGCCAGAACCTCAGCCGGTCGCCGCCTCCTGCGGTACGACAAGCCGCACGAGGTGGTCGAGCCGTGGCCGGTCGGGGCGCGCGAGGACGCGCGGCAGGATCAGCGTGGTGATGCCCACCTCGGTGGCCCCGCCGTCGTTCGTGGCGAGGTCTCCCACCATCAGGGTCCGCTGCGGCGTGGTGCCCAGCGTCCGGAGGCCGATCAGGAAGAGCCGTGGATCAGGTTTCTGCAGACCGTGCTCGCACGACAGGACGTATCCGTCGAGGAGGTCAGCCGCACCGTGGTACGCCAGCAGCGGACGTAGGTCGAGGTGGATGTCGCTGAGCACCACCAGCCGGATCCGAGCAGCGCGGAGGCGGCGCAGGACGTCGAGGACGTCGGGGTAGAGCGGCCGGTTCGGGGCGTGCGCGTCGAAGTCGTACAGCTGCTCGGCCAGTTCGGCGTCGAGCCCGGCTGCGGCGTACCAGAGCATCTCGCCGCTGCGATGCCGCTATGGGCTGCAATCCTGGCCGCGCAACGCGTCCACGACCTCCGGTAGCTGGAGGGCCTGCTCCAGTCGGTCGACCAGCGGGTTCACCACGGCGTCGGCGCAGGGACGGTGCAACCGTCGGAGCGCCCAGCGGACCCCGTTCGCTGGGCTCGGGATCGTGCACGAGGGTCCCGCTCCAGTCCAGCAGCACACCATCGAACAACCGCATGAGCAACATCCTTCCTGGACTGCTGGGTTTCGGGCGACCCGAAGCTCGGCCGGTCACCACGGTGCGCCGCCGTTACGATCATGGTCCTGGCCGGGTTCTGTGGGGGAGGACCGGAGTGGGTGGCAGGGTTTTCGGCGCACGTCGGATGCGGCGACGTGTCGTCGGTGTCGGTGTCGTCGCGCTGCTGCTTGCCAGCGCTCCCTGGTTGTGGACGACGATTTCCGCGCAGGGCCACCTGTACGACGCCTCCGACGCGCCCACCGCGGACGTGGTCGTCGTGCTCGGGACGGCGGTCGCGCAGGACGGTCGCGAGCCGGGGGCGCGGCTGTCCGGCCGGTTGCAGACCGCCGCCGAACTCGTGCGCGACGGTCGGGCCCGGGTGGTCCTGGTGTCCGGGGACGGCGGGGGTACGTCGGGCGACGAGACTTCAGTGATGACCGCGTACCTGACCGAACGGCTGGGCGTCGATCCCCGTCGGGTCGTCGCCGACCCGCACGGCCTGGACACGTACGACAGTTGTGTGCGCGTCCGGGAGGTGTACGGAGTCACCCGGGTGCTGGTGGTGACCCAGTCGTACCACCTGGCCCGCGCGGTGACGCTGTGCCGGCACGTCGGTCTCGACGCCGACGGGGTGGCCGCGCGCTGCGACGACTGTTCGGCGACGCTGCTCGTGGGGAAGACGGTCCGGGACTACTTCGCCAGCGGGAAGGCGGCGTGGGACGCGGTGCGGCGTCGACCCCCGGCCGTGGTCTCACCGGCGGACCCGGGCGTGCGGGACGCGCTCCGGGACTGACCGGCGTTCCGGGTCGGGGTGCCGGTCCGGCCGGAGGTCAGCGTACGGACACCTGACCGCCGTCCACGGGAACAAGTTGGCCGGCGCGCGGGTGGTGCCTGGCGGTTGAACTCCCACCAGGCCGACCGAGGCTGCCCGTACGGGCGCTGCGGGCCGGCTCGGTGGGGCGCGGCGGGCGCCGGCCGGTTGGCGGGTTCGACGCGCTCGTCCCATCGACGGTGGTTGCCGCGTGTCCCTACCATCAGCGGCCAGGTGGAGCTGGTGTCTGCTGTGGACAGGAGCAGCCATGCGACGTCGTCAGCCGAAGCCCGATCCGGTACCGCAGCGACTGCGTCCGCGTACCCCGGCGCCCGGACGGCGCAGGTGGTGGCAGGGCTGGCAGCTCAAGACGGCGGTCGTCGCGGCGCTGGTCCCGCTCGTCATCGGCGCAGTGTGGGCCCAGGGCGCGAAACTGGTGCGGCACGCCTGGTCCGGTCCCGCGCCGAGCGCCTCCGCGTCACCGACTCCCGCGACCGTCAGCAGTCGCCCTGACGCCACCCCGTTGCCCGGCGGGCCGTCCTCGGATCGCGGGGAGTCGGGTGGCCCGGTGACGAGCGACGGTCCGTCCGATGACCCGATCGAGCCCACTGGGCCCGCGCCCGAACCGGACCGGACCACACCCCCGCAACCCCCGCCGACCACCGCCCAGGTCGAGGCGCAGGTGCGGCGGAGCGGGACGCTGGTCATGGCCGACTACACCGCGTACGACCTGGACTCGATGGCCGCCGACTGGAATCCGACCCGGGACGACTGGGGACCCGACCGCGACGCCGGGTACGCCTCCTGGCGGGACGACGCCAACAACAACGTGCTGGTCAGCCGGGAGGATCCGAAGTACGCGGCGGCGCTGTCGGGTGACGGACCATGGCGGCGTACCGACTGTGTCCGTGCCCGGTACGGCGATCCGTCGGCCCGTCCGGTGGGTGACCGGCTGCTGGAGGGGCGGGGAGTCTGTGTGGTCACGTCGGCCGGGCGCTACGCGCTGCTGGTGGTGACCAGGTCGGTGGAGAAGCAGCTCACCGTCCGGGTGACCGTCTGGGAGTGAGGCTTTCGGCCCTCACCGCCGTCGGGGTGAGGCCCCCGAGGGGGAGCCTCACCGGTGTGATGTTTCAGCGGAAGGAGAGCACCGCCCGGTCGATCGTGGTGGTGCTGGGACAGAGGAACCCGGAGACCCGGCTGGCGGTGTACGGGCCGCCGACGTAGTCGCGGGTGGTGCCCTGGCGGTTGAAGACCGGGTTGGTGACCCGGTACCGGCAGGTGATCCCGATGGTGACGCTCACGTCGACGGCGTCCGCGGTGGCGGTGGCGTTGGTGTCGTTGAACGTCACGGTGGGGCTGTTGTTGAGCGCCACGGTCGAGCCGCTGCTGCACGACAGGTTGCCGCCGGGCGGGTTGATGCTCGTGCGGTCGATGGTCAGCGTGCTCGGCGGATTGGCGCTGGTCCGACCGTTGGTCCAACTGCAGACCGAGCTGCCGGCGGTGATGCTGCCGTCGACCGTGTTGGTGGCGGCATAGGCCGGCTGCCCACCGGCGAAGACGATGGCCAGTGCAGAGAGTGCGATCAGCTTGCGGTGTCGCATGACTTTCCTCTCCTTGTGAAGGGCCGGTAGCCGAGACATGTCGCAGCTGTTAATTAACTAAATTAAATGAGGTCCATCAATGCGTCAAGGCTCCGATTTGGCGCTGACCAGGAAGTTCGGTGGTGGTTGGGGGGCCTAGCCGGTCTGCGCGGCCTGGTGGGAGCGCTCGATGATCTCGCGTAGCGCGGTCGGGTCGGCCTGGTCGACGCGCTTCAGGTAGAGACAGCCCTTGCCCATGGTGTGCGGTCCGAGGCGGGCCAACAGGTCCGCGTAGTCCTCCGGCACGCCGGTCAGGTAGAGCACGGTCTGGGCCTTGCGGGGGGAGAACGAGACAGCGGCGACGTCGCCCTCCCGCCCCGAGGCGTAGCGGTAGTGCCGGGAGCCGAAGCCGACGATGGAGGGGCCCCACATCACCGGCGGCTCGCCGGTGACCTCACTCATCAGGCCGGCCAGGAACTGGCCGTCCGCGCGTCGCCGCTCGTCGGGAACCGCGGCCAGGAAGGCGGCTACGTCGCCGTCGGTGGGCCGGGTCTTGTTCGCACTGTCCACCGGGCCAGGCTAGTACCGGGCCGGTGGCGCTCGGGCCGTAGGTCGGCAGGCCCGCTGCGTCAGCCCGCCTCGACGGTGTCGACCGTCAACGTGGGCTGCCAGAAGGCCAGGGCCAGGGTCAGCTCCAGCACCGAGGCCGGGTCGGTGAGCCGATCCCCGTACAACTCCCGGAGCTGGCCCATCCGGTACCGGACGGTCTGCGGATGGACGAAGAGATCGGCCGCGACGTCGTCGCGTCGGCCGTGCCGCAGTAGCCACGACCGCAGCGTCTCGGCGAGCCGGTGTGCGGTGGCCGGCGGCAGTGACGCCAGCGGCTCGAGCGCCCGCGTGCGCAGGTCGGCCAGCCCCTCCGGGTCCGCGCCGAGCACCAGCTCGGCCAGGTGGTGCTCGGTGTCCAGCGGCGCGCCGTCCGTCGGCGGGTCGACGCCCAGGGCCAGCAGGCGGCAGGCCCGCCGGAACGACACGGCGACCCGCTGCCAGGGGCGGGACGGCCCCAGCACCGCCCGGCGTCCGTGCAGTACCCGGGCCAACTGCCGGCGCCGGGCACCGTGCATGTCCGGGACGAGCAGCACGGCGGTCTCCGCGCCCGCCTCCGCTCCGGGCAGGTCTTCACCGGCCTCGAGGGTCTGCGAACTGAGCAGGGCCAGCGGCACGCGCAGGTTCGCCCGGGGAACCAGGACGGCGGTGAGCGTCTGCGGCGGCGGCCAGTCCGCCCGTTCGGCGCTGGCCAGCAGCACATCCTCGGGCTCACCGGTGAGCAGGTGCTGGGCCAGCCGCTCCAGGTTGCGCCGTCGGGCCCGCCCGGCGCTGGCCAGCTCGTCGGCGTGCCCGGCCACGCTGGCGGCGGAGAGTTCGTCGATGTAGGCGAAGAGCAGTTCGGCGAACTCCGCCACCGTCGCGGCGGGCAGCCCGCTGCGGACCGTGGTGGTGGACATCTCCCGCCAGGCGACCCGGGCCCCGATCCGGTACGCGGCCAGCAGCGCGTCCATGCTGCGGCCGGCGCGCGCCTCGCCGCTGCCCAGGGCGTACGCCGCCTCCAGCGCCGGGGCCAGCGGTGTGCTCGGGTCGCTGCCCTGGGGGTGGGCGAGCAGGTTGAGGAAGGTGCCCAGGGCGATCTGCACGGCGTTGGAGATCTTGTCGCGCATCTGGCCGGTGAGCGTGCCGGAGTAGCTGGGCACCTCGCCGGTGATCGCGGTCACCGTTCGTTCGGCCAGCAGCGGTAGCCGGTCCTGCAACTCCCGGGCCACCCGCTCGTCCAGGGCCAGCCGGGCCGCCTCGCGGGTGGAACGGAAGGTCTCTGACATGTTTGTTCCCTCGGTACAAGAAGGCAGGCCCTTTTTACCCTGCCGAGCCAAGATTTTGTACGAATGGTGCGGTCACCATGGTGACATGGCCACCACCGTTTCGCGTCGGTCCACCCGGATGCCCCTCCGGGACCGGCTCCTGCGGCTCGCCGGCGCGGTCACCACCCCGCTCCTGCCCGACGACTACCTCGACCTCGTCGCACCGTTGCGCGCCGGGGCCGACCTGCGTGGTCGGATCCTCGACGTCCGGCCGGAGACCCCCGACGCGGCGACCGTCGTGATCCGTCCAGGACGCGGCTGGCGTGGTCACCTGCCCGGCCAGTACGTCCGGCTCGGCGTGGACGTCGACGGGGTGCGCCAGTGGCGGGCGTACTCGCTCACCGCACCCCCCGGGCGGGGCAACGCCCCCGTCACGATCACCGTCAAGGCGATCCCGGACGGCGTGGTCAGCAACCACCTCGTCCGGCGGGTCCGGCCCGGCACCATCGTCCAGCTCGACCAGGCGCAGGGGGACTTCGTCCTGCCCCGGCCGGCACCGCCCCGGGTCCTGTTCGTCACCGCCGGCAGCGGCGTCACCCCGGTCATGGGGATGCTGCGCTGCGGCGCCCTGGCCGACAGCGACGTCGTCCTGGTGCACTCCGCGCCCACCCCGACCGACGTGATCTTCGGTGCCGAGCTGCGCGATCTCGCCGCGCAGGGCGTCCTGCGCCTGGTCGAGCGGCACACCGACCGCGACGGGCAGCTCGACGTGACCGAACTCGCCGACCTCGTGCCGGACCACCTCGACCGGCAGACCTGGGCCTGCGGCCCGGTCGGGCTGCTCGACGCGGTCGAGCGGCACTGGGCCGACGCCGGCGCCGCCGACCGGCTGCACACCGAGCGGTTCCGCCCGACCGTGATCACCGCCGGCGAGGGCGGGCCGGTCACCTTCACCCGCAGCGGCGTCACCGTCCAGGCCGACGGATCCCGGGCGCTGCTCGACGCGGGCGAGGAGGCCGGGGTGCTGATGCCCTCCGGCTGCCGGATGGGCATCTGCTTCGGCTGCGTCCTGCCGTTGCGCCAGGGGGCGGTTCGTGACCTGCGTACCGGGGAACTGACCACCGCACTGCCCGGCGACGGCGTGCTCGTCCAGACCTGTGTGTCGGCGGCGGCCGGCCCCTGCGACATCGACCTCTGACGACGGGAGTTGCGTGCATGACCGTGATCCAGAAGAAGCCGCACAATCCGATCGCCCACCTCACCCCGGCGGACATCGAGGCGCTCGCCGCCGAGCTCGACGCGATTCGGGACCGGGTCATGGCCAACCGGGGTGAGCGGGACGCCGCGTACATCCGCCGGGTCATCGGCACCCAGCGCAAGCTGGAACTGGGCAGCCGGGCCGTACTGCTCTTCTCGCTCTTTCCGCCCGCCTGGGTGGTCGGCACCGCCGGCCTGGCGGTGGCGAAGATCCTGGAGAACATGGAGATCGGGCACAACGTCCTGCACGGCCAGTGGGACTGGATGCGCGACCCGAAGATCCACTCGACCACCTGGGAATGGGACCACGTCTCCCCGGCCGAGCAGTGGAAGCAGTCGCACAACGAGCTGCACCACAAGTACACCAACGTCGTCGGCCGGGACAACGACCTCGGCTACGGCATCATGCGGGTCGACGAGGACCAGCCCTGGCAGCCGATGCACCTGGGCCAGCCGTTCTGGAACCTGCTCAACGCCTGCTTCTTCGAGTACGGCATCGCCGCGTACGACCTGGAGCTGGGCCGTCACCTCCAGGAGAAGAGCACCCGGGACCCGGTGTTCCGGAGCCGCGCCAAGGCGGTGCTGCGCAAGATCCGCCGCCAGGTGCTCAAGGACTATGTCCTCCACCCGCTGCTGTCCGGGCCGTCCTTCCTCAGCACCCTGGCCGCCACCTTCACCGCGAACCTGATCCGCAACGTGTGGAGCCACTCGGTGATCATGTGCGGGCACTTCCCCAGCGGGGTGGAGACCTTCGAGAAGACCTCCATCGAGGGGGAGACGAAGGGGGAGTGGTACCTGCGGCAAATGCTCGGCTCGGGCAACATCAGCGGTGGCCGGCTGCTGCACCTGATGGCCGGCAACCTCTCCCACCAGATCGAGCACCACCTCTTCCCCGACCTGCCCAGCAACCGCTACCGGGAGATCGCCCCGGAGGTACGCGAGGTCTTCCGGCGGTACGGGTTGTCGTACACCACCGGATCGCTGCCGAAGCAGGTGGCCTCGGCGTGGTGGAAGGTGATCCGGCTGTCCCTGCCGAACCGCTCCGCCGCCGGCCCGGTGGACGACCAGCCGACGGTGGTGCGCGAGCCTTCGCTGGTGGCCTGACCCGCCCGGACCCGCCGAGGCGCCCGGCCGGGCAGCCCCGGCAACGCCACCTCGACGGCGGCGCCGGTCGCCCGGGGGCGGTCAGCCCCGACGGACGACCTGGAGGTCGATTCGTCCGCTGTCGTACCAGTGCCGGCTGAACAGCGCCACCCGGTCCGTCCGGGTCGCCGGGAAGTGCCGCTGCTCGAGCAGCAGCACCGGCGCGTCGGAGGCCAGATCGAGCCGGTCGCGCAGGTCGGCGTCGGGAAGCACCGGTACGAGCCGCGCGACCGCCTGCCGCAGCGGCAGGCCCAGCGCGGCGAGCCGGTCGTGGAGCGAGTCCGCCGCGCCGAACGCGTCGAGCGCGGTGGGCTCGGGCAGCAGGTCCGCCGGGATCCACTCGGCGCAGTGCACCACCGGCACCTCGTCGGCGGTGCGGGTACGGCTGATCCGTACGAGCGGATCGCCCGGCGCGACGTGCAGCTGGGCGGCGATCGACGCGTCCGCGCCGACGTGTCGGACCCGCAATCCGGTGGTGCCCGGCCGCCGCCCGAGCAGCGCGATGCCGTGCCCGGTGCCGACCAGCCGCTCCAGACCGTGCGTCGAGCGGGGCACCGCCGAGACGAACGTGCCGACACCACGACGACGTACCAGGAGCAGGTCCGCGATCAGTTCGGTGACGGCCGCGCGCAGGGTCGGTCGGCTCACCCCGAGGCGGCGGGCCAGCTCCGGCTCGGCCGGCAGCCGCGCGCCGGGAGCGAAGACGCCGTCCCGGATCAGCTCCCGGAGGCGGGTCGCGGTACGGTCCCCGAGCGTCCGGGCCTCGGTGTCGAGTCGTACCGACCAGTTCGTGTCCATGGGGCCTCCCTCCTCAACCACGGCCTCGTGAGCCGGAGACATTCGTGTCGATCGGTATTCTCGCCTGTACGGTCCGTGCGCGCAGCCCCGGAGAGTGGATCTACCACCCGTCCGGCGGGCGGGACAGAATGCGGGCATGGACCCCGACGTGCAGACGTACCTTGACGAGCTGGTCGACGCCGCCCGTGACGTGCTGGGCGACAACCTGGTGGGCGCGTACGCCGCCGGGTCGCTCGCGCTCGACGCGTACGAACCGGGCCGCAGCGACATCGACGTGGCCCTGGTCTGCGCGGACCCGCCGGGGGTCGCGCGCGGCCGGGAGCTGGTGGCGCGGCTGCGGCACGAGGCACTCCCGTGCCCGGCGCGCGGCCTGGAACTGGTCCTCTACCGCGCGGCGGTGACCCGCTCCGGCACCCCCGAGCCCGGCTACGAGGTCGAGTTGAACACCGGACGGGCGATGCCGTTCCGGGCCGGGGTGGACGGCCCCGACCGGCCCGCCGCCGACGGGCTGTTCTGGTACGGGCTCGACCGCAGCATCCTGCACCAGCACGGACGCGTCCTGTTCGGACCGCCCGCCGCCGAGATGTTCGCCGACCCCGCACCGGCGGACCTGCGTCGCCTGCTGGTCGACGCGCTCCGGTGGTGGCTGGCGCTGCCCACACCCGACGGCGACGCCCCGGCCCCCGGGGCCGAGGACGCGGTGCTGGGCGCCTGCCGTTCCCTGGTGCGCTTCCGGGACGGGGTGTGGCTGTCGAAGACACAGGCCGGCCGTCGACTGGCGGACGCCGGCTGGTGCACCGAGGTGGTCGAGCGGTCGATCGCGGCCCGCAGCGGCGGTGTGCCGCCGAGCGGCCCGCAGGCGCGGGCCGTCCAGCAGCGGGTGCTGGCCGAGATCAGCGGGGCCGGCTGAGCCCGCCGGCTGGTCACGCGGACGGATCAGGGCGGTACTCCCGGTGATCGTCGACGCCTTATCCTAGGCCCCGACCATCACGGGGAAGGGAACGCATGCCGTCGCGGCAGGATCAGCTCCACTCGTACCAGTTCACCGTCCAACGCGCGGTCACCGCCCTGGTCATGCGGGAGACAGACCCGGCGACCTCCCCGTTCCGCCGGTCGGCGGGCGCCGCCCTGGCCAGCGTGCTGGTGGCGGTGATCGTGCTCGGCGGGGCGGCGCTCTACGGCCTGTTCGCCGGCGGGGGCTCCGGTTGGCGGAACGAGCAGGCCGTGATCGTCGAGAAGGAGTCCGGCGCCCGCTTCGTCTACCGGGACGACAAGCTCCACCCGGTGTCGAACTACGCCTCGGCGCTGCTGATCATCGGGGCCGAGCGGGCGAAGACCGTGCTGGTCTCCCGCCGGTCGATCGAGGGGGTGCCGCGCGGCCTGCCGCTGGGCATCCCGGACGCGCCGGACTCGCTGCCGGCCGCCGGCCGCCTCTCCACCGCGCCCTGGACGGTCTGCTCGGTGACCGGACCGGACTCGACGCTCCGCTCGGTGGTGCTGGTCGGCGCCGCGGCCCGGGACGGTCGGCCGCTCGGCGACGAGGCGGTGCTGCTGCGGCACCCGGACGGGAGCCTGCACCTGGTCTGGCATCGGCACCGGCACCGGCTGCGCGACGTGAACCGTGTGCTGGCCGCGCTGGCCGCGACCCGGCAGCGGGCGGTGCCGGTGGCGCCGGCGTTGCTGAACACCCTGCCGGCCGGCCCGGACCTCGCCCCGCTGGACCTGCCCGGCCTGGGTACGGCGTCCGACGCCGTCTCCGGCGCCGACATCGGGGACGTCTACCTGGTCGCCAACTCCGGCGGCGGCCGCCAGTACGTGGTGGTCGACCGGGACGGGGTCGCCGGGATCACCGAGTTGCAGGCGAGTCTGCTGCTGGCCCGGACCGGCCAGGGCGACCCGGAACCGTTGACCCTCGGCCGGTTCGCCCGGCTGCCGAAGCTGCCCGACCTGGTGCCGACCGGCCCCACCGCCCCGCCGACCAGCCCGCCCCGGCTGGCCCGTCCCGAGCCGGGCGCGATCTGCGGGCAGGCCGGCGACGACGGCGGCGTTCGGGAGGTACGCGTCGGCGCGACCGCGCCCGAGCCGGGGGCGGCTGCCCGGGGCGGGGGGTCCGACGGTGCGGCGGGCACGGTCGCCGACCACGTGGTGGTCGAGCCGGGTCGGGGCGCGGTCGTCGAGTCGGTCGCCGCACCCGGTGCGACCGGCGGTGCCGTCTCCGTGGTCACCGACCTCGGTCGGCGGCACGTGGTGGCCTCGGCCGAGGTGCTGGGCGTGCTCGGTTACCCCGGTGTCCGGCCGGTGCGCCTGCCCGCGAGCCTGGTCAGCCTGGTGCCCGCCGGCAGCCCGCTGGATCCCGAGGCGGCGCGGCAGATCGCCGGCTGAGCGGTCCGGTGGGGTCAGTCGGCCGGGCGGCGCAGCACGGTGACCGCGAAGTCGGCGTCGGCCCGCCAGGGGCGCAGGTCCCAGGTGGCGAACCGGTGCTCCTGGCGCAGACCGGCGGCAGCCGCGTCGGCGTCGAAGTCGGCGAGCGGATACCCCCGGCCGGTGCCGAAACCGACCACCAGCACCCCGTCCGGGCGCAGGTGGGCGGCGAGCCGGCGAAGCACCTCCCGCTCGGTGCCCGGGGCCAGGAAGGTCAGCACGTTGCCGGCGACCACCGCCGCGTCGAACGGCTCGCCCGGCAGGTCCAGTTCGGTCAGGTCGGCGACCAGCCAGGTCGGCCCGGGGTGGTCCACGCGGGCCGCCTCGACCAGCACCGGGTCGGCGTCCACCCCGACCACGGTGTGTCCCCGCTCGGCCAGCGCCGCGCCGACCCGGCCGGTGCCGCAGCCGGCGTCGAGGATCCGCGCGCCGGGCGGCACCATGGCGTCCAGCAGCCGTGCCTCACCGGCCAGGTCCGCCCCCTCGGCGGCCAGCCGGCGGAACCGGTCGACGTACCACTGCGAGTGGTCGGGTCCGGTATCGGTCACCCAGCGGGTCGGCTTGCCCATGGCGCCCACCGTAGCGGTCGGCGGCGGTCCGCGCGCCGGTGACCGCGACGCTCCCCGACGGCGGTCACCGGTCGGATCGGCGGAACCTGATGCCCGCCGACGCGCGACATCGACGGGGCGGCACCATCCCGCGACGGACCGTATGATGATCCGAGCGTCCACCCCCGGCTGGACAGCTGCCCCCGGACTCGGCCGATGGAGGTTTTCCCGACCAGGTCGCGTTTTCGCGAAAGATTGATCGTCTGGCAGCCCCTTAGGCCGTAACAAGCCGTTCAGGAGAGGGCTGATCGGATAGTTCTTCATGTCCGAAGTCCGACCCGGGGTCGGACCTTTGGTTTGACTCCTAATCGATGATCTTTTTCCCTAGCCAGGTAGGCATATGCTGCTTCCACTGTAGAAATCTTGGGGGATGGGTGGATGCAGGCGTCGGACGCTGCGCGCATGTCCGCCTACGGACGGCAGTCGGGCACTGACATGCCACAGTCGACGATCGTGCACCGCTTTACCGTCAGCGCGGCGCGGCATCCCGAGCGACCGGCCGTGCTCGGCGAGCGGACCGTCCACTACGCGGAGCTGCGGGACCTGGCCGGCGGGTACGCCGCGCTGCTCGCCGCCGCCGCGGTCCCCGCCGGGAGCCGGGTCGCCCTGCTCACCGCGCACGGCGTGCCCACCATCGCCGCCATGCTCGGCACGCTCGCCGCCGGCTGTGCGTACGTGCCGCTGGACCCGGGTTTCCCCGAGGACCGGCTGCGGCACATGATCGCCGCCGCCGACGTCGGCACCATCCTCACCGGAGCCGCTCAAGAACCGCTCGCGCGTCGGTTGAGTGACGACTGCCCCGATCTGCGGGTGGTGGTCACCGACGAACCCGCCGCCGCGCCGCTGGCACCCGTACCGGTCGACCCGGACGCGGTGGCGTACGTGCTGTTCACCTCGGGGTCGACCGGGGTGCCCAAGGCGGTCGGCCAGACCCACCGCAACCTGCGGCACGTGGTGGACAACCAGATCGCCGCCCTCGCCATCGGCCCGGACGACCGGCTCAGCCTGCTCGCCTCGTTCAGCTTCGACGCCGCCATCCCGGACCTCTGGCCGGCGCTGCTCACCGGCGCGGCGGTCGTCCCGGTCGAACTGCGCCGGCACGGGCTCGCCCACGCCGTCGACGAACTGGCCCGGCACCGGGTGACCGTCTATCACTCCACCCCCACCGTCTACCGGTTCCTGTTGGACACCCTCGGCGACCGCCGGCTCGACCACGTGCGCGTGGTGCTGCTCGGCGGCGAGCAGGCCACCTGGACCGACGCGGCCCGGGGCCGGGACCGGTTCGCCGCCGACTGCGTGCTGGTCAACGGTTACGGCGCCACCGAACTGACCTTCGCCGCCCGGTACGCGCTCCCGCTGGCCGAGGTGGACGGCACCCGCAGCGGTCCACTGCCGATCGGCCACGCCCTGCCCGGGTACGCCGTCGACCTCACCGCCGACGGCGAGATCGAGGTCCGCAGCACCTATCTGGCCCCCGGCTACCTCAACGTCGACAGCGACCGCTTCGGCGTCGACCCGGACGGGGTGCCCACGTACCGCACCGGCGACCTGGGCCAGCGGCTGCCCGGCGGAGAGCTGGTCTGCCTCGGCCGGCTGGACCGGCAGGTCAAGGTGCGCGGACACCGGGTCGAGCTGACCGAGGTCGAGGCGCACCTCGCCGACCAGCCGGGCGTCGCCGCCGTCCGCGCCATCGCCCGCGACGGCGAACTGCTCGCGTACGCCGTCCCGGCCGGCGGGCCGCTCGACCCGGCGGCCCTGCGCGCGGCGCTGGCCCGGCGACTGCCGGAGTACGCGCTGCCCCGGGCAGTCGTGGTGGTCGACGCGTTCCCGCTCACCGTCACCGGCAAGGTCGACGAACGCGCGCTGCCCGAGCCGCCAGTACTGGTACCGACGGGGGAGCAGCCGGCCACCCCGACCGAGCAGGCCGTGCACGACATCTGGTGCGCGGTGCTCGGCCGGTCCGCGGTGGGCCGCACCGACAGTTTCTTCGACCTCGGCGGGCAGTCCCTTCTGCTCGGCCTGGTGCAGGAGCGGCTGGCCGAGCGGTTCGGCGTACGACTGCCCATGCCCCGCCTGTTCGCGCACCCCACGGTGGCGGCGCAGGCCCGGCTGCTGGACGCCCCGGCCACCGGAGTCTCGGCTCCCGCCCTGCCCGTGCCGCCCGCGCCGCCGGTCTCCGACCGGGAACACACCGGCGACGAGATCGCCGTCGTCGGCCTGGCCGGCCGGTTCCCCGGCGCACCGGACGTCGCCACCTTCTGGTGGAACCTCTGCGCCGGGGTGGACGGCATCCACGACCACACCGACGCCGAACTGGCCGCCCTGGGCATCGGCCCCCGGCTGCGCGCGGACCCCCGGCACGTGAAGGCCGCCGGGCGGCTCGCCGGGGTGGCCGAGTTCGACGCCGACTTCTTCTCCTTCGGCGCGGACGAGGCGGCCCGCACCGACCCGCAGCACCGGATCTTCCTGGAGACCGCCTGGGAGGCCCTCGAGGACGCCGGATGCGACCCGGAGCGGTTCCCCGGCCTGGTCGGCGTGTACGCGGCGACCTCCGCGAACCGCTACTTCCTCTTCCACCTGATGGACAACCCGGCCGTGGTCGGTGACGTCGACCCGGACGACTGGGAGGCCCGGCTGGTCGGCCGGCAGTTCACCGACCACCTCCCTGGGCAGGTCGCGTACCGGCTCGGGTTGACCGGTCCGGCGGTGGCCACCCAGAGCGCCTGCTCCAGTTCGCTGGTGGCGGTCTGCCTCGCCGCGCAGAGCCTCGCCGACTACCAGTGCGACATCGCCCTGGCCGGCGGCGTCAACGTCACCTGGCCGCGCTACCGGGCCACCCCGGGCGGGCTGGCCTCCCCGGACGGCCGGTGCCGGGCCTTCGACGAGGCCGCCGCCGGCTCCGGGTTCGGCTCCGGCGCCGGGGTGGTCGTGCTGCGCCGGCTCGCCGACGCGCAGGCCGACGGGGACCGGATCTACGCGATCCTGCCCGGCTGGGCGGTCACCAACGACGGGGCGGAGCGAGCCGGATTCGCCGTCCCCGGACCGGCCGGGCAGGCCGCCGCCGTGGCGAACGCCCTCGCCGCCGCCGAGGTCGACCCCGGCGAGGTCCGCCTCGTCGAGGCCCACGGCAGCGGCACCCCGCTCGGCGACGCCATCGAGGTGGCCGCGCTGCACGAGGTCTACTCCGGCGCGGCCCCCGCCGAGAGCTGCGCGCTCGGGTCGGTCAAGACCAACATCGGCCACCTGGACGCCGGGGCCGGCATCGCCTCGCTGATCAAGGCGGTGCTCGCCGTGCAGCACGGGGTCATCCCGCCGAACCTGCACTTCACCCGCCCGCACCCGGAGGTCGACCTGGCCGCCGGCCCGTTCTACGTGCCGACCAAGGCCCGGGACTGGCCGGAGGGTCCGCGCCGGGTCGCCGGGGTCAGCTCGTTCGGCCTCGGCGGCACCAACGCGCACGTCGTCGTGGAACAACCGCCCCCGGCCGAGCCGGCGGCCGAGCCGTCCGGTGCGGCGTACCTGCTGCCGCTGTCGGCGCGTACCCCCGAGGCGCTGCGGGCGGTGGTCACCCGGCTGCGGGCACACCTGGCCGGCACCACCGCGCCGCTGGCGGACGTGGCCTGGACCCTCGCCACCGGCCGGCGGGCGTTCGGCTGCCGGGCGCTGGTCGCGGCGACCGACCCGGCCGGCGCGGTGGCCGCGCTGGACGACCTGCTCGCCACCGGTGGCCGGGCGGCTGGGGCGCCGGCGGGCCTGCTGGAGCAGGCTGCCGGGTGGCTGGCGGGCGGGGACGTCGACTGGGCCCTGCTGCACCCCGACGGGGGCGGCCGGCGCGTCGGCCTGCCCACCTACCCGTTCCAGCGGCGGCGGTACTGGATCGAACCCCCTCAGAAAGGCCAGCGGTGAACTGGTTCTCCTCCACCGGACGTCGTCCCGAAGCGCCGGTGCAGCTGTTCTGCCTGCCCTACGCCGGAGCCGGGGCCAGTGCGTTCCGCCGGTGGCGGGACGCCATCGGCGAGGACGTCGAGGTGCAGGCGGTGCAGCTGCCCGGCCGGGAGGTACGGATCGCCGAGGACCCGGACTTCACCGTCGCGGAGGTCACCGACGCCATCGCCGGGCAGGCCGACCGCCCGTACGCCATCTACGGCCACTCGATGGGCGGGCGGCTCGGCTTCGACGTGGTGCGGGAGCTGCGTCGCACCGGCCGGCCCCTGCCGGTCCGGCTGTACGTCGGCGGGGCCCGCGCCCCGCACGTCACCGACGTCAGCCACTTCGACGGGCTCTCCCGGGTCGACGACGAGGAACTGCTGCGGCGGCTGCGGGCCGGCGGCGGCCTGCCCGCCGAGATCCTCGAACACCGCGAGCTGGTCGAGTTGCTGCTGCCCCTGCTGCGGGCCGACTTCGGTCGGGTGGACAGCTACCGGTACACCCCCGAGGAGCCGCTGCCGGTGCCGATCGTGGTGTTCAGCGGCCGTACCGACCTGGCGGTGACCCGCGCGCACAGCGCGGCGTGGGAGCGGCACACCGCGGCCGGCTTCACCCTGCACGACATCGACGGCGGACACTTCTTCCTGCACGACGGCCTCGCCGACGTATTGGCGGTGATCCGGGCCGACCTGCGCGCGGCGGTCACCCCGCCGGCCCCGGCCACCACCGCCGCCGGGTCGACGGTGCCGGGCGCGGCCGCGTCCGTCGCCGGTGTGGCCGCGCCCGCCGGCATCGGAGCGTGGGGTCCGTCGTCCGGGCCGGGCGGGCACCGGGTGCCGCTGGGCGACACGCACTGGTCGGTCTGGCGGGACGCGCTGCTGCGGACCACCGGGTTCCCGGCCGACGGGCTGACCGCGCTGGCCGCCCCGAAGGCCGCTGCCGCCGCCGACGACCTGCTCGACGGCGGCCCCGCCGAGGTCTTCGACGTGGCGTTCACCGAGGCGCTGCGGGCCGGTGGCGAGACGCTGCGGCAGATCGCCGCCGACCCGCTGCTCCGCGAGGCGGTCACCTGGCAGAACCCGAACGTGCTCACCGCCCTCGACGGGCTGGTCGCCGCCGGGCCGGACGCCCCCCGCAACGTGCGCCGCCGGGACCGGGAGAAGGCCCTGCTGCGCTACTGGCAGCGCTACTGCGGCAAGAACGAGACGGTCGGCTTCTTCGGGCCGAGCTGCTGGGTGACCGTCGACCCGGACGCCACGACGCCGCTGACCGCGCGGCCGGGGGAGCGGCTGACCCGTGACCGCTGGGTGGCCTTCGAGTCCTGGGCGATGGCCGCGTACGCCGACGCGCTCGGCCGGGACCCGGCCGTACGGCGCTGGTGGCCGCCGATGCTCGCCCCCCACCTGGGCCTGGACGGCCGGACGGTGCGCCGGCCGGGCCGCCCGCCGCTGGAGCTCTCCGCCGTCGAGGCGGCGCTGCTGGCCGCCTGCGACGGTCGCCGGCCGGCCGCGCAGGTGGTCGCCGACCCGACCCTCGGGCTGCGTCGCCCGGACGACGGGTACGCCCTGCTGGAGCGCTTCGTCGACCGGGAACTGATCACCTGGGACGCGCTGCTGCCGGTGAGCCCGGCCGCCGAGCGGGTGCTCGCCGAACGGATCGACGCGATCGGCGACGAGCCGGCCCGTACCCACGCCCGGGACGGACTGGACCGGCTGCGCGCCGCCCGGGAGGCCGTCGCCGCGGCGGCCGGTGAGCCGGACCGGCTCCGGGTCGCCCTGGCCGACCTGGACGCCCTCTTCACCGAACTGACCGGCGCCGCGCCCCGCCGCCGCGACGGGCAGATGTACGCCGGCCGCACCCTCTGCTACGAGGACACCAGCCGGGACCTCGACGCCGTGGTCGGCGGGCCGCTGCTGCGGGAGATCGCCGCGCCGATGGCGGTGCTGCTCCAGGCCGCCCGGTGGCTGGTCGAGGCGCTGCGCCGCGCCTACGCCGACGCGTTCCGCGAGCTGTACGAGGAACTGCGCGCCGACGCGCGCGGCGGTGAGGTGTCCCTGGCCGACCTGTGGTTCCTCGCGCAGGGACTGTTCTGGGGCACCGGCGACCGGCCGGTCGACGCGGTGGCCGCCGCCTTCGCCGAGCGCTGGGCCGGACTGTTCGGGTTGGACCCGGTGCCGGCCGACGCCAACCGGGTCGACGTCCGGACCGACGAGATCGCCGACCGGGTCGCCGAGGTCTTCCCGGCCGTCCCGCCGACCTGGGCCAACGGCCGGCTGCACAGCCCCGACCTGCAAATCTGCGCGCGGGACGCCGAGGCGCTGGCCCGGGGCGAGTACACCGTGGTCCTCGGCGAGCTGCACGCCGCCTGGGCGTCGTTCGACTGCGAGGTGTTCACCCCGTCCCACCCGGACGTGGCGCGGCTGCGCGCCGCCCTCGACGAGGACCTGGGTGGCGGCCGGATCCGGCTGCTGGTGCCGGACGAGTGGCCGCGCCGCACCAGCCGGGTCGCGGAGAGCCTGGTCGGCCCGACCGACCGGCAGCTCGCCTTCGCCCCCGCCGCCGGGGCCGACCCGGACCGGGTGCTGCCCACCGTGGACCTCACCGTCGCCGACCGCGACGGGGAACTGGTCGCCGTCGCCCGGGACGGGCGGACGTGGACCCTCGACGAGATCTTCGCCGGCCCGCTCGCCATGCACGCGGTAGACGGCTTCAAGCTGGTCGCCGCCGCCCCGCACACGCCCCGGATCACCCTGGACAAGCTGGTGGTGGCCCGGGAGACCTGGCGGACCACGCTCGGCGAGACCGGGCTGGCCGACGTCACCGGCGAACGGGAGCGGTTCCTCGCCGTCCGGCGGTGGCGGCGCGAACTGGGCCTGCCCGAGCAGGTGTACGTGAAGCTCGGCACCGAGACCAAGCCCTGCTTCCTCGACCTGAGCAGCCCGTTCTACGCCTCGGCGTTCTGTTCGATGCTGCGTACCGCCCGGGGCGCGGGCGGTGACGCGGTGTCGGTGACGCTCAGCGAGATGCTGCCCACTCCCGACCAGGCCTGGGTGCCCGACCAAGCCGGCCGGCGGTACTTCAGCGAGCTGCGGCTGCACATCGTCGACGGCGAAGCCGTCGCCACCGGATCCGGAGCGCGCCGATGAGCCCCACCCCGTACCCGGCCGCCGCCCACGGTGCCGAGCTGCCCTGGCCGGACACAACCCTCGCCGACCTGGTCCGGGCACAGGCCGCCCGGACCCCCGACGCCACGGCGGTACGCCAGTGGGACGACCGGCTCAGCTACCGCGACCTGGTGGAGCGGGCCGCCGGAGTGGCCACCGCGCTGCGGGAGGAGGGCGTCGTCCCGGGCACCCCGGTCGGGGTGTGCGCCACCCGCCGGCCCGACCTGGTGGTCACCGTGCTCGGCGTGCTGCTGGCCGGCGGGGCGTACGTACCGCTGGACCCGGGCGGTCCGCGCGGGCGGCTGCGGGAGATCGTCCGGGACGCCGACGTGCGGATCGTGGTCGGCGACGCCGCCGAGGCGGAGTTCGGCGACGTCGCCGGGGTACGGACCGTCGGGCTGCCCGGCCCGGCCCCGCTGACGCCCTGCCCGGCCCGTCCCGGCGACCTCGCGTACGTGCTGTTCACCTCCGGCTCCACCGGGCGTCCCAAGGGCGTTCGGATCACCCACCGGGGTCTGGTCGAGTTCGTCACGAGCTGGGCGGCCCGCACCGGCGTCGACGCCGACACCCGGAGTCTGGCCAGCGCCTCGCTCAGCTTCGACGCCGCCGTCATCGACCTGTTCGTGCCGCTGGCCCACGGCGGCGCGGTGCAACTGGTCGGCGCGGACGACCGGGCCGACCCGGTCCGGTTGCAGCGGTTCGCCGCCGCGCACGACGTGACCTGGGGACTGCTCACCCCGACCGTGCTCGCCCTGCTCGACCCGGCCGCCCTGCCCGGCTGGCGGACGGTGCTCTGCGGGGCCGAGGCCGTCCCGGCGGAACTCGCCGCCCGCTGGGCCCCCGGCCGGCGGTTCGTCAACGCCTACGGCCCGACCGAGGCGACCGTCGCGGTGGTGGCCGGCGACCTCACCGGCGACGAGACCGACCCGGTGCCCATCGGTCTGCCGCTGCCCAACCACCGGGTGTACGTCGTCGACGCCGACCTGCGTCCGGTCGCGCCGGGGCAGAGCGGGGAACTGCTCGTCGGCGGCCCCGGCCTGGCCGACGGCTACCTCGACCGGCCGGCGCTGACCGGCGCGGCCTTCGTCCCCGACCCGTTCTCCGGCCTCCCCGGTGAGCGGCTCTACCGCACCGGCGACCTGGTCCGGCAGGGCCCGGACGGCCGGCTCGTCTACCTGGGACGGATCGACCGCCAGGTGAAGATCCGGGGGCAGCGCATCGAGCTGGGTGAGGTCGAGGCGGTGCTCGCCGACCACCCGGCGGTCGACCGGGTGGCGGTGGAGGCCGTCGACGGCCCGTCCGGCACCGAACTGGTCGCCTTCCTCACCCCCGCCGACGCCCCCGGCGACGAGGAGATCCGGGACTGGGCCGCCGACCGGCTCACCCCGGCCATGCAACCGGCCCGGCTGCTGCGCCTGGCCGCGCTGCCGGTCGACCCGCGTACCGGCAAGCTCGACCGGGCCGCCCTGCGGGAACAGGCCGCCGCGACCCGCCCTCACCCGGCCGCCGAGGTGGCCGCCACCGGTGATCCGGTCGAGACGGCGGTGGCCCGGCTCTGGACCCGACTGCTCGGTGCCGCCCCCGCCCCGGACACCGACTTCCTCGCCGCCGGTGGCAACTCCGTCGCCGCGATGCGCCTGGTCGCCGCGCTCCGCGCCGAACTGGACCGGCAGGTCGACGCCCGGGACGTGGTCGCCGCCCGCACCTTCGCCGGGCTGGTCGACACGGTCCGCGCCGCCGCCCGCGCCGAGGCGGACGGGTTGACCACCGGCAACCCGCCGACCCTCTCCGCGCCGCAGCGCCGGCTCTGGTTCGTCGACCAGATCGCCTCGTCCAGTGCCCCGTACAACATCGCGATGGCGCACCGGCTGCGTGGCCCGCTGGACGTACCGGCCCTGGGAGCGGCGCTGCGGGCCGTCGCCGAGCGGCACGACGTGCTGCGCTGGCGGATCCTGCAGACCGCCGGGGTGCCGTACGCGGTGTGCGCCGAACCGACCGACGTGGCCGTGCCGGTGGTCGACCTGACCGGCAGCGCCGACGCCGAGGCGGAGCTGCGGGGCATGCTGACCGTCGGTGCCGGGCACTCCTTCGACCTGGCCACCGGCCCGTCCTGGCAGGTCACCGTGTACCGGCTCGGCGAGCAGGAGCACGTGGTGGCGATCACCCTGCACCACGCGGTCTTCGACGGCTGGTCCGAGGGGGTCCTCTACGACGACCTCGCCGCCGCGTACGCCCAGGCGGTCGCCGGCCGGACGCCGAGCCTGCCGCCGCTGGCCGTCTCGTATGCCGACTACGCGGTCTGGCAGGCCGAGCGGGACCGGCGGCGCGGCCCGGCCGACGTGGCTTGGTGGACGACGCACCTGCGGGGCGCGCCGACCGTGCTGGAGCTGCCCCGGGACCGGCCCCGCCCGGCGGTGCAGACCTACCTGGGCGCGGAGGCCACGGTGACGCTCTCCGCCGAGGCGGACCGGGCGATCCGGACGCTCGCCGCCGACCGGGGCACCACCTGCGCGGCGGTGCTGCTGGCCGGGTTCGGCGTGCTGGCCGGCCGGCTCACCGGTGGCGACGACCACGTCCTCGGCGCGGTGGTCGCCGATCGGCGGCTGGCCGCCTTCGACGACGTGATCGGTTTCCTCATCGACACCGTCCCGCTCCGGGTCCGCACCGGCGGCGGAGTGGGCTTCGCCGAGCTGGTCGACCGCTGCGCGACCGAGCTGCACGAAGCCACCGCCCACTCGGGCGCGCCGCTGCAGAAGATCGTGGAGGCGCTCGGCATCGGCCGGAACACCTCCCACGCCCCGCTGGTGCAGGTGCTGTTCAACGTGCTCAACTTCGCCCCGCCCCGGCTGGCGCTCGCCGGACTGATTGGCGAACCGGTGCGGGTGGACAAGCCCGGCTCCCCGTTCGACATCACTGTCTACGTGGTGGAGCACGACGGCCGGTTCGGCGTCGAGGTGGTGCACAACCCGGACCTGTTCGACGCGGAGCGGATCGACGCGCTCCTGGCCGACCTGGCCGCGCTGGTCGGCGTGCTGGCCGCCGCCCCGCACGAGCCGGTCGACACGGTCGCCGTCGAGCTGCCCCGGCCGACCGTACGGGTGGCCCGGCTCGGCGCGATGACCGTCGCGGCCGGCGACGCGCCGCGCGGCCTGCTGCCCGCCGGGCCGGACGCGCTGACCGACACCGAGGAGCTGATCGCCGGGATCTGGCGGGAGGTGCTGGACCGGGACCGGGTCGGGGTGACCGACAACTTCTTCGACATCGGTGGACACTCGCTGGCCCTGACCGCCGTGCACGCCCGGCTGACCGCCGCCACCGGGCGGTCCCTGGCGCTGCTCGACCTGTTCCGCCATCCCACCGTGAGGGCGCTCGCCGCCCACCTCGACGGCGCCGTCGACCGGCCGGAGTTGGCCCGGGCCGCGCTCCGCGCGGCCGCCCGACGCAGTCGTACCCGTCGTACCCCACCTCGCCGCCCCGGCGGCGCTGCGGAATAGAGGAACCAATGGACAACCCGCTCACAACCGTTCTTCCCGGCGAGGAAGACGGCGTCGAGCCGATCGCGATCGTCGGCCTGGCCGCCCGCCTGCCGGGCGCGGCGGACGTGCACGAGTTCTGGCGCAACCTGGTCGACGGCGTGGAGTCGGTGACGACCTTCACCCGCGAGGAACAGCTCGCCCGGGGCGCGACCGTCGAGGAGGTCGACGACCCGAGCTGGGTCCACAAGGCCCCGGTGCTGGAGGCGTTCGACGAACTCGACGCCGGCCTGTTCGGCATGACCGCCCGGGAAGCGGAGATGACCGACCCGCAGCACCGGATCTTCCTGGAGTCCTGCTACACCGCGTTGCAGGACGCCGGCTACGACCCGGCCCGCTACGACGGCGCGGTCGGCGTGTACGCCGGCACCGGCGGGAACCTCTACCTGCAACTGCACGTCTCGAAGAACAAGCGGGTCGGCGGGGCCCTGCACTCGGCCGTCTCGGTGGCCACCGGCAACTCGCCGAACTACGTGGCCACCAACGTGTCGTACCGGCTGGACCTGCGCGGACCGAGCCTGACCGTGCACACCGCCTGCTCCACCTCGCTGGTCGCGTTCCACCTGGCCTGCGAGTCGCTGCGCAACGGCGAGTGCGACATGGCCCTGGCCGGCGGGGTCAACGTGGAGCTGCCGCACGGCGTCGGCTTCATGGGCATGGAGGGCTTCACCTCCCCGGACGGCCGCTGCCGCCCGTTCGACGCCGGCGCGAACGGCACCGTCTGGGGCAGCGGCGTCGGGGTCACCGTCCTGAAGCGCCTCTCCGACGCCATCGCCGACGGCGACACCATCCGGGCCGTCGTCCGGGGCAACGCCATCAACAACGACGGCGCCGGCAAGGTCGGCTTCACCGCGCCCAGCGTCGACGGGCAGATGGAGGCCGTCGCGCAGGCCGTCGAGGTGGCCGGCGTCGACCCGCGCACCATCACCTACGTCGAGGCGCACGGCACCGGCACCGCGATGGGCGACCCGATCGAGATCGCCGCCCTGGCCGCCGTCTACGGCCGGGACACCGACGAGCGCGGCTGGTGCGGCATCGGCTCGGTGAAGAGCAACATCGGCCACCTCAGCCAGCCCTCCGGCATCGTCAGCGTGATCAAGACCGTGCTGGCCATGGAGCACGGGCTGATCCCGCCGACCATCAACTACGAGACCGCGAATCCGGCGATCGACTTCGCCGACACCCCGTTCTACGTGGCCAACACCCTCACCAAGTGGGACAACGACGCCGGCCCGCGCCGCGCCGGGGTCAGCTCGTTCGGCATCGGCGGCACCAACGCGCACGTGGTGCTGGAGGAGGCCCCGGCGGTGTACCGGGCCGAGCGGCGGGTCCGCCCGGCCCACCTGCTGCACGTCTCGGCGCGTACCGCCACCGCGCTGGACACCGCGCTCACCCGGCTCGCCGACCACCTGGAGCAGGCCACCGGCGGTGGACCGGAACTGCTCGCCGACGTCGCGCACACCCTGCGCGTCGGCCGGCAGGAGTACGCCCACCGGGCGACCGTGGTCGCCACCGACCTGCCCACTGCAGCGTCCGGACTTCGTGATCGGAGGCGCGGACATCGCGGTCTGACCGATGGTCCAGCGCCGAGAGTGGGTTTCCTGTTCAGCGGCCAGGGCGCCCAGTACGCGGGCATGGGCGCGCAGCTCTACGCCGAGGAGCAGGCCTTCGCCGCCATGGTGGACGAGTGTGCTGAACTGCTCCGTCCCGAACTCGGCCTCGACCTGCGTGACCTGATCCTCGGCCGGGACCCGGACGCGGCGGAGCGGCTCACCGAGACCCGCTACACCCAGCCCGCCCTCTTCGTCGTCGAGTACGCCCTGGCCACCCTCTGGCAGCGCGCCGGGGTCCGCCCGGCGGCGATGATCGGCCACTCCATCGGCGAGTACGTCGCCGCCACCGTCGCCGGGGTGCTCACCCTCCCCGACGCGCTGCGGGTGGTCGCCGCCCGGGGCCGGCTGATGCACTCGCTGCCCACCGGCGCGATGCTCGCGGTCAGCCTGGACGAGTCGGTGGTCGCCGAGACCATCCCCGAGGGGCTGTCGATCGCCACCGTCAACGGGCCGGGCACCTGCGTGGTCGCCGGCCCCACCGAGGCAATCGCCGCGTACGCCGAGACCCGCAAGGGCAAGTGCAAGCCGCTACGCACCTCGCACGCCTTCCACTCGCCGATGATGGACCCGATCCTCGGCGAGTTCACCGCGCTGATGGCCACCGTGGCACTGCGGAAGCCGACCGTGCCGTTCCTGTCCAACGTGACCGGCACCTGGATCACCGACGCGCAGGCCACCGACCCGGCGTACTGGGCGGCGCACCTGCGCCAGCCGGTCCGCTTCGGGGCGTGCGTGGCCACCCTGCTCGCCGAGGGCACCTGGTCGCTGGTGGAGTGCGGCCCGGGGAAGCAGTTGGCGAACCTGGCCCGGATGCAGGTCGCCAAGGGCGCGCCGGAGCAGCGGGCGCTGACCCCGCTTGGCAGCCTCCCCGGACCGACCGAGGACACCGGCGACCTGGCCACCTTCCTCGCCACCGCCGGCGCCCTCTGGTGCACCGGCGTCGGCGTCCGGCTCGACCGGGACCCGGCCGCCCGGCGGGTGCCGCTGCCCACCTACCCGTTCGAGCGGAAGCGGTACTGGATCGACGCCGACCCGGTCCAGCCGGCCGCCGTCGCGGAGACCCCGTCCGGGCCCCGGCCGCTGCCGGAGTGGTTCGCCGTACCGGTGTGGCGGCAGGCCGCGCCCGAACCGCGCCGCGTCCCACTCGGCCGCTGCCTGGTGCTGGTTGACGGGGCACGCGGGGAGGCGCTGGTCGGCGCGCTGCGGGACGGCGGGGCCGACCCGGTCGTCGTGCGTGCCGGCGACGAGTTCGCCGCCACGGCTGACGGCTACCGGCTGCGCCCCGGGGTCCGCGCTGACCACGACGCGCTTGTCGCCGCGCTCGGCGCGGAGCTGCCCGACCGGCTCGTGCACGCCTTCGCCCTGGACGGCGACCCGACCGGCACCGACCTCGCCGCCACCTCCGCCGCCCTGGACCGGGGCTTCTTCGACGCGCTGCACCTGGTGCAGGCGCTCGCCGGGGCCGGACGGACCGCCGAGGAGCGGAACCTCACCCTGGACCTGGTCACCGCCGGCATCGGCGACGTGACCGGCCCGGACCTGACCCGCCCCGAACACGCCACCCTGCGCGGCCTGGCCCGGGTGCTCCCGGTCGAGCTGCCCGGCCTGACCGTGCGGCTGGTCGACGCGGACCCGGCGGCCACCGACGCCACCGCGCTCGCCGCCGAACTGACCCGCCCGACCGGCGACGTCACCGAGGTGGCGCTGCGCGGCACCCGGCGCTGGGTCACCGACCACGAGCAGGTCACCCTCGACGGGGAGGAGGCCGGCACGACCCTGCGCGAGGGCGGCCGGTACGTGATCACCGGTGGCCTGGGCGGCATCGGCATCACCCTGGCCGAGGACTTCGCCCGCCGGGCCCGCGCGAAGCTGGTGCTGCTGGCCCGCTCCGGCCTGCCGCCGCGCGAGGCGTGGGACGACCACCTGGCGGTGCACGGCGACGACCGGGCCGGCCGGGCCATCGCGGCGATCCGCCGGATGGAGGCGGCCGGCGCGCAGGTGCTCGTCCTCGCCGCCGACGTCACCGACCCGGCCGACCTGCGCCGGGTCCGCGTCGCCGCCGAAGAGGCGTACGGCGGGATCGACGGCCTCGTGCACGCCGCCGGCCTGCCCGGCGGGGGCATGGCCGAGATCAAGGAGCGCGCCGAGGCGGAGCGGGTCCTCGCCCCCAAGGTCGCCGGCACCCTTGCCCTCGCCCAGGTCTTCGGTGACCTGCCGATGGACTTCGTCGTGCTCTGCTCGTCGATCACCGCCGTGATCGGCGGCTTCGGTCAGGTCGACTACTGCGCGGCCAACAACGCCCTGGACGCGTACGCCCGTGCGGGGCTGGGCTGGCGGGCGCCGGTGCTGTCGCAGAACTGGGGCGGCTGGGCCGAGGTCGGCATGGCCGTCGAGACGAACGTGCCGGCCGGATTCCGGGCCGCGAGTCGGGACACGGTCACCACCACGGTCGACCACCCGGTCCTCACCACCCGGGTCACCACCGGCACGGAGACCGTGCTGCACGGCCTGGTCTCCGCCACCACCCACTGGCTGCTCGACGAACACCGCATCGGCGGGGTGCCGGTGGTGCCCGGCACCGCCCACCTGGAGGCGGTCCGCGCCGCCGTGGTCGCCGCCGTGCCCGCCCCCGCCGGGGACGCCCTGGTGGAACTGCGGGACGTGGTCTTCCTCGAGCCGTTCTCGGTGCCCGACGGCACGGTCGCCCAGTACCGGGTCGAGCTGACCGGCACCGACGAGGGGGTGGACTTCGCGGTCCGCAGCCTCGCCGCCGGTGAGCTGCGTACCCATGTCCGGGGCTCGGCCGGGTGGACCACCGAGCCCGCCCCGGCGGCCCGGGACCTCGCCCCGGTGACCGCCGCCTGCCGGCGGATCGACGACGACTCGTCCTTCGGGCGGGGCCGGACCAGCATGCTCACCTTCGGTCCCCGCTGGCACTCGCTGCGCGAGCACCACCTCGGCGCAAGCGAGGAACTGGCCCGGATCGAGGCCCCGGCGGCGGCGCGGGGCGACCTGTCCGCCTGGGGTCTGCACCCGGCGCTGCTCGACGTGGCGACCGCGTTCGGGCGGGGCCGGGGCTCCGGCACCTACCTGCCGCTGTCGTACGGGCGGATCGTGGTGCGCGGCCCGCTGCCGGCCACCTTCGCGAGCCACCTGCGCTACCGCGACGGCGAGACCGACGAGGTGGTCGCCGCCGACCTCTCCCTGGTCGACGCCGACGGGCGGGAACTCGTCGCGATCAGCGACTTC